>NZ_JAIVFN010000063.1 GCF_030015065.1 Xanthobacter autotrophicus | reverse complement strand
AGGGGATGGGGCGCGATGCCGGCGCAGCGCCGGTGCACGGTGCGGCGCGCGGCCGCCAGCTGCAGCGCGGGGTCGTCGAGCCACAAGGTGAAGAAGGGCGGGACTTCCGGCCGGGACGGGTCGGCGGCGCGGGCGAGCGCTGCGAGGAGCTGCGCGTCGTCCCGCCAGTCGCAGACCGAGCGGCGGGCCGAGAACAGCATCCCGGCCCCCTCGGGGAGCGAGGGATCGAGGGCAAGGGCCCGCGCGAAGGCATCGGCGCCCTCGCCGTTGCGCTCGACCGAGCTGTAGGCGAGGCCGAGATTGTACCAGAGCTTGGCATCCTGCGGCTTGAGCGCCGCGGCGGCGCGGTAGAGCGCGATGGCCTCGTCGGCGCGATGCTGGCGCGCACGGACCATGGCGAGCAGGTGCATGACATCGGGGTGGTCGGGCACGCGCTTGAGGATCTTGCGATACTGGCGGGCCGCATCGTCCAGGAGGCCGCGCATCTGGGCCTGGTAGCCGTCATGCAGCAGGCGGGCCTGGTCAGGGGAAAGCGGGGGGATGGACACGCAGGGCTTCGGATGGTTTCGGGCCGCGCGCAATGCGCGGCGGCGTGGTGTGCCAGCATGGCTCCGGCTTGTTGCGACAGGACCCTAGCATGGCGGCCGAGGCCGGTATAGTGACGCAGCCGGAGCCTTTCCCGACCGGAGACCGCCATGCCCATCTATGCCCTCGACGGTGTCGCGCCCAGCCTGCCGGCCTCGGGCCGCTACTGGATCGCGCCGGATGCCGTGATCATCGGCAACGTGACCCTCAAGGACGGCGCCAGCGTGTGGTTCGGCAGCGTGCTGCGCGGCGACAATGAGCCCATCGTGATCGGCGAGGGCTCCAACATCCAGGAAAACTGCGTGCTCCACACCGACCCCGGCTTTCCCCTCACCCTGGGCACCAACGTCACGGTCGGCCACATGGCCACCCTGCACGGCTGCACGGTGGGCGACGGCAGCCTCATCGGCATGGGGTCCACGGTGCTGAACGGGGCGAATATCGCCGCAAGCTGCCTTGTGGGATCCAAGGCGCTGGTGACCGAGGGCAAGGCATTCGAGCCCTTCTCCCTCGTCGTCGGGGCGCCAGCCAAGGTGGCGCGGCAGATCGACGAGGCGACGGCGGCGCGCCTCGTGGGCACCGCCGAGCACTACCAGCACAACTGGCAGCGCTATGCCAAGGGCCTGAAGCGCATCGACTGATCCCGCGCACCGCGATCAAACGGCAAACGGGCCGGAACCGCGGCGTCGGTTCCGGCCCGTCTCACCGTTCAGGTTGGTTGGACCTGAGCGGATCTGCTCCGAACTTGAAGAAAGGAAACGCGCTCTAAACTCAAGAAAGAGAACGCGTTGTCCGAGCAGGTCGAACCACAACTCTTTGATCCACTAGCGGCCGCCGCCCACCACCGGGGGCACGCGGGTTTCGCCGAGGGTCACCCAGATGGACGGATCGGCCTGGGACTGACGCTTGACGAAGCGGTATCCCGTATCCTTCCAGGCGCGGATCTCGGTTTCCTGGTTGTCGAGGATCAGGTCGCCCTTGTCGGTCATCACGGTGAGTACGGCGTGGCCGTCGCCCTCGCGGTCCCGGACCACGGTAATGAGCAGCACCGAGCTGGGCCAGCCGAGGTTGATGAGGCGGCGGCGCTTCTCCAGCACGTAATCCTCGCAGTCGCCGCGGCCGTCGTCCGGATAGGACCAGCGTTCGGTTTCCCCGAAATGGTCGAGGTCGGTCTCGGGCTGGATCGCCTCGTTCACGGTGTGGTTGATGCGCTCGAGCTCGGTGGAGCGCTGGGGGTCCACCTTCATGACGGCAAGGCCGCTGCCCAGCGTCCCGCAATCGTGGGCGTGCTCGGCACAGAAGCGCACATAGCCCGTCGGCGCGGTGGTGACGCGGCCGTCGGCGAGATGCCGCGGCGCGAAGGCCGATGCGAGATTGGCGAGCCGGGTGCCCTGTCCCTTCGCATCCTGTCCCCGAGACTCTTGAGCAGCGGCAGCGCTCACGCCGGCGCAGAGGAGCGCCGCGGCGAGGGCTGACAGGAGACGAGGAGGCGAGACGCGCTTCGGCATGGCGGGCTATCCGACCGGGTTAATGAAACGATAATGCCCGAAGCGCGCCGCATTTGCGCCGTCAACCTTCTATTAACCTTAATGAGTCTGGTTTTTTGTTACCTCCTTTTGGTGCGGCCATTTGTCGGTGCCGCGCCGGAATGCCTTGCTCTTGCCCGCCTGATCCGACGGGGCGTGATTGGAAGGCGTTAACGTCTGTGATAATGACTGACGGGTCAGTCATTATAGGGCCGCGAATATGGCACGCCCTTCCGGACGGCAGCCGGACATCCCGGCGCAGGTGTCCCGCCGGGCGGCGGGGGTGGAGCCGCGCCGCCGCCGCGCCCCCGCCATGGACAAGGCGGAACGGCGCCGCGCGATCCTCGCCGCCGCGCTCACGGTGTTCTCGGACCACGGCTTCGCCGGCGCCCGCCTGGACGACGTGGCCCGTCACGCGGGCGTGGCCAAGGGCACGCTGTATCTGCACTTCGCCGACAAGGAGGCCCTGTTCCGCGGCCTCGTGGAGCAGGACATCGCTCCGGTGCTCGCGGACGCGGACGCGGTGGTGGGCCTGTTTCCGGGCTCGACGCGGGACCTCATCGACCGGCTCATCGTGCTCATCACCCAGCGCGTCATGGGCACGCCGGCGGAAGCCCTGGTGCGGCTCATGATCGCCGAGGGGCCGCGGTTTCCCGAGCTTGCCGCCTTCTACCATCGCGAGGTGGTGTCCCGCGGCCTAGCCATCGTGCGCAAGATCGCCCAGCGCGGGCTCGATCGCGGCGAGATCACGTCGGACCTCGCGGTGCGCTTCCCCCAGCTCGTCATTTCGCCCGCCATCGTGGCCGTCATCTGGAACGGCATGTTCGGCGCCTTCGACCCGCTCGACGCAAAGGCGTTCCTCGCGGCCCACCGCGACCTGCTGCTGCGCGGGCTCGGATGGAGAGATATGTGAAATCCCACCGCAAGCCTGTTCTCTTCCTTCGCCTTGCCGCCGTTCTCGCGGCGCTCGGCCTTGCCGGGTGCGACCGCGCCCCCGGCGACAGCTTCTCCGGCTATGTGGAGGGCGATCTCGTGTTCATCGGGCCCACCGAGACCGGTCGCGTCAGCGC
This sequence comes from Xanthobacter autotrophicus, assembly GCF_030015065.1. Lineage (GTDB taxonomy): Bacteria > Pseudomonadota > Alphaproteobacteria > Rhizobiales > Xanthobacteraceae > Xanthobacter > Xanthobacter autotrophicus_D. The sequence goes on along the minus strand of NZ_JAIVFN010000063.1, from coordinate 24,247 downwards.
GCTCAAGGTGGAGGAGGGCAGTATCGTGAAGGTCGGCGAGGTGGTCGCCCGGGTGGAGGACGACCTGCAGACCGCCGACCGCGACACTGCGGCCGCCCAGCTGAAAGAGGCCGAGGCGCGGCTCGCCAATGCGCGTTCGCCGCTCCAGCGGCCGGAGGAGATCGCCGTGCTCCAGGCGGCGGAGCAGCGCGCCGCCGCCGCCCTCGACCTGTCCCGCATCGAGCTGGAGCGCCAGAAGACGCTGGTGCCGAAGGGGGCGTCCTCCCAGGCGAACCTCGATTCCGCCCAGCACCAGTTCGACCAGAACCAGGCGGCGCTGGACGAGGCGCGCAAGCGCATCGCCGCCGCCCGCATCGCCTCCCGCACGCAGGAGATCGAGGCGGCCGAGCAGGCCGTCTCCGCCGCCCGCGCCAGCCTTGCGGCCGCCCAGGTGCGGCTCGACCGGCGCAGCCTGAAGGCGCCCGCGGACGGCATGGTGCAGACCGTCTATTACCGTGTGGGGGAGCTGGTGCCGGAAGGCCGGCCGGTGGTTTCCGTGCTGCCGCCGGACCTCGTGAAGGTGCGCTTCTTCGTGCCCGAGGCGGCGTTGCCGAGGGTCGCCGTCGGCGCGCCGGTGTCGGTGACCTGCGACGGCTGCGCGCCCATGACGGCGAAGGTCTTCTTCATCTCCACCCAGGCGGAATACACGCCGCCCATCATCTACAGCCGGGAGGAGCGCTCCAAGCTCGTCTATCTGGTGGAGGCGCGCCCGGAGAACCCGGCTACGGCGCGGCCGGGCCAGCCGGTGAACGTCGCGCTGGGGCGCACGCCGTGACCGCCGCCGGGGAGGGAATCGGCCCGGATGGCGCTCCGCCTGCCCGCGCCGCCCCGGAAGTCGCCATCGAGGTGGAGAACCTCTGCAAGAGCTTCAGCGGCCGGCGGGTGGTGGACAATCTCTCCATGCGGGTGATGCGCGGGCAGATCTACGGCTTCCTCGGGCCCAACGGCTCGGGCAAGACCACCACCATCCGCATGCTGTGCGGCCTGCTGACACCGGATTCCGGACGTGGCACCTGCCTCGGCATGGATATCCTGACGCAGGCCCGGCGCATCCGCGAGCATGTGGGCTACATGACGCAGCGCTTCTCCCTCTACCAGGATCTGTCGGTGCGGGAGAACCTGGAGTTCGTGGCGCGCGTCTACGGCGTTCCGGAGCCCGAGACGGCGGCGGCCGCCGCGCTGCAGCGGCTGGGCCTGGAAGGCCGCGGCAAGCAACTGGCCGGTGCCCTCTCGGGCGGCTGGAAGCAGCGGCTGGCGCTGGGCGCCTGCATCCTGCCCGGCCCCGATCTGCTGCTGCTCGACGAGCCCACCGCCGGTGTCGATCCGAAGGCGCGGCGCGAGTTCTGGGCGCAGATCCACGATCTGGCGGCGGAGGGGCTCACCGTCCTCGTCTCCACCCACTACATGGACGAGGCGGAGCGCTGCCACGAGATCGCGTACATCGCCTATGGCAAGCTGCTGGCCCAGGGCACGGTGGCGAGCGTGATCGCGGCCGCAGGCCTTGCCACGGTCGTCGTCGAGGTCGCCGGCGAGGCCGGCCACGAGGCCGGGCTCCACATCACCCGTCTTGCCCGCGAGCTGTCCGCCCTCGACGGGGTGGACATGGTGGCGCCCTTCGGCACGGCGCTGCACGTCTCCGGCCGCGATCCGGCGGCTCTGGAGGCAGCCCTCGCGCGGTTCCGCGGCGACCCGCGCCTCGTCATCCGCGCCGATGCCCCGACGCTGGAGGATGTGTTCATCGACCTCATGAGCCGCTCGAAGGATGAATTGCGATGAGGGCTCTCGCGGCGGCGGCCGGCTTCCTCAGGCGCGTGGGCGCCATGATCGTGAAGGAGTTCATCCAGCTGCGGCGCGACCGGGTGACCTTCGCCACCATGATCATGATCCCGCTGCTGCAGCTGATCCTGTTCGGCTATGCCATCAACACCACGCCCCGCCACCTGCCCACGGCGGTGTTCGCCCACGAGAACACGGATGCGAGCCGCGCGGTCCTCGCCGCCCTGCGCAACACCGCCTTCTTCTCCTTCGTGAAGGAGGCCGGAAGCGCGGAGGAGGCGGAGCACATGATCCGCTCCGGCGAGGTGCTGTTCTTCGTGGAGATCCCCGCCGGCTTCGAGCGCGCGCTGCGGCGCGGCGACCAGCCGCAGCTCCTCGTGGCGGCGGACGCCACCGACCCGGTGGGCTCGGCCAACGCGCTCGCCGCGCTGGCGGGGGTGGTGAGCTCGGCCCTGGTGCGCGAGAGATTCGTCGATGCCGCGGGCGAGATGCCGTTCGAGATCGTGCAGCACCGGCGCTACAACCCGGCCGGCACCAGCCAGCTGAACATCGTGCCCGGCCTGCTGGGCACCATCCTCACCATGACCATGCTCATCTACACGGCCCTGTCGGTGACCCGCGAGACCGAGCGCGGGACCATGGAGAGCCTGCTTTCCATGCCGATCCACCCGGTGGAGATCATGCTGGGCAAGATCATCCCCTACGTGTTGGTGGGCATCGTGCAGGCGGTCCTGATCCTGGGCGCGGGCATGGTGCTGTTCGGCGTGCCGCTGGAAGGCAGCGCCGCGTTCCTGGCGGCGGCGACGCTGCTCTTCATCACCGTGAACCTGTCGGTGGGCTATACCTTCTCCACCCTGGCGCAGAACCAGCTCCAGGCGGTGCAGATGTCCTTCATGTTCTTCCTGCCCTCGATTCTTCTGTCGGGCTTCATGTTCCCGTTTTCGGGCATGCCCCTGTGGGCGCAGTGGATCGGCGAGGCGCTGCCGCTCACCCACTATCTGCGCATGGTGCGCGGGATTCTCCTGAAGGGATCGGGCTTCTCGGACCTGACCGTGGATGCGGCGGCGCTGGTGGCGCTCATGTTTCTCGCCATGGGCATTGCCGTGGCGAGATTTCGTCAAACCCTTGACTGAATGCCGCGCGGCACGTCGCCGCAAAGGTGAGCGAAGCCGAGCGACGCCAGCCCTGTGGAAAAAGGTGGCAGCGCGGAGCGTTCATTCGACCTTCGGCCAAGTTGTCTTTGCGTGAAGGCATGACGAACGCGGCGGATGTCGTGTCGAAATCCGCCGGCTAAGCCTGGGCGGTTGCGACCGCCCGTCGCAGCGCCCATCGACCGCGTCACTTCACGCAGCTTTGACCTGTATCAAGGAGAAAACGGGCTTGCGGCGCATGGTGCGGCGCGGGTCCGAAGGTGCAGTGTTCATGCCTCGGCGCGAGGGGTTCTGAAATGTCAACAATCCAAGATCCGATCCGGCCGCCGGCGAAGGCCATGCGGTTCGGCGAAGCCGGACTGCTGGTGGTTTTTGCCGCCTTCGCCTTCTTCGCGATCATCGTGGCCGCGAAGGCCTATACGCCGGCCTACGCCTTCCATGCCTACCTGTTCGCCGCGGCCAGCATCGCCTCGGTGTTCGCCATCGGCAACCGCTACATGGCGCGCCCGGCCGGGTCCGTGCCTCAGGTCAACGCCGACGGCAAGCCGAACTACAACTTCGACGTGGTGAAGGTGGGTACCATCTTCGCCGTCGTTTGGGGCATTGCCGGCTTCCTTGTGGGCGTGATCGCGGCGCTTCAGCTCGCCTTTCCGGCCTTCAACTTCGACCTGCCCTGGATCTCGTTCGGCCGCCTGCGCCCGCTGCACACCTCGGCGGTGATCTTCGCCTTCGGCGGCAACGTGCTGATCGCCACCTCGTTCTATGTGGTGCAGCGGACCTCGCACGCGCGCCTCGCGGGTGACCTCGCGCCCTGGTTCGTGATGCTGGGCTACAATTTCTTCATCCTCATCGCCGGTACGGGCTACCTTCTGGGCATCACCCAGAGCAAGGAATACGCCGAGCCGGAATGGTATGCCGACCTGTTCCTGACGGTGGTGTGGGTCACCTACCTGCTGGTGTTCCTGGGCACCATCCTGAAGCGCAAAGAGCCCCACATCTATGTGGCGAACTGGTTCTATCTCGCCTTCATCATCACCATCGCCGTGCTGCACCTCGGCAACAACGCCGCGCTGCCGGTCTCGGTCTTCTCGCCCAAGTCCTACATCGTGTGGGCCGGCGTGCAGGACGCCATGTTCCAGTGGTGGTACGGCCACAACGCGGTTGGCTTCTTCCTGACCGCCGGCTTCCTCGCGCTGATGTACTACTTCATCCCCAAGCGCGCGGATCGGCCGGTCTATTCCTACCGGCTGTCCATCGTCCACTTCTGGGCGCTGATCTTCATCTACATCTGGGCCGGCCCGCACCACCTGCACTATACGGCGCTGCCGGACTGGGCGCAGACGCTGGGCATGACCTTCTCGATCATCCTGTGGATGCCCTCCTGGGGCGGCATGATCAACGGCCTCATGACCCTCTCGGGGGCCTGGGACAAGCTGCGCACCGATCCGGTGATCCGCATGATGGTGGTGGCCGTGGCCTTCTACGGCATGTCCACCTTCGAGGGGCCGATGATGTCGGTGAAGGCGGTGAACTCGCTCAGCCACTACACCGAATGGACCATCGGCCACGTGCATTCCGGCGCGCTTGGCTGGGTCGCCTATATCTCCTTCGGCGCCATCTACTGCATGGTGCCCTGGCTGTGGAACAAGCGTGAAATGTATTCGCTCAAGGCCGTGTCCTGGCACTTCTGGGTCTCGACTCTCGGCATCGTGCTCTACATCTCCTCCATGTGGGTGGCGGGCATCCTGCAGGGCCTGATGTGGCGCGCCTACACCCAGCTCGGCTTCCTCGAATACTCGTTCATCGAGAGCGTCGAGGCCATGCACCCGCTCTATGTCATCCGCGCCCTCGGCGGCATCCTGTTCCTGTCGGGTGCGCTGATCATGGCCTGGAACGTGTGGAAGACGATCACCATGCCCGAAGCGGCGGCCGAGCAGAAGCTCGCCCTTGCGCCCGCGGAATGAGGAGGAAACTCATGGCGTCGCAAGGCACTTCCATCTGGTCCAAGCACCAGATCTTCGAGAAGCACTCTTACTGGCTGATGCTGGGCATCCTGGTGGTGATTTCCATCGGCGGCCTGGTGGAGATCGCCCCGCTCTTCTACCTGAAGAGCACCATCGAGAAGGTGGAGGGGATGCGCCCCTACACCCCGCTGGAGCTGGCGGGCCGCAACATCTATGTGCGGGAGGGCTGCTACAACTGCCACTCGCAGATGATCCGTCCCCTGCGTGACGAGGTGGAGCGCTACGGCCACTACTCGCTGGCGGCCGAGAGCATGTATGACCACCCCTTCCAGTGGGGCTCCAAGCGCACCGGCCCGGATCTCGCCCGCGTGGGCGGCAAGTATTCGGACCTGTGGCAGCGCGAGCACCTGCACAATCCGCGCTCGGTGGTGCCGGCCTCCATCATGCCGAGCTACCCCTGGCTGGCGCAGACGAAGCTCGACGCCAAGCATCTGGCGACGGACATGAAGAGCCTGATGCTGCTCGGCGTGCCCTATACGGACGAGATGATCGAGAAGGCTCAGGACGACCTGAAGGCCCAGTCGACCATCGACGCCGACACCTCAGGTCTCGACAAGCGCTATCCGAAGGCACAGGCACGCGATTTCGACGGCAACCCCGCCGAGCTCACCGAGGCCGACGCGCTGATCGCCTACCTCCAGATGCTCGGCACGCTCGTGGACTTCAAGCTCTACGACAACCAAGCCAACGTGAGGTGAGCCATGCACGAGACCTATCTCTGGCTCGCGTCCTTCGCCCAGACCTGGGGCCTCGTGCTCTTCGTTCTCGGTTTTGTTCTGGTCGTCGCCTACGTCTTCTGGCCCTCGAAGGCGAGGAAGAAGGAATTCGACGACGCTGCCAACATTCCGCTCAAAGAGGATTGATCCCGTGAGCACGACTCAAGATACCCACCATGGCAAGGTGGATGCCGCCACCGGCGTCTCGACCACCGGTCACGAATGGGACGGCATCTCGGAGCTGAACAACCCCCTCCCGCGCTGGTGGCTGTGGGTGTGGTACGCCTGCATCGTCTGGGCGATCGGCTACTGGTTCCTGTACCCCGCCTGGCCGCTGATCAATTCGGCCACGCCGGGCCTGCTGGGCTGGAACTCCCGCTCGGCGGTGGCGGTCCAGCTGAGCGACCTCCAGGCGCTGCGCGCCGAGAGCGCGGCCAAGCTTGGCAATGCCTCGCTCGAGCAGATCGAGCAGACGCCGGCGCTGCTCACCCTGGCCCGGGCCCAGGGCCGCGTCGCGTTCGCCGACAATTGCGCGCCGTGCCACGGCGCCGGCGGCGGCGGGGCCACGGGCTTCCCCAACCTCAATGACGACGACTGGCTGTGGGGCGGCTCGCTGGAGCAGATCCAGCAGACCATCAATTACGGCATCCGCTCGAGCGATTCGGAAACCCGCTCCGGCTCCATGCCCGCCTTCGGCCGCGACGGCATCCTCCAGAAGCCGGAGATCTCGGCGGTGTCGGACTATGTGCGCACCCTGTCCGGTATTGCCCAGCCCGGGTCCGACTTCGCCAAGGGCAAGGAGGTGTTCGCCGCCAACTGCGCCGCGTGCCATGGCGACGACGGCAAGGGCAATCAGGAGCTCGGCGCGCCCAACCTCACGGACGGCATCTGGCTCTATGGCTCCGACAAGGCCTCCGTCGAGTACGGTATCGTCAACGGTCGCGGCAACGTGATGCCGGCGTGGCACACCCGCCTCGACCCGACCACGGTCAAGGCGCTCACCGTCTACGTCCACTCGCTCGGCGGCGGGCGCTGACGCGAGCGGAGAGCCCGGCTTGCTCCGCGCCGGCCGGGCGGGCAGGATGGGGGGAACGAGCCGGGCCGGACAAAGGCTTTTGCCTCGTCCGGCCCGGCTTGCGTCCTTCGGGGCACGGCACGTCCGTCCCCTCCGAAGCGACGTGAAAAGCGGAGCGCGCGCCGGCAAAGAGGGGGCCGCCGCCGGGCGCCGGGGGACCAAAACGTCGCGCGACCAATCGCCTGCGCGACCTTTCGCCCACGAGCCGGACAAACATTCTAAGGTATGAATGTTGGCGAGCCGGCAGGGGGTTGAAGTCCCGAGATCAGAGCCGGCCCAGCGAGGGCCCGCCCTCAATCCGTATCGCCGGCCCGAGGCGGCTGGCCAACCTTCGGCAAGCGACCAATGACCGCCCTGACCACGAAATCCGAGCAGAAGGCCGCCGCTGCGGTCGAGCCGGAGGACATCCCGCTTTATGAGGCCCGCCGCCAGATCTATCCGCAGAGCGTCCATGGCCGATACCGGACCATCAAGTGGATCGTGCTCGCTGTCACGCTCGGCATCTATTATTTCTTGCCCTTCGTGCGCTGGGATCGTGGGCCGGATGCGCCGAACCAGGCGGTGCTGATCGACTTCCCCGCGCGCCGCTTCTACTTCTTCTTCCTCGAGATCTGGCCGCAGGAATTCTATTACGTCGCGGGCCTGCTCATCTTGGCGGCGCTCATCCTGTTCCTCATGAACGCGGTGGCCGGGCGCGTGTGGTGCGGCTATCTCTGCCCGCAGACGGTCTGGACCGACCTTTTCATGGCGGTGGAGCGCCTCATCGAGGGCGACCGGCGCGAGCGCATGCGGGCGGACGCCGCCCCCTGGACGCTGGACAAGTTCGCCCACAAGACGCTGAAGCACTCCATCTGGCTGCTGATCGCGTGGTGGACCGGCGGCGCCTGGGTGCTCTATTTCGCCGATGCGCCGACCCTGGTGAAGGAGCTGGCCACCTTCCAGGCGCCGGCGGTGGCCTACATGTCCATCGGTGTCCTGACGTTCACCACCTATGCGCTCGCCGGCCACATGCGCGAGCAGGTGTGCACCTATATGTGCCCCTGGCCGCGCATTCAGGCCGCGCTCACCGACGAATACGCGCTCAACGTCACCTATTGCTACGACCGGGGCGAGCCGCGGGGTTCCCTGAAGAAGGCCGAGGTGGCGCGCGAGAAGGGGCTGCCGGCGGGCGACTGCGTCGATTGCGGCCAGTGCGTCGCCGTCTGCCCCACCGGCGTCGACATCCGCAAGGGCATGCAGCTGCCCTGCATCCAGTGCGGCCTGTGCATCGACGCCTGCAACACGGTGATGGACAAGATCGGCCGCCCCCGCGAGCTCATCACCTATGACAGCGAGGCGAGCCTCGAGGCGCGGCTGGCGGGCAAGCCGTTCATCCAGCGCATCATCAGGCCCCGCACCATCCTTTACGCGGTGCTCATCTGCGCTGCGGCAGGGCTGATGTTGACCTCGCTCATCGGCCGCTCCACCGAGGGCATCGCCGCCATCCACGACCGCAATCCGCTGTTCGTCCGCCTGTCGGACGGTTCGGTTCGCAACGCCTACACGGTGCGGCTGATCAACAAGAAGCTGGAACAGCGCACCTTCATCCTCTCGGCGGAAGGGGTGCCCGGCGCCAGCTTTGAGGTCGTTGGCGACAATGCGGATGGCCTCACCGTGGGACCCGACCAGACCCGCGAGATCCGCGTGCTGGTGACCACCCGCGACAAGCTTACCCCGCAGGCCTCCTTGCCCATCACCTTCCGTATCCGGGACAAGGCGTCGGGCTTGACGGCCGCGGTGAACGATCACTTCATCGGCCCGTGACCTGCGGACCGGAACAACAAGGGAGGGGTGACATGGCCCATGCTGACGTCCCCCGTCGGCCGCGCGAGCTGACCGGCCGCGCGGTGCTCTTCACTCTCCTTGCCTTCTTCGGCGTGGTGATGGGGGTCAACTTCCTCATGGCGCGCCTTGCCGTCTCCACCTTCGCAGGCGTGGAGACGGAAAGCTCCTACAAGGCGGGCCTCGCCTTCTCGGCGGAGCATCGCGCCGCCGAGAAGCAGGCCGCACGGCACTGGAGCGTCAATGTGGAGCTGGCCTCGCCTGGCAACGATGCGCGGGTGGTGACGATCCGCGTGCTCGACGCCACCGGCGCGCCCCTGTCCCAGCTGGCTCCGGACGGGCGCTTCTCGCATCCGACCGACGCCCGGCGCGACGTGGGTCTGGACCTGAAACCCCTCGGCGACGGCCGCTACCGCGCCACGGCGGCGGCGGGACCGGGCCAGTGGGATCTGGTGATTGATTTTGCGCAAGGCGGAGAGCGCCAGTTCCGGTCCAAAAATCGTGTGCAGCTTCCGTAAGCCGCTGTGAACGGGCAACCGGCTTCCTCCGGCCTCCCGAGGCGGCATCGAGACTGCCGGGCGGCGTTCGTCCAGTGTCGTCCGCACCTTGAGTACGATCAGGCCGGTTGGTTCGTCGCGCCGGCCGGCCTGTCGTACTTTTCTCTCATTCGGGTCCGCATCCTTCCGCCGCACGGTGCGGCGGGGCCCCGCAGCCCCCGGGGATGGAGCCATGGCTGAGGCGATCGACTATTCCATTTTCGTCGCGCGGTCCGAGGACGGCCTCGCCCAGATGAGCCTTGCCGTGGACGGCATCGACTGCGCCGCCTGCATCGCCGAGATCGAGGACGGGGTGAGGGCATTGCCCGGCGTGGTGCGCGCGCGCCTCAATTATTCCACCCACCGCCTCACCGTCGCCTGGCGCGAGGAAACCTCGCCGGACCGGGTGGTGAGCCAGCTGGAAGCCCTGGGCTACCGTGCACACCCCTTCGCCGGCCGCGCCGAGGAGAGCGAGGCGCGCCATGCCCGCTGGCTTTTGCGCTGCCTGGGCGTCGCCGGCTTCGCGGCCATGAACATCATGCTGCTGTCGGTCTCGGTGTGGTCTGGCAACGTCACCGACATCACCCCCGAGACGCGGGATTTCTTCCACTGGGTCTCGGCGCTCATCGCGCTTCCGGCGGCGGCCTATGCGGGCCAGCCCTTCTTCCAGAGCGCGTTCCGGGCGGTGCGCTCGGGCCGGCTCAACATGGATGTGCCCATCACCATCGGCGTCACCCTGGCACTGGGCATGAGTGTGCTCGAAACCGCGCTCAGCCAGCCCCATGCCTATTTCGACAGCGCCATCATGCTGTTGTTCTTCCTGCTGGCGGGGCGCTATCTCGACCATGAGGCGCGCCGGCGCACCCGGGCCACGGCCGGCAACATCGCCGCCCTGCGCGGCGAGATGGCCCATCGCCTGGGAGCCGATGGCGTGCCGGTGCTGGTGCCGGTGCAGGCGCTGCAGCCGGGCGACACCCTCCTCGTCGCCCCCGGCGAGCGGGTGGCGGCAGATGGCGTCATCGCCTCCGGCCAGTCCAGCATCGACGAAAGCCTCGTCACCGGCGAGACCCTGCCGCGCGCCCTGAAGGCAGGCGATGCCGTCTATGCCGGCAGCCTCAACGGGGAGGGCGCGCTGCACCTCATGGTCACTGCCGGCGGCGAGAATACGCTGGTGGACGACGTGCAGCGCCTGCTGGACGGTGCGCTGGCCGAGAAGGGCGCCTATGTGCGCCTCGCCGACCGGGTGGCGCGCCTCTATGCCCCCATGGTGCATTTGACGGCGCTGGTTTCCGCCATCGGCTGGCTTTTGGCCGGGGCGGACCTGCACCATGCGGTGATGATCGCGGTGGCGGTGCTCATCATCACCTGCCCCTGCGCGCTGGCCCTTGCCGTGCCGGCGGTGCAGGTGACCGCCACCGGCCGCCTGTTCCGCGCCGGCCTTCTCATCAATGCCGGCGACATGCTGGAGCGGCTCGCCGCCGTGGACACGGTGGTGTTCGACAAGACCGGAACCCTGACTCTGCCGGAGCCCGCCCTTGCCCTGCCGCGTGGCGCGGATGCGGGCCTCGTCGGCCTCGCCGGGCGGCTGGCCTTGTCGAGCCGGCATCCGCTCGCCAAGGTGGTCGCCCGTCGCGCCGACGGGCCGGCCATCGAAGGGGTCACCGAAGTGAGCGGGCAGGGGGTCGAGGCCGTGGTGGATGGCGAAATGGTGCGCCTCGGCAGCCTCGCTTTCTGCGCCGCCGCCATGCCCGCCGATCTGCCGGCCGGCGCCTCGCTGATCGCCCTGCGCCGGGGGACGCGGACGCTGGTGATGGGCGTGGAGCAAGCCCTGCGGCCCGACGCGCTGGAGGTTGTCCAGGCGCTGAAGGCCAGGGGCCTCGACGTGCGCATCCTCTCCGGCGACCGGGAGGCCGCGGTGGCGCCCGTGGCCGGTGCCCTCGGGATCGGCGCAGCGGATGCCGGGCTGAAACCCGCCGACAAGATTGCCGTGCTCGACCGCCTCAAGGCCGAAGGCCGGCGCGTGCTGATGGTGGGTGACGGCCTCAACGATGCCCCTGCGCTCGCCGCCGCGGCCGTTTCCCTGTCCCCCGCCACGGGCGCGGCGGTGACGCAGGCCCATGCGGACGCGGTGTTCCTCGGCCGTCGCCTCGCGCCGGTGCTGGCCGCGGTGGACGGCGCGCGGGTCGCGGCGCGGCTCATGCGGCAGAACCTCGTCATCGCCGTGCTCTACAATGTGATCGCGGTGCCCCTCGCCATCGCCGGCTTTGTCACGCCGCTGGTGGCGGCACTCGCCATGTCGGGCTCTTCCATACTCGTGACCGTCAACGCCTTGCGCGCGGCGCGGCCGGGGCGCAAGGATGAGGCCACCGACGCCCGGGCGGATGCCGGCGCCGATACCCGCACATTGGAGGAGGCGGCCGCGTGAACGTCCTCGTCTATCTCCTGCCGCTCGCGTTGCTGCTGGGGCTTTCCGGGCTCTTCGCCTTCCTGTGGAGCCTGAAGAGCGGCCAGTATGACGACCTCGACGGGGCCGCCGTGCGCGTCCTGTCGGACGACGACCTGCCCCAGGAGAGCGCCGCCGGCGCCCCTCCGAGCACGGCATCGGTGAAAGGTCGGGCAGGGTCATGAGACGCACCGCGCCCGCTCCTGAACCCCGTGCGGGCATGCTCGTTTGTGTCTGCGACCCGCAGCTCGACGCCCCCGCCAACGACAACGGTCCGCGCCCCGTCTCCACGTTCGGCCTTGCGCTGGGCTTCGCCTTTGCCGTGCTGGCGCAGACGGTGGCCTCCGCCGCCCTGCCGCTCGCCGGCGCCCAGCTGGCGCCACGGCCTGAACTCGTCACCTGGCCGTTCGCGGCCATGTTGCTGGGGGCGGCGCTCGCATCCTTTCCGGCGTCCTTCCTGCGTGACGCTTTCGGCCGGCGCAGCGGCTTCGCGCTCGGCGCGTCGCTGGGCATCGCCGGCGGGGCGCTGCTGGTGGCGGCGCTGATGCAGCGCCAGTTCGCCTGGGCCTGCCTCGGCGCGCTGTGGCTCGGCATGGCGCAGGGCTTCTCCTTCTTCTACCGGCATGAGGCCGCCGCCGCGAGCGGGCGGCCCGCCGCCGCCACGGCCGGCGTGCTGGCCGGCGGCGTCGCCGCCGCCTTCGCCGGGCCGACGCTGGCAGGCTTCGCCGAACAGCTCGCCGCCCCCTATTTCCTCGTGGGCGCGGCGGCGCTGGCGGCGCTGGCACACACCTGTTCCCTCGGCGTCGCGGTGACGCTCGCCGCCGACCCCACCACCGTGTTCCGCCCGAAGGCCAAGGCGCCCTTGTCCGCCATCCTGTGGCCGACCCTGGTGGGCGGCGCGGCCTGGTTCGGCATGAACGCGGTCATGTCCGGCGCGCCGCTGGCGCTGGTGGGCTGCGGCATCGGCGGGGCGGCGGTGTTCGGCTTCATCGCCCTGCATGTGGCGGCCATGTACGCCCCTGCCGTGCCCCTCGCCTTCGTGGGTGATCGCGTGCCGCCGCTGGTGATCGCGGTGGCCGGCACGCTTCTGGTGGCCGTCGGCATCCCGCTCCAGAGCCTGGGGACGCCGGAGAGCATCACCGCCGCCCTCATCAGCGTGGGCGCCGGCTGGTCGGTGGCCACCGTGGGCGCTACCGCCTGGATCTACCGAGCCGGCCCGCCCAGCCGCCTCGCCCTGGCGCTGCACGATGGCGGCCTCTTCTTCGGCGCCATCTGCGGCGCGCTTCTGGGCTACCTTCTGGCCTGATCCCCCCACGGGGATGACGGCTTGGCCGGACCCCGCGCCGGAAGGTAGGAAGGCGGGATCGCCCAATCGCCGGGAGCCCGCCTTGACCCATCCTTTTTCGCTGGACGGCCAGACCGCCCTCGTCACCGGCTCCAGGACGGGCCTCGGCTTCGAGATCGCCACCGCCCTGGCGCTGGCCGGGGCGCACGTGCTGGTGAACGGCCGCGATGCCGGGCGCCTCGGGGCTGCGGTCACCGCCATCATCCGCAAGGGCGGCAAGGCCGAGCCCTTCGTGCTTGATGTGAGCGATCCCGACGCCGTCACCCAGGCGATGGCCGCCGCGCCGCCCATCCATATCCTCGTCAACAATGCCGGCGCCCGCGACCGGCGCGGCTTCCTCGACATGGACGACGTCGCGTTCCGCCGGCTGGTGGATCTGGACCTGTTCGCGCCCGCCCACCTCACGCGCGAGGTGGCGAAGGGCATGGTGGCACGCGGCAAGGGCGGGCGGATCCTCAACATCACCTCCATCGCCGGGCCGCTCTCGCGCGCGGGCGATGCCGCCTACACCACGGCGAAGGGCGCCCTGGAGGCGCTGACGCGGGCGCTCGCGGCCGATCTCGGGCCGCACGGCATCACGGTGAACGCCATCGCGCCCGGCTATTTCCTGACCGAGCCTAACGCCGAGCTGGCGCGCGATCAGGCTGTGGGGGAGTGGCTGTCGCGGCGCACCTCGCTCGGCCGCTGGGGGCGGCCGGAAGAGGTAGCGGGGGCGGCGGTGTTCCTGGCCTCGCCCGCCGCCTCCTACGTCACCGGCCACGTGCTGGCGGTGGATGGCGGGTACATGGCGCACTTCTGAGGGCTTCCCCCAGAGCGCGCTCCGAGCAAATTGAATCCATTTGCTCGGTGAATCGCCCTCAAAGCGCAAGAAAGAGAACGCGTTCTCCGATCAGCTTGCGATGCCAGCAGATCGGCGCGTGCTCCAGGTCTCCGGCGCTGGCTCGATCAGGGCCACCGTGGAGCCGGGCGCGGGGCCGTCAGCGCACCCAGAAGCGCGGCAGGAACAGCACCAGCACGGTCAGGATTTCCAGCCGCCCGAGCAGCATGGCCGCCGTCAGCAGCCACAAGGCCGATTCCGGCAGGCCGCCGAAATTGGAGGCGGGCCCCACGATCGGCCCGAGGCCCGGCCCCACATTGGCGAGGCAGGAGATGGAGGCGGAGAAGGCGGTCCGCAGGTCGAGGCCCATCATGTTGAGGGCGACCCCGATGAGGAAAAACGCCAGGAGATAAAGGAAGACGAAGGACAGCACCGATGTCACCACGTCCTCGGCCACCGGCGCGCCGCCATAGCGCAACGGGAAGACCCCGGCGCGGAACGAGATGCGCTTCAGGTGCTGGCGGATCGCCTTGGCGGTTATGGCGAGGCGAAACGCCTTCATGCCGCCGGAAGTGGAGCCGGTGCAGCCGCCGAGGAACATCAGCACGAAGAAGATGGCGTCCGAGCTTGCACCCCAGTTGGTGTAGTCCGCTGCCATGAAGCCAGTGGTCGAGATCAGCGAGGCCACCGTGAACAGCGCCCAGCGCAGAGCGGTCTCGCCGGCGGCGATGCCGCTCAAGGTCAGCTGCAGGAACGACAGGAGGGTGAATACCCCTACGATGGTCAGGAACAGCCGCACTTCCGGATTGGAGAACAGCCGCCAGGGGTCTCCGGCCAGGGCGCGCACATAGAGCGGGAAGGGCAGGGCGGCCGCCAGCATGAAGACGATGGCCACGTAATCCACCGCCGGCTTGGCGAATACCGTCAGCGAGGAATCCGAATTGGCGAAGCCGCCGCTCGACAAGGTGGACATGGCGATGGTGACGGCGTCGAAGGGCTCCAGCCCGGCCATCAGGTAGCAGCCGGCGCAGCCGGCGGTGAGCAGCACATAGGCCGTCAGCAGGCGCTTGGCGATGGTCCCCGCCCGGGGCAGGAACTTATCCGACTTGTCCGAGGATTCCGTGCGGAACAGCTGCATGCCGCCGATGGAGAGCACCGGCAGCACCGCGATGGCGATGCCGATGATGCCGATGCCGCCGAACCAGTGCAGCAGCGCGCGCCACAGCAGAACGCCGGGGGACATGGCATCCAGCCCCGACATCACGCTCGCGCCGGTGGTGGTGAGGCCCGACATGCTCTCGAACATGGCGGCGGTGAAGGAGAGCTGGGAATGGCTCCACATGAGCGGCAGCGCCGCGAACAGCGACAACACCACCCACACCGAGGTGGTGAGCAGGAAGGCCTGCCGCAGGTCGAGCTTGCGCATGGACTGGCCGCGCCCGCTCATCCACAGCAGTACGCCGACGAAGACGGTGATGGCCGAGGCGCCGACGAACGCGCCCTGTCCCCCCGACCGGGTGGAAAAATCCACCACGGCAGGCAGCAGCATGGCCGCACCGAGGATGGACAGGAGGATGCCGAGCGTCGCCGCCACCGGGCGCAGGCTGAGTACCGAAACGGCCTCGGCCTCCACCGTAGGTATGCGCGCGGCGTGCATG
Source organism: Xanthobacter autotrophicus (assembly GCF_030015065.1). Taxonomy (GTDB): domain Bacteria; phylum Pseudomonadota; class Alphaproteobacteria; order Rhizobiales; family Xanthobacteraceae; genus Xanthobacter; species Xanthobacter autotrophicus_D. The sequence continues at coordinate 8,846 of NZ_JAIVFN010000063.1, read as the reverse complement.
GCGTCCCCCCGAGATCACGTTCGAGCCAATGAGAGACCCGATCGCGTAAACAAAATGCGACGGGAAATGGCGCGGCATTCCCCTCGAACCGGGCGCGAACGGGAAATGCGTGCGCCCGGACCGATCTCAGTTCAGCACCCGGCGCACGTCCGGCACGTCGAGCGAGAAGGCTGGGATCTCGATGGAGAAGGTCTCGCCATTGTCGGCCAGCATCTCATAGTGCCCGCTCATGATCCCGGTGGAGGTGTTGAGCGGCACGCCGCTGGTATATTCGAATCGCCCGCCGGGGGGCAGGGTGGGCTCCTCGCCCACGACGCCGGCGCCGTGCACCTCCTCGGTGTGCCCGTTGGCGTCGGTGATGACCCAATGGCGGCCCTTCAGCTGCACGGTCTCCTGGCCCAAATTGGCCACCTCGACGGTATAAGCCCAAAAATGACGGCCCTGATCGGGCTCCGACCGCTCCGCCACATAACGCGGCGTCGCGGTCACCTGAATATTCCGAGTGATGGCGCGGTACATACCCGCTCGAGCTCCCCTCACCGCGGGAGAAAATGCCCCCGCGGGCCACAGTGAACCCGCGTTGTCGCCCGGGCGCAACAGTCCGCACCGTCACGTGCCGGGAATGGAGGCGTTACAAGGCGTCGGCGGCGGTGGCGAGGTCGGCGATCAGGTCGTCGGGATGCTCCAGCCCCACCGAAAGGCGAAGCAGGCCGTCGGAAATCCCCATCTCGGCGCGGGTCTCCGGCGAGAATCGCTGGTGGGTGGTGGTGGCAGGGTGGGTGATGAGGCTCTTGGCATCGCCGAGATTGTTGGAGATGCGGATCAGCCCCAGGGCGTCGGCGAAGCGGAAGGCGCCCTCCTTGCCGCCTTCCACCACGAAGGTGACGAGGGTGCCGCCGCCCTTCATCTGCCGGCGGGCCAGCTCCGCCTGGGGGTGGTCGGCGCGGCCGGGATAGATCACCCGCTCCACCTTGGGCAGGCCGGCCAGCGCGTCGGCGATGCGGCCCGCGCTCGCCTGCATGCGCTCGACCCGCAGCGCCAGCGTCTCCAGGCCCTTCAGCATGATCCAGGCGTTGAAGGGGGAGATGGAGGGGCCGGTCTGGCGCAGGAAGGTCTGGAGGTGCTCGGTTACGAACTGCTGGGATGACAAGACGATGCCGCCGAGGCAGCGGCCCTGGCCGTCCACATGCTTGGTGGTGGAATAGACCACGATGTCCGCGCCCAGCTCGAACGGATGCTGGAGCAGGGGCGTGGCGAACACATTGTCCACCACCAGCCGGGCGCCGACGGCGTGGGCGATCTCAGCCACCGCCGCGATGTCGATCAGCTCCAGCGTGGGATTGGTGGGGCTTTCCAGGAAGAACACCTTGGTGCTCGGCCGCGCCGCCGCCCGCCAGGCGGCGAGATCCTTGCCGTCCACCAGCGTGGTCTCGATGCCGAAGCGCGGCAGGAAGTCCTCCAGGATCCAGCGGCAGGAGCCGAACAAGGCGCGCGCCGCCACCACGTGGTCGCCGGCGGAGAGCTGGCACAGCAGCGCCGCGTTCACCGCGGCCATGCCGGAGGCCGTGGCCCGCGCGGATTCCGCGCCCTCCAGCAGCGCCATGCGCTCCTCGAACATGGCCGTGGTCGGGTTGGAATAGCGCGAATAGACGAAGCCGGGATCCTCGCCCTTGAAGCGGGCCTCGCAGGATTCGGCATTGTCGTAGACAAAGCCCTGGGTCAGGAACAGCGCCTCGGAGGTCTCGCCATAGGGCGAGCGCGTGGTGCCGCCATGGACTAGGCGCGTCTCCGGGTGGAGTGTAAGGGGATCCTTCGGGACGAAGCGGGGGACTGGCTTGGACGCCACGGACATGACGGTCTCCGGGGGAGGCCGAGGGGATCAGGCGCGGTCCCTAGAGCACGTTCCCGCTGGATTGCGTGGCAATCCGGCGGGTAAGTCGTTCTCTTTGGGTGGATCGGAGCCGCAACCGGCTCCCGCCGCCCATGGCCAGATGCGGCCCGCGCGGCTCCCCCGTCTGTTCGTCCCCGGCCTTTTAGCAAGGTTGTTTAACGTGGCTGCAAGCCGGCCGGCTCCAAATTCACCACAAGCGCGCAGCAGTTAACGCCCGGCCTCCCCTTGGCGTCAAGGGCTTCGTCCGGTAAAGCGAACAAAAAGGACGGGAAAGCGGATATGACGGTGCGAGCGACGGAGCATCTGAAGCCCGGCATCCTGCCCGCCGAGGCGATTTCGGCGCTGAAGGCGGCTGGAGCCATCTCCTGCCGCCGGCCGCTCGACGTGGACCAGATCCAGCCGGCGAGCCTGGACCTGCGGCTCGGCCGCACGGCGTGGCGGGTGCGCGCGAGCTTCCTGCCGGGGGCGGGCGTCTCGGTGAAGGAGCGCCTCGCCGACCTCGCCCTGCACGATTTCGACCTCGCCAAGGGCGCGGTGCTGGAAACCGGCTGCGTCTATCTGGTGGAGCTGTTCGAGCGCCTGAAGCTGCCCATCGACCTTGCGGCGGCGGCCAATCCCAAGAGCTCCACCGGCCGGCTCGACGTGTTCGTGCGCGTTATCACCGATGGCGCGCGGGCCTTCGATACCATTCCGGCGGGCTATAATGGCCCGCTCTATCTCGAAATCTCCCCGCGCACCTTCCCGATCCTGGTGCGCACCGGCTCGCGGCTGTCGCAGGTGCGCTTCCGCCGCGGCGTGTCGCGGCTGTCGGACCTCGAATTGTTGAGCCTCCAGTCGGCCGAATGCCTCGTGGACGCCGCCCAGCCGGACGTGGCGGCGGGCGGCATCGCGCTGGGCGTCGATCTTGCCGGGGAGGTGCTCGCCGGGCTGCAGGGCTTCCGGGCCAAGAAGCATACGGGCGTCATCGACGTGGACGAGGCCGGCGTGCTCGACGTGGAGGACTTCTGGGAGCCCATCCGCGTGCGGGAGGGCCGCACCGCAAGCCTCGTGCTGGACCCCGACGCCTTCTACATCCTCGCCTCGCGGGAAGCGGTGCACGTGCCGCCGGACTATGCCGCGGAGATGGTGCCCTTCGATCCGCTGGTGGGCGAGTTCCGGGTGCATTATGCGGGCTTCTTCGATCCCGGCTTCGGCAATCCGGCGGCCGGCGGGCGCGGCGCCCGGGCGGTGCTGGAGGTGCGCTCGCGGGAGGTGCCCTTCATCCTGGAGCACGGCCAGACCGTGGGCCGCCTCGTCTATGAGCGCATGGCGGGTCGCCCCGGCACCCTCTATGGCGCCGACATGCGCTCCCACTACCAGGGGCAGGGACTGAAGCTCTCCAAGCATTTCAAGCCGGTCGGGAACTGAATCACCCCACGGCGCGTGCGCGCGGGGCTCCGGCGCTGTCGATCCGGCCCCTCATCCCTTGCCCCGCAGGCCCGCGGCCGGGCGGCCGGCGGCGATCATGTCGTCGCGGCGCCATGGGCTGGTGTCCGTCAGCGCCGCCTTGAGCTCGCGCAAGGGCCGCAGCACTGCGTCGGAATAGGCGAGATAGTCTGCCACCAGCGGCAGCACCTCCTCCACGGCGGGGTCGTCGGCCATGCCGAGCACGGTGGAGACGGCGGCGTCCACTGCCGGGGTTGCCGCATCGGCGCTGCCGGCCCCGGCCTCGCCCAGCACCACCTCGAAGCCGGTGAGGATGCGCGAGCGGGCCGCCTCCACTACGGCCACCACCTCCTCCCGCGCGTCGGCCCCGGCGGCGGACAGACGCAGGGCCACGTCTTCCATCAGGGCGAGATAGGTGACCAGCACATCGAGGGTGGAGACGATGTTGGCCGCATCCCCCGCCGAATGGCCGAACACCTGCTCGGCGCCCAGATTGGGCAGGCGCGTGCCCATGGACCGCACATTCAGGGCGAGGGCGGATACGCTCTCCTTCTCGCCCTGGTGCGGCCACCAGGAGGCGAAGGCGGTGCGGGCCTGGCGCAGCAGCGCCTTCACCTCCGGCCGCAACTGCTCGGCAAGGTAGACCGGCAGCACCAGGTAGGACACGACGAGGGCGATGGCCGCGCCGATGGCGGTCTCGTAGATGCGCGCCAGCATGCCCTCGGTGCCCAACCCGGAAATGATGTGCAGCCCGAGCACCACCGAGAAGCCGACGGCGGCGGACGCCACGTCGTAGCGGTCCTTCTGGGTCACGAGGGCGATCATCTGGGCCAGCATGCAGAAGGTGGCGATGAGCCAGACATGCTCGCCCAGGCCGAGGAAGAGGGCCATGCCCAGGACCACGCCGATGAGCGTGCCGATGGTGCGGTAGCGCACCCGCATGAAGGTCTCGCCCACGCTGTTGCCGATGACGAACATGACCGTCATGGTCGCCCAATAGGCGTGGTCGAGCTGGATGCTGAGGTCCAGCACTGTGGTAATGGCGGTGGCGATGGCGCCCTGGCAGGCGACCCGCATGGGCGCGGACAGGGTGCGCCCACCATCCTTCCCCTTCACCAGGAAGGGGATCGCGCGCGGTGGCGGCGCGGCATCCGCGTCGTCGTGGGGCGGGGGGAACGGCGCGGTTTCGGCGGCGGCGATGCCGGTGACCACCAGGGACAGGCGGTCGAAGGCGGTGAGCGCCCGCAGCAGCGCGAAGCGGGCCTCCGGCGGCAGTTCCGGCGCGAAGGCGACGCGGCGCAGCTCGGCGACGGCCCGCTCGAAGCGCTCCTCGGCATGGATGTCCGAGACATCCACCGCCTCCAGCCGGCGGGCAATGTAGTCGGCCGCCGCGGCGAAGGGGCCGCGCCAGTTTGGGCTGTCCGGCGCCTTTTCCGGCACGCAGCCGGCCAGCAGCTGCACCGCCACCCTGAGCCGGTAGAACCGCACCCGGAGGCGCTCGAAGTCCGGCTGGGCGCCCGGATCCTCGGCGATGGCGGCGGCGAGGGCGTTCCAGATGCGCCCGCGCAGGCTTTCCAGGGCGTTGTTTGCGTCTTCCGGAAAATGCCGGCCGCGGCGCACCGCATCCGACAGTTCGCGCAGGTAGTTGGCAACCGCGCCCTGCATGTCGAGCGTGGTTTCGACGAAGGCGTTCACGGCGGAGGGCCGCCATGGGGAGAGGCGCACCGCCGCCGCCACCATGGCGCCCTGGCAGAAGGCGGCGAGCAGCAGCGCGCCCTCGATCCGCGTCGGCCTGAGGATGGTGCCCACGGTGGCGACCACGATGAGCGCGAGGCCGAGCCTCTGCCCGTCCATACCGTAGCGCCGCAGCGCCAGTGCGAGGAAGGACAGGGGGATGAGCATGATCTTCTGGACGATGTCGTTGCCTTGGCCCTCGCCGGGTCCCACCAGTGTCATCGCCAGCAGGAAGGCAAAGCCGAGGCCGAACAGGCGCGCCATGGTGCGCGCTTCCGCGGTGACGCTTGCGGCCGGATTGAAGCTGATCATCACCAGCGCGGCACAGCCGGCCATCATGGGGAAGGTGATGTCCATGCCCAGCCGGAAACCGGTCGAGGTGGCATAGCCCAGAAGGATGACCACCACGAACGACACGCCGAGATGAAAGGCGCGCGTCAGGTCGATGCCGCCGGGATCGTGGTCGGCGAGCCAGCCTTTGAGCCGGTCCAGCAGCGGCGTGCGGGGGCGCGGGGATGGCGGCATGGATGATACGGGGGGCAGCATGGAAACCGGTCCGGGGCGGCGGGACGTCTCGGGCATGGGCGGAGGAATTCATGGTTCGGCCGGCCTGTCCAGCCCGGCCAGAACACACAGGCCATGCATTCAACTTTCCCCGCATCTGCTCTATAGCCACCCCGGCCTTCCGGCGAACCACGGCGCCGGGACGTGCTTGCGGCTGGAGCCGGATCCGCCCAGGTTGACCAGCCTTGGCGGGCAGTCCGTCTCTGAACTTGGAAGAGAGCCCGTCGCGCCGTTGGGATTGCGCCGCAATCCGATCGGGACGGGCTCTGGCGGGAATGGGCGAATGACGGCGGAAACCCAGGCGCGGGTGCGGGAACTTTATGCGGCCAGGCTCGCCGCGGGCGATATTTCGGAAGATCAGGCCCAGGCCGCGGTGGTCCAGGAGTTCGCCCGCCTGGAACTGGAACTGCGACAGAGGGCCATGGCGCAGAAGTCCTCGGCGCTCGGCTGGCTGTTCCAGCGCCGCGCTCCGGTGGCGCCCCGGGGCATGTACGTCTACGGCAAGGTCGGCCGGGGCAAGACCATGCTCATGGACCTGTTCTTCGAGGCCCTGCCGCCCCGCGGCAAGAAGCGCGCCCATTTCCATGAGTTCATGGGCGACGTGCACGAGCGCATCTTCCGTGAGCGCCAGGCCCAGAGGGAGGGCGCCCGCAAGACCTCCGATCCCATCCTCCCGGTGGCCGCCGCGCTGGCGGAGGAGGCGAAGATCCTCTGCTTCGACGAGTTCCACGTCACCGACATCGCCGATGCCATGATCCTCGGCCGGCTGTTCGAGCGGCTGTTCGCGGACGGCGTCGTGGTGGTGGCCACCTCCAACGTGGCGCCCCAGGACCTCTATGCCGGCGGCCTCAACCGGGCGCTCTTCCTGCCCTTCATCGGCATGATCGAGGAGCGCATGCAGGTGATGACGCTGGATTCGCGCACCGACTACCGCATGGAGAAGCTGGAGGGCGTATCCACCTGGCACACCCCCCTCGGGCCCGAGGCCGATGCGGCGGTGTCGCAGGCGTGGCGCCGGCTGGCCGGTCCCGGCGGCGGGGTGCCGAGCGAGATCGTGCTCAAGGGCCGGCGCGTGGCGATCCCGGCCATGGCCCACGGCGCCGCGCGCTTCAGCTTCGCCAATCTGTGCGAGGCGGCGCTGGGCCCGAACCCGGACTATCTGCGGCTGGCGCGCATGTTCCACACCATCGTGCTGGAGCACATCCCCATCCTGGGGCCGGACCAGCGCAACGAGGCGAAGCGCTTCATCTCGCTGATCGACACGCTCTATGATTCGAACGTGAAGCTCATCGCCTCGGCGGCGGCGGAGCCGGACGCGCTCTACATGGCAACGGACGGGACGGAGGCGTTCGAGTTTGCGCGCACGGTCTCGCGCATCCATGAGATGCGTTCCAGCGAATATCTCGCCAAGCCCCACGGCCGGCCGGATTCGACGGCGTCTGGGGATACGACGGGCCTCGTGGAGACATAGCGCCTGGGGGGTATGGCGTCTGGAGACATGGCGCCTGGAGAGGCGGCGTCCGAACGCCCCTGTTTCTGTGGGCGGAGGCTCAAAACGACCATGACCGGGGCGAGCCCGGCCATGGCGGTGTTTGAGCGCATGCGCTGCCGGTCCCTCAGCGCGGGAGGGTGGTCGCGCCCATGAGTTCCTTGTCGATGGCGTGGGCGGCCTGCCGGCCCTCGCGGATGGCCCATACGACGAGGGACTGGCCGCGTCGCATGTCGCCCGCGGCGAACAGCTTCGGCACGGTGGTGGCATAGCTCAGTTCGTCCGCCTGGACGTTGCCGCGCTTGTCCAGAGCCGCGCCGGACTGCTCGATGAGGCCGAGGTGCAGCGGGTGGGCGAAGCCGATCGCCAGGAACACGAGGTCCGCGCGCAGCACGAACTCGGTGCCGGGAATGGGCTGGCGCTTTTGGTCCACGCGGGCGCACTTCACGCCGGTGACGTGGCCGTTGCGGCCCTCGATGCCCAGGGTGGCGCAGGCGAACTCGCGCTCGGCCCCCTCGGCCTGGGAGGAGGAGGTGCGGAACTTGGTGGGCCAATAGGGCCACACCGCCAGCTTGTCCTCCTTCATGGGCGGAACCGCGCGGATGTCGAGCTGGGTGACCGAGAGCGCGCCCTGGCGGAAGGCGGTGCCCACGCAGTCGGAGGCGGTATCGCCGCCGCCCACCACCACCACGTGCTTGCCGCCGGCGAGGATCGGGATCTCGTTGACCGGCTCGTCGCCCTCGCGGCGGTTGGACTGCACCAGATAGGGCATGGCGAAGTGCACGCCCTCCATCTCCTGGCCGGGGAGGCTGGGGTCGCGCGGGGCTTCCGAGCCGCCGGCGAGAAGCACGGCGTCGTGGCCGTCCAGCAACTCCTGCAACGGGCGGACGATACCGATGTTCTCGTTGTAGTGGAACGTCACACCTTCCGCCTCCATCTGCTTCACGCGGCGGTCGATGTGGTGCTTCTCCATCTTGAAGTCGGGGATGCCGTAGCGCAAAAGGCCGCCGGCCTTGGGCTCTCGCTCATAGACGTGCACGTCGTGCCCGGCGCGGGCGAGCTGCTGGGCGGCGGCAAGACCCGCGGGGCCGGAGCCGACGATGGCCACCTTCTTGCCGGTCTTGACCAGAGCCGGCTCGGGCTTGATCCAGCCCTTCTTCCACGCCTTGTCGGCGATGGCCTGCTCCACCGTCTTGATGGTGACGGGCATGTCCTCGAGGTTCAGGGTGCAGGCTTCCTCGCACGGGGCGGGGCAGATGCGGCCGGTGAACTCGGGAAAGTTGTTGGTGGAGTGGAGGTTGCGCGCGGCCTCCTCCCACTCGTCGCGATAGACGAGGTCGTTCCAGTCCGGAATCTGGTTGTGCACCGGGCAGCCGTTGGGCCCGTGGCAGAAGGGGATGCCGCAATCCATGCAGCGCGCCGCCTGGTTCGTCACCTCGGCGTCGGGCAAAGGCAGCGTGAACTCGCGGAAATGGCGGATGCGGTCCGAGGCGGGCTGATACTTCTGCTCCCGCCGGTCGATCTCCAGAAAACCCGTGACCTTGCCCATCAGAACCCCTTAGGCGAACCTCGTTGAGGGAACCGCCGCGCGCACCGCATCAGTCCGGGTGCCGCACCACGTGTTCAAATACAAGAATTGTTCCAGCTTGAGGACTCGGAATTCGCGCGCCTGATCCGCGCGCCCATTCAAGTCCAGCACACCGGCCGAACTCCCTCTCCCGCTTGCGGGGGAGGGTGGGGAGG
>NZ_JAIVFN010000062.1 GCF_030015065.1 Xanthobacter autotrophicus | reverse complement strand
GAGACAGGGGGCCGGCTGCGGGCTGCTGGTCTGGGCCGGCGGCGCGACGGGTTTCGGCGCAGCGGGAACCGCAGGCGCAGGTTGGCTTTGCACGGCCGGCGCGGCCGGCGCGGCGACGGCCGGAGTCGCAGGCGCCGCCACCGGCTGGGGCTCGGGCGTGGCGCGGCCCTGGCGCTCCTCCAGCCGCCGCGTCTCGCGCTCGATGGCGCGCATGGCGATGACGCTGGTGAGGGCGGGCGCGGTCACGCGCCGTTCGGGATTGGCCACCGGGCCGCGCCAGACGATGCTGCCGCCGGGCGTGCCCCCCGCGCCCTCGGGGGCTTCCAGCTCCACCGTCGCGTCCATGGCGAGGCGCGGAAAATCGAAGCTGCCGTTGAAGCCCACGCGCACGCCGTCGGCGGTGGCGCGGGCCGGGGACAGGCGGGCGACGCCGTTCACCATGCCCAGCGTGGTCTCGGCGAAGGCAATGCGCAGCGGCCCCTTGGCAAATGCGCGGTCGAGCATCTGCGCCGTGCGCCGCTCATCGGGCGGCGGCGAGAGGCCGGCGGCTTCCGCCAGCGCCTGGTCGAGGCCGGCCGGGCTTGCGCCATCAATGACGAGATCGCGCACGCCCAGCGTGCCCTGTCCCGACAGGCCCTGCACGACGCCGAGCACGCTGCGGCCGGAGCCGCCGAGATCCACCAGCACATTGACCTTGCCCTTCGGCGCCGCGCGGGCGCCGGTGGGGGCCAGGATGGCCGCCGCATCCACCTGTTCCAGCACGAGCCGGCCATCCGCCTGCACGCCGTCGCCCTGCCGGCGCACACGCAGGGTGGCCGCCGCGCGTCCGCCGCCGAGGCTGCCGGAGATGTCGCGTACCTCGAGGTCGGTGCCGTCGCTGGCCAGCACGAGGCGCCCATTGCCCAGCCCGTAGGGACCGACGACGGCGAGGCGCGCCGCGGTCAGCTCCAGATTGAGGCCGAAGCCGGAGACCGCCGCCGGCTGCAGGCGCGCCGCGCTCCAGGTTCCGGGCGTGCCGGCGGGCTCGGGGCCGGTGCGGGCGGCGAACATGCCGAGGATGCGCGGCAGGGACAGGCTGTCGAAGGCCAGCTTGCCGCCGATGCGCGGCAACGGGCCGGGCTCGAAATCGAGGGTGCCGGAGACCGGCGCCGCCGCAAGCGAGCCGGTGATGGTGTCGAGCCGCCACAGTCCGCCCTTGCGGGCGAGGGTGAAGGCGAGCGCGGAGGGCACCGGCCCCTCCACCGCCGCCGAGGCCTGGGGCAGGATGCGGCCGAGGTCGCCGCCATCGAGCCGCACCGCGAGGCTGGGCTCGATGGTGCCGCCGGCGAGGTGCGCCGTGCCCTCCGCCTGGGCGGTCATGTCGGCGAGGGTGAGCCGGCCGCGCACCTGCGCCTCGTCGTGGGTCAGGGGGGAGACGGACAGTTCCACATGCGCCGGGCCGAGGCGCGGGCCGAGCCCCTCGATGCCGAAGGCCGCGAGCGCGCGCGCGCCGTCGGTGGCATCGGCCTTCAGGGCGATGCGCAGGGGCACCCCGGCATTGCTGCGGGCGAAGGAAACGTCGCCGGAAATCTGTCCCAGCGTGCCGGCCACCGTGATGTTGCGCCCGCCGGCCTCGCCCCACACCACGGTGCTCGAAAGCTTCACCGGCGCGGCGATGGGCTGGAGGGCGGCGAGCGCCTGCGCGGTCTGCTCCCCGGCCACGAGGCGGGCGAGGGGAATGAGGCCGTCGGCCTTGGTTCCCGAGAGGACGAAGTTGAACTCGCCGCGCGGCGTGGTGGAGAAGTTCTCCATGCGGCCCGCGCCTTCAAGGCGGATGCCCGCGAGATCCTCCATGGCGATGCGCGTCAGCCGCCAGTTGCCGCCGGTGGCGGCCCCGTCGAGGGTGAGGCCGCGCAGGGGCAGGCCGGCGAGGGTCAGGTTGCGGCCGTCGAGCACCAGCGCGCCGTCCGCGCCGCCGCCCACCGCCGCCGCCGCGGTCTGGAGCGCGGCGACCAGCGGGTCGAGATCGAAGCCGTCGAGGGAGAGCTTGAGATTGAGCCTGGGTGGTGCTCCGGCATCGAGCGCCGCCACCGCCGAGCCGCGCACCCGGCTGGCCGCGAAGGTGGCGTCGAGCCCGTCCACCGCGATCCGCGTCGGCCCGGCATTGACCTTGCCGCTGATGCGCACCGGGCCTTTCGCCGCGGCCACGTATTCGCGTGGGGCGGACGGCGCCGCCCAGCGCAGGAAGATGGCGGGATCGTCCGCCGAGAAGGTCACGGCACCGTCGAAGCCGCCGCCCGGGCCGCGCGTCGGCATGCCGGAGAGCCGCAGCGCCGCCTTGCCGGGCAGTTGCGCCTCGGCATTGTCCACCCGCCAGCCGGCGGCGGAGCCGGAAATGTCGGCGCGCACGTCGCGCACCAGCGTGCCGCCGAGCATGAGCTGCTCCACCGACAGGCCCACGCGCGAGGCGATGTCGGGCGCCGGCAGCGCGGCGACGCCGGACAGGAAGCGCGCCAGGGCGGCGGCGGGGTTCTGGTCGGCGGTGGCCTTGTCCCTTGCCGTGTTCCGCACGCCGTCGGTGGCGGCGCGCAGGGCGTCGAGGTCGAGGCTGCGGGCATTGAGCACGGCGTCGAGTCCCACCGCCCGCCCCAGCGTGAGCCGGGCCGAGCCGGAAAGCTGGGCCGGCGTCTGCGCCCCGCCCAGGGCGAGGTCGAGGCTGTCGACCAGCACGGCGTCGGGGCTGGCTTTCAGCGTGCCGGAAAGCTGCCAGGCCTCCAGCCCCTCGCCGCCATGGCGGGAGAGGGTGGCGCGGCCTTCGAAACGTGGCTTGGCGTCGGCGAAGGCGAGGCCCCCGTCGAGGTCCAGGGCATAGGGCCGGTTGCGGCCGTCGAGCACGAGGCGCAGGCGGCCGGTGCCGTCGTCGCCGATCTTGCCGAGGGTGGAGCGAATGGCGAAGCGCGTCCCCTGCGCTTCCACCTCGCCGTCGAGGCGGAACGGGCCGGACAGCGCGCGCGCCTCGCCCTTAAGGTTGAGGCCGTCCAGGGTCTGGGTGTGGTCGGAGGCGCGGTCGAGGAGATCGAGGGTGCCGTCCTTGACCTCGAACCGGGCGATGGAGAGGGCGGCGGGGCGCTGGGCGCCGGTGGGCAGGGCGATCCGCCCGGCGCTGTCGATGACGAGGCGGATCTGCGGCCGGTCCAGGCTGACGCCGGTGGCCTCCACCTCGCCGCGCAGCAGGGCGCCGAGGGAGAGTTCCGCCCGCAGCGCCCTCACGGTGCCGCCGGTGGACACCACGTCGCCCAGGGTGACATCCCGCAGCAGGATGCGCGGGGCGGGGAGAATCTCGGCGTCGATGGGGCCGCGAATGACCACCGGAACGCCGAGCGCCTGGCTGATCTGCGTCTCGAACGTCCCGCGCCACGCGTTCCAGTCCACCACGAACGGGGCCGCGAACGCCCCGCTGATGGCCAGGATCACCGCCGTGGCGAGACTGATCAGTATCCCCTGCACGCCCGTCTCCCCGAAAGGTCCCCTATATAGGGGGACCTGTTCCCTATGCGCAGGGATTGCGATCAGATCGCGACGATCTTGCCCGGATTCATGATGTTTTTGGGGTCGAGGGCGCGCTTGAGGGAGCGCATGACCTCAAGCGCCTCCTCGCCGTGCTCGGATGCCATGTACTTCATCTTGCCCTGGCCGATGCCGTGCTCGCCGGTGGAGGTGCCGCCCATGGCGAGGGCGCGTTCCACCAGTCGCTTCATATAGAGCTTGGCCTTCGCGAAATCCTCCGGGTCGTCCACGTCCACCATGAGCGTGGTGTGGAAGTTGCCGTCGCCCACATGGCCGACGATGGGGGCGATGAGGCCCATCTCCTCGATATCGCGCTTGGTCTCCATGACGCACTCCGCGAGCCGCGAGATGGGCACGCACACGTCGGTGGCCACCGCCTTGGCGCCGGGCCGCAGCGGCAACACCGACCAATAGGCGTCGTGCCGGGCCTGCCACAGCTTCGAGCGCTCCTCCGGCTTCACCGCGAACACCGAGGGGCCGCCGCCATACTCGGCCGCGAGCTCGCCGAAGCGGTCCGCCTGCTCGTGGACGCTGGCCTCGGTGCCGTGGAATTCGAGGAACAGGGTGGGCGTCTCGGCAAGGGCGAGCTTGGCGTAGGCGTTGGAGGCCTTCACCTGCACCTCGTCCAGAAGCTCGATGCGGGCCACCGGAATGCCGCTCTGGATGGTGGCGATGACGGTGTTGCAGGCCGCCTCCACGCTCGGGAACGGGCAGACCGAGGCCGAGACCGCCTCCGGGATGCCGAACAGCTTGAGGGTGATCTCGACGATGATGCCCAGCGTGCCCTCGGCGCCCACATAGAGGCGGGTGAGGTCGTAGCCGGCGGAGGACTTGCGCGCGCGGGTGGCGGTGGTGATGACCTCGCCGGTGGGCGTCACCACCTTCAGGGAGAGGACCACGTCCTTCATGGTGCCGTAGCGCACCGCATTGGTGCCCGAGCAGCGGGTGGAGGCCATGCCGCCGATGGAGGCGTCGGCGCCGGGATCAAGGGGGAAGAACAGCCCCTGGTCGCGCAGCTCCTCGTTGAGCCGCTTGCGGGTGACGCCGGGCTCGACCACGCAGTCGAGGTCTTCCGTGTTCACGGCGAGGATGCGGTTCATGCGCGAGAGATCCACGCAGATGCCGCCGAAGGGCGCGTTCACGTGGCCCTCCAGCGAGGTGCCTGCGCCCCAGGGGATCACGGGGACCTCATAATCGGCACACGCCCGGACAACGGCCTGCACATCTTCTATGCACTCGGCGAAGACCACCGCATCTGCCGGCTCGTTGGGCAGGTAGGTGGTAACGTTGGCGTGTTGTTCGCGGACGGCGAGGCCGGTCACGACTTTGTGATCAAGCTCGGCCTTCAGCCGTTCGATGACGGCGAAGCTTCTCTCCAGAAGCGTGAGCTCGGATTTCGCGGCTGCAACAACCATTTACGATTCCTTAACTTTGCCTCGCGCCTGCCGGCCGGGAGCCGGACAGGGGCCTTGGAGTCATCCCCAGAAATAGCTCGTTCTGAGCCATATTGAACTTGACAGTGACTTTTGTGATTCGCCCGTCGCGCCGCTTTGGGGCGTGACGAATGCCTTTTCTCGCGTCACAGTGTGCTCATCAACGGCACATTAATGCAGATGAAGCGAGGCGGCCATGCTTGACCGGATCGACTTTGAGCCCGTGTTTTTCGCTCCGTTCGTGTCTTCCGCCATGAAGGTGGAGGGGGAATGGATTGATTATAACGGTCATTTGAATGTGGCCTATTACACGCTCATCTTCGATCGCGCCGTTGACGAAGCCCTGTGCCTGCTGGGCCTTGGCCCGACCTATGCGGCGCGGCGCGGCGCCTCGTTCTTCACCGCGGAAAGCCACATCCGCTACCTGAAGGAACTTGCCCCCCATTCGCCGGTCCGGGTCACGCTGCGCCTCATCGACTATGACGAGAAGCGCCTGCACCTGTTCCAGACCCTGCACCATGCCTCCGAAGGCTGGGTCTCCGCCACCACCGAGCAGATGGTGCTCCATGTGGACCTGCGGACCCGCCACGTGGCTCCGTTCCCCGATGACGTGCTGGAGCGCATCGCTACCATGCGCGCCGCCCATGCCGCCCTGCCGCCGCCCGAGGGTCTCGGCCGGCAGGTGACCATGCCGGCCCGTTACTGACGCGCAAGCCGGCGCCGCCGGCCCTTTCATCCGCGTCAATCCCGACTCTCCCGACCGCCGGCCCGGGCCCGGCGGTCGCCTCTTCAGGCAAAACTGTTTCCTTGCGCTCTGCGCAGGGCAGGCATGCCGGGGCAAGAGTTCTGCTGCGCTGCGAGGGGGAGTAGTTTGCACTGCAAAAGGGCAACAAAGCCCATTTGCAGGAGGCCTCTATGAGCGCCGTCACCTATACCGGCAAGATCGTCCGTTCGTCCAAGACCGCCTCGTCCACCCAGAAGGGTTTCTTCGCCCGTCTCCTTGAGGCGGTCGTTGCTGCCCGCAAGGAGCAGGCCGAGCGCGAATACGCCCGCTACGTCCAGATCCACGGCCGCGATCCCGTCGCCTGAGACGCCGGGAGCGGCTCGCGCTGCGATCCGCTCCCCTGATCGGCCTTGGTTTTCCAATTTACCCCGGATCGACCGCCCGCGCCCCAGGGTGCGAGCGGGTCGGGTGCGAGCGGGTCCGCCTCCCGGCGCTCCTGCTTCAGCGCAGGGGACGCCCCGCATCCGCTGCGAGGGTGAGCGTCGCCCAGCCTTCGATGTGCCGCTGCGACACCAGACGCAGCCCTTGGGCGCGATAGGCGGCGAGTGCCGCCGGCACCTGCGCCGACAACAGCCCCGACAGCACGATGCGTCCGCCCGGTGCCATCAGCCGGCGCAGCGGCCGCGCCAGCCGCTTCAGCGGCGGCAAGAGGATATTGGCGAGGATGAGGTCATAGGGGCCGCCTTGGCCCAGCGCGCGGGCGCCCGCGCCGGCCGCATGGATCATCCGCACCCCCGGCGCCTTGTTGGCCTTCGCGTTGGCGCGGGCGGTGCGCACCGCCACCGCGTCGATGTCGCTGGCCACCACGCGGGTGTGGAAGATCCGCTCCGCCGCGATGGCGAGTACGCCGGTTCCCGTCCCCACATCCAGCACCCGGCGAGGATAGGGCCGCCCAAGCCGCGCCGCATCGACGATGGCGTTGAGGCAGCCCTGCGTGGTGCCGTGATGGCCGGTGCCGAAGGCGAGAGCCGCCTCGATCTCGATGCCGATGAGGTTCGGCCCCACCCGGCCGCGGTCATGGCCGCCATGGACCACGAAGGTGCCGACGCGCACCGGGGCGAGGCCTTCGAGGCTTGCGGCCACCCAGTCCTTTTCTTCCACGTCGCCGAAGGTGACGCCCCGGGCGATCTCCGGCCCCACGGCGATCTCCACCAACTCGGCGAGCCGTTCCGCGTCGAAGGCGGAGCCGGCATAGACCTCCACCACCCACTCATTGTCCGTCCGCTCGAAATTGGCCACCGCCACCTCGGCGGGATCGAACGTCTCGGAAATGAGGTCGGCGATGCGCTGGGCCGCGACGCGCGGCGCGGCGACCCGCATCACATGGGTGGCATCGTTGGGGGGAAGGCCTTCGAGCATGGGGGCGAAATCATCCGTTCATCTTGAGGGCGTGGGTCTCGGGCTCCCCGCCGCACGGCGGGCCCCGGCCGCCTCGGCCGCATATCCGCGCTTGTCGGCCGCATGCGGCGCTTCCGTCAAGGGCGGTGCCGCCCAAGGCGCGGTCGTCTTGCCGACGGCACCGGTCTTTGACCGGGGGCGAGATGGCTTCGCCCAGGTGCCGCGCGGGTATCACGCCTTCTCGACGAAGGTCTCCAGCACCCGCTTCTCGCCGGCCTTGTCGAACTGGACGGTCAGCTTGTTGCCGTCGATGCCGGTCACCTCGCCATAGCCGAACTTGATGTGGAACACCCGTTCGCCGGTGTTGAAGGCCGATGCCGCGCCGGTGGAGGTGGCCACCAGCGTGCCCTCGATCACCATGGGCCCGCGCCGGGCGGAGCCGCCCGCATCATAGCGTCCGCCGCGCTCGGAGAAGCCGCCGCGGGAAGGGCCGGAATCGGTGCGGCCGCGATTGCTCTGCGCCCGCTGCCAGCCGGGGGTGGAATAGGACGAGGCGGCAAACGGCTCGGCGCGGTCGAACCGGCTCTGGCCGTAGCTGCCGCCGCCATAGCCGGAGCCGCCCCAGCCCGCGCCGCCGCGGCTTTCCTCCACCCGCACATGGGCGTCGGGTAGTTCGTCGAGGAAGCGGGAGGGCACCGTGGAGTTCCACATGCCGTGGATGCGCCGGTTGGACGCCACGAAGATCCGCGCCGAGGCCCGCGCCCTCGTGATGCCCACATAAGCGAGGCGGCGCTCCTCCTCCAGCCCCGCCTTGCCCTGCTCGTCGAGCGCCCGCTGGTGGGGGAACAGGCCTTCCTCCCAGCCGGGCAGGAAGACGGTGTCGAACTCAAGCCCCTTGGCGGAATGCAGGGTCATCACCTGCACCGCGTCCTCGCCGGCGCCGTTGTCGGTGTCCATCACCAGGGAGATGTGCTCGAGGAAGCCGGAGAGGTTCTCGAACGGCTCCATGGAGCGCACCAGCTCCTTCAGGTTTTCGAGCCGTCCGGCGGCTTCCGCCGAGCGGTCCTTCTGCCACATCTCCGTATAGCCGCTCTCGTCCAGCACGATCTCGGCAAGCTCGGTGTGGGACATGACCCGCGCCTGCTCGCGCCAGCGCCCGAACGCCTCCACGAGGCCGCGAAGGGTGCCGCGCACCTTGGGCTTCAGCTCCTCGCTCTCGGTGAGAACGCGGGTTGCCTCCTGCAGCGGCAGCCCGGCGGCGCGGGCGACATCGTGGATCTGCTTGACCGTGGCATCGCCGATGCCGCGCTTGGGCACGTTCACGATGCGCTCGAAGGCGAGGTCGTCGGCGGACGAGTTCACGCAGCGCAGATAGGCCAGCGCATCGCGGATCTCCGCCCGCTCATAGAAGCGCGGGCCGCCGATGACGCGATACGGCAGGCCCAGCGTGACGAAGCGGTCCTCGAACTCGCGCATCTGGAACGAGGCGCGCACCAGGATGGCGATCTCGGACAGTTTATGCCCGGCGCGTTGCAGTGCCTCGATCTCCTCGCCGACGGCGCGGGCCTCCTCGCCCGAATCCCAGGCGCCGGTGACGGTGACCTGCTCGCCGTCCTCGCCTTCCGAGAACAGGGTCTTGCCGAGCCGGCCCTCATTGTGGGCGATGAGGTGGGCGGCGGAGGCGAGGATGTGGCCGGTGGAGCGGTAGTTGCGTTCCAGCCGGATCACCCTGGCGCCGGGAAAATCGCTCTCGAAGCGCAGGATGTTGTCCACCTCCGCCCCGCGCCAGCCATAGATGGACTGGTCGTCGTCGCCCACGCAGCAGACATTCTTCGAGCCCTGGGCGAGCAGGCGCAGCCACAGATATTGAGCCACGTTGGTGTCCTGATACTCGTCCACCAGCAGGTACTTGAAGCGCTTGTGGTATTCGGCGAGCACGTCCGGGTTCTCGCGGAACAGGCGGATGCCTTCCAGCAGCAGGTCGCCGAAATCCACGGCATTCAGCGCCTTCAGCCGCGCCTGATAGGCGGCATAGAGGGTGCCGCCACGGCCGTTGGCGAAGACCGCGCCCTCGCCGGGCGGCACGTCCTTCGGCGACAGGCCGCGATTCTTCCAGCCGTCGATGGTGGAGGCCAGCAGCCGCGCGGGCCAGCGCTTCTCGTCGATGTTCTCGGCGGCCAGCAACTGCTTGAGCAGGCGGATCTGGTCGTCGGTGTCGAGGATGGTGAAGCCGGATTTCAGCCCCACCAGCTCGTGGTGACGCCGCAGGATGCGCACGCCGATGGAATGGAAGGTGCCGAGCCACGGCATGCCCTCCACCTGGTCGCCAACCATAGCGTGTATGCGCTCCTTCATCTCCCGCGCCGCCTTGTTGGTGAAGGTCACCACCAGGATCTGGGAGGGATAGGCCCGGCCCTGCGACAGGATGTGGGCGACGCGGGCGGTGAGCACCCGCGTCTTGCCGGTGCCGGCGCCGGCAAGGACGAGGAGGGGGCCGTCCAGCGTTTCCACCGCTTCGCGCTGCTCGGGATTGAGGCCGTTCAGATAGTCCGGCGTCGGGGCCGCGGCGGCGCTGGCGCGCGCGGCGATGCCGCCCGCGCGGGGAGCGGGGCGCTCGGGCGCCGGCTCAGCCGGGCGCCGGCGCGGATCGGTCAACTGGGTCAAGGGCGCACTCTCGCAAGGCCTGATTCTCTATTGAGAACAAAATGGCACTCAATGGCGGCGATTGCGAGGGCGCCGGGCCGATCCTGCTTCGGCGGTCACTTTCCTGTCATTTCAGGGCATCGAGGGTGCCGTGCCGCCGCCAGGTGCGGGCCCTGAGGCGCGGCGCCAGCCACCAGGAGAGCGGCAGCGACAGCAGGGCGGTGCCGCCCACCACCCACGGCATGAGCTCCAGGGCCTCCCGGGACAGCGGCGTCAGCAGCACCAGGAGCAGGCCGGTGAAGAATAGAACCGCCTGGATCATCAGGAACAGCATGGCGGCGATCTGAAGTCGCACGGACATGGGATTTCTCCTTCCGGATCGAGGTCTCGGAAGGCCAACACAAAAAGCCCGGGCGCGGTTCCGGCGAAGGGTTCAGGCCGGGGCGGCCGGTTCCTGCGCCCTGGGCAGGTGCACCACGTAGAATTTGCGCACCGGCGTCACGCTCTTCCACGTGCCGGCAAAGCCCGAGGGGATCAGGAAGGAGGCGCCGGCCTCGTAGGTCTCGGTGTGGCCCGAGGCGTCGGTCAGCTCCACCGTGCCTTCGATCAGCACGCAGAATTCGTCCTCGTCGTAGCGGACCGCGATCTCGGACGGCTCGGACGCCCAGAAACCCGCGGAGAAGGCGCCGGTGCGGTCCTGGTACCATTCGTGGACGGTGGTGGCGGACGCGGCGTCGATGGCGGGCTTCGGGTCGAAGCGGATGGAGCGGATGGACATTGCGGGCCTCCCTTGCATCGCGATCTGATCGGACAACGCGTTCTCTTTCTTCGCGTTCAGAACGCGGGTCAGGGCGCCGGGGCCTGGTCCGGCGCCGCGACCCGCGCCAGCAGCGCGGCGCCGAGGGCGAAGAAGGCGACCAGCACCGCCACCCCCGCCTTCTGGCTGCCGGTGGCCGCCGTCACCAGCGCCACGCAGGTGGGCGCGGCGAACGAGGTGATCTTGCCGGACAGGGCGAACAGCCCGAAGCATTCCGCCATGTTGCCGGCCGGCGCAAGGCGCACCAGCAGGGTCCGCGAGGCGGCCTGGAGCGGGCCGGCCACGCCGCCGATGAGGAGGCCGAGCCCCACATACACCTTTTCGGGCACCGAGCCGTAGAGCCCGCTGCCCGGTGCCGTGGGCACGAAGCCGAACAGGATCGCGTCGCGCCCCACCGAGAGCAGGCCGACCGCGGCGAACAGCAGGACCAGCAGGGCGCCCAGGATCACCGTGCGCGGCCCCAGCGCGTCGTCGAGCCAGCCGCCGGCGAGGGCGCCGGCGGTCCCGGTGAGGGTGAGCAGGATGCCGAAGATGCCGATCTCGATGGAGCCCCAGCCGAACGTGCCGGCCGCATAGATGCCGCCGAACGCGAACAGCGCCACGAGGGCGTCGGTATAGACCATGTTGGCGATGAGGAAGCGCGCCAGCGCGGGCCGCTTCATCAGCCACGGCAGCAGCTTGCGCATCTCGCACAGGCCGGTGTGGATCGCCGCGCCCATGGGCATGGCGCGGGGCGCGTCGGGCACGAACAGGAACATGGGCACCACCAGCACGGCATACCACAGCGCCGTGAACGGGCCGCTGAAGCGGTCGCCCTCCCGCGCCGCCGCATCCAGCCCGAGGGCGGGCGGACGGCCGAGAAGGGTGAGGCCCGTATCGGGCTGGGTGGAGAAGAAGGCGAGCATCAGCGCCAGCGCCACCAGCCCGCCGAAATAGCCCGCTGCCCAGCCGGCGCCCGACAGCCGCCCCAGCCGCTCCTTGGATACGAGGGCCGGCATGATGGCGTTGTTGAAGACGGTGGCGAACTCCACCCCGATGGTGCCTATGGCGAAGGCGGCCAGCACCAGGGGAATGCGCGCCGTGTTCCCCGGCTCGGCGAACCACAGCAGTGCCGCGCCTGCCATCATCATCAGCCCGAAGGCGAAGATCCACGGCTTGCGCCGGCCCGCCGCATCCGCCACCGCCCCGAGGAGCGGCGAGCACAAGGCGATGACGAGCCCCGCCGCGCCGGTTGCGAAGCCCCACAGCGCCTGCCCCTCAACCGGCGTCGCGGCGACGGCCGAGGCGAAATAGGGGGCGAAGATGAAGGTGGTGATGAGGGTGAAATAGGGCTGGCAGGCGGGATCGAACAGGATCCAGCCGAAGATGGCCCGGCGCGGAGCCGGAGAGGACGGGGAGATGTCGGGCATGCGGACCAGGAGGGGACAGGTCCGGCCAAGGGGACAGAGGATGGGGCGTTGCGCAAGGGCGCCGGGCATGGGTGCCGGGTGATGGTGCGCGACGCGACGGTGAGCCGACACACCTGCTGGCAGGGGTATTTCGTTTCCCCATCCTTCGGCACAGGGGCCGACGGGAGAGCGCGGGCCGCCGGCAGACCTCGATGGCCGATTCGGGCAGGCCCTTATTCCGGCAGTTCCGGCATGGGGCCGGCATCCTTCGGCACCACGTGCTCCACGAGGGCTGCCACCGCGTCGGCTACCAGGACGGCGGCACCGATGGGCGCGGCGGAGAAGAACTCCTCCTTCACCTTGTTGCCGTCGGCATCGTCGAAGGCGGAGGAGGCGGCGCGCACCGTCACGGCCTCCGTCACCAGGTAGCCGTTCTTCACCAGGTCCCGGGCCATGGCCTTGGGCGGGCGCCTGTCGCGGACGTGCATTTCCTCCCCGCCACCGCCGCGCAGGGCAACGCGATAGATGAACATGGCCGTGGCCTCCGCTCCTTAACGCTCATCGAACGCCCGTCACCGCCGCCGCGTTCCGCCGGGTTCGCGGGGGAGGGGGGTGGATCGCAAAGCCGTGCTGGAGCGTTGTCCCCAGCGTCCCGGTGCGCCCGGGATGCCGGCGGGCGATCGCGGCGGAACCGGCGGGAGAGGGAGCAAGGCATGCTGCGTTCGGGGGATCCATCGTTCAAGACACCCGGGCTCGGCAGCGGGCAGGATCGCCTCGTCACCTTCTTCGCGGCCATCGCCATCGTCACCGTGCTTTATCTCGGGCGCGACGTGTTCGTGCCCATCGCGGTGGCGATCCTCCTGTCCTTCGTGCTGGCGCCGGTCATCCTGGTGCTGCGCCGCATCCGCATTCCGCGCACGCCCTCGGTGGTGGCGGTGGTGCTCGTCACCTTCGTGGGGCTCCTCGCCCTCGGCGGCGTGCTGGCCATGCAGGTGACCGATCTCGTGGCGGATCTGCCCCAGTACCGCATGAACATGCGGGAGAAGATCAAGTCCCTGAAGGATGCGGCCGGCGGCTCCGGCGCGTTCGAGCGCACCATGGACATGCTCCAGGACCTCAGCCGGGAGATCGACGAGCCGGCGACCGGCGGGCAGGGGGCGACGGGCGCCGCCGACGGGCGGCCGGTGCCGGTGGAAGTGCGCCAGCCGCCGCCGGGCACCCTCGGCACCCTTTCGGCCGTGGCGGCGCCGCTGCTGCATCCCCTCGCCACCTTCGGCATCGTCTTCATCTTCGTGCTGTTCATCCTGCTGCAGCGGGAGGACCTGCGAAACCGCTTCGTGCGGCTGGCGGGCGCGCACGACATCCAGCGCACCACGGCGGCCCTCGACGATGCCGCGAGCCGGCTGTCGCGCTTCTTCCTGGCCCAGGTGGCGCTGAATGCCGGGTTCGGCACCGTCATCGGCCTCGGCCTGTGGGCCATCGGGGTGCCAAGTCCCTTCCTGTGGGGGTTGGCAGCGGCGGTGCTGCGCTTCGTGCCCTATATCGGCGCGGCGGTGGCGGCGGCGCTGCCCATCGGCCTCGCGCTGGCGGTGGATCCCGGCTGGACCATGGTGCTGTCCACCGCCGCCCTGTTCCTGGTGGTGGAACCACTGGTGGGCCATGTGATCGAGCCTTTGCTCTATGGCCGCTCCACGGGCCTGTCGCCGGTGGCGGTGATCGCGGCGGCCACCTTCTGGACCTGGCTGTGGGGGCCGGTGGGGCTGCTGCTCTCCACCCCGCTCACGCTCTGCCTCGTTGTGCTGGGCCGCCACGTGGAGAGCCTGGAATTCCTCGACGTGGCGCTGGGCGACCAGCCGCCCCTGTCGGCGAGCGAGCTGCTCTACCAGCGCCTGCTCGCGGGCGATCCGCTGGAGGCCGCCGCCGCGGCCGAGGAGCATCTGAAGCAGAATTCCTTCGCCGATTATTGCGACGGGGTGGCGCTGCCGGCGCTGCGGCTGGCCCAGCGCGATGCCGCCCGCGGCGTGCTGGACGAGGCACGCCAGATCCGGCTCAAGGAAACCCTCGCCGAGCTTCTGGATTATCTGCCGGACGCGGCGGCGGAGGATGAGCCGCATGGCGCGGCGTCCTCCCGCGTCCTGGCCCTTGCGGCCCGATCGGCGCTCGACGAGGCGGCGGCGCTGCTGTTCGCCCACCGGCTGCGCCAGTCCGGCGTGCGGTGCGAGACGCGCCCGCACGGCGGGCTCGGCCGGCCGGTCGACGACGAGGTGGGACTCCTGGTCCTGTCCTATCTGTCGCCGGCAACCCCCGCGCACCGGCGCTACACCATCCGTCGCCTCAGGCGCGATGCACCCGGCCGGCGGGTGATCGTCGCCGACTGGGGCTTGGAGGAGGGGCAGCCGGAACGTCTCGAAGGCGAGGACGCGGCGGTCACCTCCATCGCGGCGGCGGTGGAGGCCGTGGAAGCACCGCCCGCGCCCACCGCCCCTTCCGTCCCGGTTGCCGCCCCGGCTCCGGTGCGGGCCGGCGCGGCCTGATCTGGCCCGCACGTCATCGGGCGCGCGCGGCGCCCCGGCAAGAAGCGCACGGCCCCGGTCATGGACCGGGGCCGTCGTTTCAGCTCCGTACCAGGTCCGAGAGCAGGCTCGCCGCCAGCGTCAGCTTGGACAGGCTGAGGCCGGAGGCGGCGATCTCGCGGACCGTGCGACGCATGCGCTCCACCTCCTCGTGGCGGGCGCAGATGAAGGCGTCCACCGCCGCCTCGCCCGCCTTGTCGCCCACCAGCATCTGCTCGGTGATGCGGCGCATGAAGGTCTCCAGCTGGGCCAGCGACCGGTCGAGGGCGAGCCGGTCGTAATAGTCCGGCGCCAGGATGCTGCGGGCCTGCATGAACAGGTCGTCGATGGCGAAGGTGCGTCCGGTCGCAAAGAAGGTGCTGGCGGCGCTCGGGATCGACTTGCCGGTGGTCTCGGCGATGAGGGCGATGTCGGACGCCGCCGCCAGTCCCGGCATGAAGGCGATCTTGCGGGCGAGATCCTCCGGCACGTTGTGCCCGATGAGGTCGGCCATGCGCGCTTCGCGATCGCGGCGCCAGGCTTCGGGCAGGCTCTCTTCCAGAACCGCCGCCACCGCGGCGACCCCCGCGCGATAGCGCTCCACCACGCCGGCGATGCCGTCCGCGAAGGAGACGTTGCCGAGGAACCAGATGGTGCGACCGATCATCAGGTCCTGCACCGCCGCATAGAGGGCGATCTGCACCGCGCCCGGCACCTTGTTGTCGAGGGCGTCGATGGCGGCATTCAGCTCCGGCAGGTGATAGCTGTCGCGCACGGCGGCGAAGGCGCGGGCGATGGCCGGGGCGTCGGCGCCGGTCTGGTCCGCGATGCGCGCGAGGCACGACGGCCCGCCCTGGTTGACGATGGCATTGGACAGGCCGGTGGCGATGATCTCCCGGTGCAGCCGGTGGGTCTCGATGGCGTGGGGGTAGCGCTCCTTGATCTCGCGGGGGAAATAGTTGACCAGCTCCCCGGAAAGGTAGGCGTCGTCCGGCACGTTGGAGGCGACGAGGTCCTGGTCCAGCGCCAGCTTGGCATAGGCCAGCAGCACCGCCAGCTCGGGCCGGGTGAGGTGCTCCCCGCGCGAGCGCCGGTCGGCGATCTCGGAATCGGAGGGCAGGAATTCCACCGCCCGGTCCAGCTCCCCGCGCGCTTCCAGCATCTGCATCAGCCGCTGCTGGAAGGCGAGGTCGTCCGCGCCCTTGTGCTCGGCCAGGGAGAGCGCCAGCGTCTGCAGATAGTTGTTGCGCAGCACCAGGGCGCCGACCTCGCCGGTCATCTGCTTCAGCAGGGCCGCCCGGTCGGGGGCGGAGAGGTCGCCCTTTTCCAGCGGCAAAGCGAGGGCGATCTTGATGTTCACCTCCACGTCGGAGGTGTTCACGCCGGCCGAATTGTCGATGGCGTCGGTGTTCAGCTTCACGCCCCGGCGCGCCGCCTCGATGCGGGAGCGCTGGGTCATGCCGAGATTCGCGCCCTCGCCCACCACCCTGGCGCCGAGGTCGGCGGCGGTGATGCGCACCGCGTCGTTGGCGCGATCGCCCACCTGCGCGTCGGTCTCGCCGGAGGCGCGCACATAGGTGCCGATGCCGCCGAAAAAGAGCAGGTCCACCGGCGCCTTCAGGATGGCGTTGATCAGCTCCGCCGGAGTCGCATGGGCCTTGGGGAAGCGCAGCAGGGCCCGGGCCTCGTCCGTCAGCTCGATGCTCTTGGCGCTGCGCGGGAACACGCCGCCGCCCTTCGAGATGAGGGGCGCGTCATAGTCGGCCCAGGAGGAGCGCGGCAGGTTGAACAGGCGCTGGCGCTCGGCGAAGGCGGCGGCCGGGTCCGGATCGGGATCAATGAAGATGTGGCGGTGGTCGAAGGCGGCCACCAGCTTCAGCGCGCTCGACAGCAGCATGCCGTTGCCGAACACGTCGCCGGACATGTCGCCGACGCCGGCCACGGTGACGGGCGTCACCTGGATGTCGATATCCATCTCGCGGAAATGGCGCTTCACCGCTTCCCAGGCGCCGCGGGCGGTGATGCCCATGGCCTTGTGGTCGTAGCCCACCGAGCCGCCGGAGGCGAAGGCGTCGTCCAGCCAGAAGCCGTGGCGGGCCGAGATGGCGTTGGCGACGTCGGAGAAGGTGGCCGTGCCCTTGTCCGCCGCAACGACGAGATAGGGATCGTCGTCGTCGAGGCGCACCGTGTCGGCGGGATGTACCACCTGCCCGCCCTTCAGGTCGTCGGTGATGTCGAGGAGACTGGAGACGAAGATCTCGTAGGCGGCGGTGCCCTCGGCCATCACGGCCTCCCGGCTGCCGCCGGCCGGCAGGCGCTGGGGGACGAAGCCGCCCTTGGCGCCCACCGGCACGATCACCGCGTTCTTCACCTGCTGCGCCT
This sequence comes from Xanthobacter autotrophicus, assembly GCF_030015065.1. GTDB lineage: Bacteria > Pseudomonadota > Alphaproteobacteria > Rhizobiales > Xanthobacteraceae > Xanthobacter > Xanthobacter autotrophicus_D. Next base: position 10,560 of record NZ_JAIVFN010000062.1, on the reverse strand, counting down.
TCACCAGGCCGAGGATCTCGGTGCGGAAATCCTGCGGCCGGTCGGACCACCTGAGCCCGCCGCGCGCCACCTTGCCGAAGCGCAGGTGCACGCCTTCCACGCGCGGCGAATAGACGAACACCTCATAGAGCGGGCGGGGCAGGGCCAGGTCCTGCACCTTCGCGCTCTCGAACTTGATGGCGATGGCCTCGCGGGGCCGGTCCTCGGCGTCGCGCTGGTAGAAGGTGGTGCGGATGGCTGCGTCCACGAGATTCACGAAGCGCCGCAGGATGCGATCCTGGTCGAGGCTGGAGACCGAGGCGAGCTGGTCGTTGATGACGGCGCGCAGCGGTGCCTCGCGGGCGGCGCGGGCCTCGGGCGAGGAATCGAGGGCGGGATCGAAGCGGGCGTGGAACAGGCCGACGATGGCGCGGGCGAGCGCGCCGTGGGCGTTCAGCGTCTGCCAGATATAGTCCTGCGAGAAGGGGAGGCCCGCCTGCCGCAGGTAGCGGCCCAGGGTGCGCACCAGCGCCGCCTCGCGGAAGGACAGGGCGGCATCGAGCACCAGGCCGTTATAGCCGTCATTCTCCGCCGCGCCGCGCAGCACCGCGTTGAGGCAGTCCTCCAGTCGCTCGTCGGCGCCCGCCATGGAGATGGAGCCGCCATCGGCGCGCTCCAGGGTCATGTCGTGCAGCCAGCTGCGTGTCGCCCCGCCCGCGGGCTCGATGCGGTAGGAGCGCTCGTTGATGGCCTTGAGGCCCATATTCTCCAGCATGGGCACGCGGGTGGAGAGGGGCAGCGGCGCGCCGAAGGAGAGCAGGCGCAGGGAGATGCGACGCTCGTCGTCGCCCGGGCGGCGGTAGAAGTCGAGGGCGACGGGACGCGCGGGCGACAGGCGTTCCAGCCGGTCGATGTCGGCGAGCGCCGTCGCGATGTCGTATGCGGCCTCGTAGCCGGGGCCGAACGCGGAGGCGTAGCGGTGCTTCAGGTGCGCCGCCGTCTCCCAGTCGATGCCGGGCAAGGCGGAGATGGCCGATCCGAGCCGCTCGCTCCAGGGGAGCATGGCATCCGCCACCTCGCGCTCCAGCGCGGCGCGGTCCACCTGCGGAATGCGGCCGTCGTTGCGGTCGATGATGAAGTGGACGCGGATGAGCGCGATGCCGGTGACGAAGTCCTGATCGACCGATGCCACCCGTCCTCCGAAGGCGCGGGCGAGGATGGCGCCGGTCTTGTCGCGCACTTCCGCGTCGAACCGCTCGCGGGGCAGGAAGACGAGGACCGAGACGAAGCGGTCGAACCGGTCCGCCCGCGCCAGCACCCGGAGCCGCGGACGGTCGTAGAGGGAGAGGATCTCGCGGGCGTGGACCAGCAGGGTTTCCGTGCCGATCTGGAACAGGTCGTCGCGCGGATAGGTCTCGAGCAGGGTCTGGAGCGCGTGGGCCGAATGGCTTCCGGGCTCAAGGCCGGCCTCCTTCACCACCGATGCCGCCTTGAGCCGCAGGTAAGGGATCTCGTGCACCGGCTGGGTGTAGGCGGTGGCGGTGAACAGGCCGATGAGGCGCACTTCCCCCACCACGCTGCCGTCGTCGTCATGGGCCTTGATGCCCACATAGTCCATCATGTCCCGCCGGTGGACGCGCGAGCGCAGGCTGGCCTTGGTGAACAGCAGCGGGGAGGGGCTTTCGAGGAAGGCGCAGATCTCCGGCGTCGTCACCACCGGCTGGTCGCCGAGGCGCAGCTCGTGCACGTCGGGATCGCGCAGGATGCCGAGGCCGCTGTTCGCCTCCGCCCCCAGGCTACCGTCGGCGAGCAGCTCGTAATGCCTGAGGCCGAGGAAGACGAAGTTGTCCTCGGTCAGCCATTCCAGCACGTCCGCCGCCTCTTCCTGGGCGGCGGGGTCGTAGGGGCGCTTCTCGCGGCGATAGCCCTTGCTGAGGCTGCGGACCTGCTTGCGCATGGCCGTGAAATCGTCGTTCACGGCCCGCACGTCCGCGAGGATCTCCTCGATGACGGCTTTGAGCTGCGCCCGCTCCGCCTCGCCGATGGGCGGGACGTGGATGTGGATCAGGCTCTCGCGATTCTCCTCGGACCGCTCGCTCTTGTGCGACGCATCCTCCAGCCCGGTAACGCCGCCTTCCGCGTCGCGCTCCACATGGAGGATGGGGTGGGCGGCGAGCTTCAGTTCCAGCCCGCGCTCGATGACTTCGCCGGCCAGCGAAGTATAGAGGAACGCCATGTCGTCATTCACCGCCTCGATGACGGTGACCGGCCCGCCATGAAGCTCGGGATTGAAAATGCGCACGGAGGACTGCCCCCGGGGCCGGCTGGAGACATGGGACCACGCCTCGGTGAGCAGCAGGGCGACGCAGGACGGGGTGAGGGGAACGAGATCCTCGAGCGCCACGGCGGCGAGGAAGGTGTCGACGAAGCCATCGGGCAAGGCCGGGGCCTGGGCCGCGATCTGCGCCTTCAGCTCCGTCAGGCCGGTGGGATCCCCCCAATTGATCGCGCCGGCTTGAAATCCCATGATGTTCATGGCCTTTCCCCTGTGGAGCGCCGGCCGGCTCCGTCTGCGATGGATCCGGTAACGGGCGAGTTCTGGACCCGGGTTGTGGACCGGGCCGGCAACGCGAGCATGACGAGGCGACGCGATGGCGACGAAGGTGAGGGCAGGCGTGGGCGCGGAAAAGGGCAAAAGCGGGACCGCCGAAAATAAAGGCACGCCTGCAAAAAAGGCGCCCGCGAAAAAGGCGCCGGCCAAGGTCGTGCCTGCCGCGGCGGCGAAGGCGGTGCCGGCCGCCGCGCGAACCCCGAAGGCGGCCGCACCCGCCCCGGCGCGGCAGCGGGACGACCTCCCAGCCATCGCGCTTCCCCTCCCGCCGGCGGAGCTTGATCCCGCCAACCGGGCCTATTTCGACAAGTGCCTGGAGAAGATCGGTTTCGTTCCGAATGTACTCCAGGCCTATGCCTTCGACATGGCGAAGCTTTCAGCCTTCGCGGCCATGTATAATGATCTCATGCTCGCGCCTTCCGGCCTCTCGAAGCTGGAACGGGAGATGATCGCGGTGGTCGTTTCCGCCGTGAATCGCTGCTATTACTGCCTCACCGCCCATGGCGCCGCAGTGCGTCAGCTGTCGGGCGATCCCATCCTCGGCGAGCAGCTGGTGATGAATTATCGCGCCGCCCGGCTCGATCCGCGCCGCCGCGCCATGCTCGACTTCGCCGCCAAGCTCACCGAGCGGCCCAGCGAAGTGGAGGAGGAGGATCGCGAGGCCCTGCGCCGTGTCGGCCTTTCCGAGCGGGACATCTGGGACGTTTCGGCGGTGGTGGGCTTCTTCAACATGTCCAACCGAATCGCCTCGGCCACCGACATGCGCCCCAACGAGGCCTATCACGCCCAGGCCCGTACCTTGCCGGAGTGAGCGCGGCGGCCCCGGTTCGACCCCGCCGCCACCGCGCCGGGGCGGCAGGCGGCCTGCACGAAAGGAGTTGTATTCAGGTAGAGTTATATCTACTTGGACATAGCTTCTTTGGCGGGGATCTCGGATATGGCGTCCTTCCTGTATTCCATGCGGCGCGGCGCATTCGTCGCGGCCGCTGTCGCGGCGATCTTCGGCCCGGTCGCGGCCGGTCGCGCCCAGCCGGCCGCGCCGGCGGAGGATTGCGACACGGCGGCTTGGCCCCTTGCTGCAGATCGCGCGCGCCTTGCCGCATCGCGGCCGAAAGACGTGCGTCCCGGCGAAGCGCTTGCCCTGCCCCTCGAAGGCGCGGTCGCCCTGCATCTCGTGGCGCAGGCGGGAGCGAATCTCCCGCTCGCGCCGAGCAAGGGCGACGCGCGTTCGTTCGCGGGCGTGGTGGCAGTCCAGGTGCCCGGGTCCGAGCGGCTGTGGCAGATCACAGTTTCGGGACCTTCGTGGATCGACGTGGTGGTGGATGGCCGCCCGCTCGAGCCGGTGGCCTTCACCGGCCTTCACGCTTGTCCGGGCGTGCGCAAGAGCCTGCGCTTCAAGATTCCGCCGGGTCTCGTCCAGCTGCAGGCGTCGGGCGCGGAGGCGCCGCTGCTCAATTTGCTGGTCACGCAAGTGGAATAATTCGAGCTTGAGCTGGACAGCACATTCCGAAGTCAAGATCGAGATAGACAAACGTCGCGAGAGCGGTCTATTGACGCTCCCATAGCGCTACGTGCTAGTTTGCGCCGCAAGATGAAGCGCACCGCCCAAAGGTGCCGATCCGGAGGAAATGGCCAGGGACACGTTCGCTGTCCCGTTCGGCCGCAATTGCGAGGGCACCTTACGATCATGGACACCGTCTCAGACGTGCCCTACATCGTTGAAGCGTCTGGTCTTACCAAGGAATTCAAAGGATTTGCTGCGGTCAAGAACGTTGACCTCAGGATCCGTCGGCACACCATTCACGCCCTGATCGGGCCGAATGGCGCGGGCAAGACCACCTGCTTCAACCTCATCACCAAATTCCTGGATCCGACCCGGGGCACCATCCGCTTGAACGGGAAGGACATCACCCGTACCCCGCCGGCCGACGTGGCGCGGCTGGGCATGGTGCGGTCGTTCCAGATCTCGGCCACGTTCCCGCACCTGACCGTGCTGGAGAACGTGCGCATTGCGCTGCAGCGGCCCATCGGCAATTCGTTCCACTTCTGGCAGTCGGAGAAGTCGCTGGACGCGCTCAACGACCGCGCCATGCAGTTGCTCGCCGACGTGGATCTCACCTCTTACGCGAAACATCTTGCGGTAGAACTTCCCTACGGCCGCAAGCGGGCGTTGGAGATTGCCACCACCCTGGCGCTGGAGCCGGAGATGCTGCTGCTCGACGAGCCCACCTCGGGCATGGGCCGCGAGGACATCGCCCGCACCGCCGACCTCATCAAGCGGGTGTCCGAGGGGCGGACCATCCTGATGGTGGAGCACAACCTCTCGGTGGTCTCCGACCTCTCCGACATGATCACCGTGCTCGCGCGCGGCGAGATCCTCACCGAGGGTCCCTATTCGGAAGTGTCGAAGAACCCGCAGGTGGTCGAGGCCTATATGGGCACCGGGCACGGAGCGCACTGACCATGGCTCACGCGAACGGAACTCCGCTGCTGCAGGTGAAGGATCTGCACGGCCATTATGGCGAAAGCCACGTGCTGCACGGCATGACCTTCGACGTTCATCCCGGCGAGGTGGTGACGTTGCTCGGCCGCAACGGCGCCGGCAAGACCACCACCATGCGGGCCATCATGGGCCTGTTGCGCAAGCGCGCCGGCTCGATCCGCTACGAGGGCACCGAGACGGTGGGGCTCGCGCCCAACAAGATCGCCCGGCTCGGCATCGCCATCTGCCCGGAGGAGCGCGGCATCTTCTCCTCGCTCTCGGTGCGAGAGAACCTTTTGCTGCCGCCCGTGGTGCTGCCCGGCGGGCTCACCGTGGACGAGGTGCACGAGCTGTTCCCGCGGCTGGAAGAGCGCCGCAACAGCCAGGGCACCAAGCTGTCGGGCGGCGAGCAGCAGATGCTGGCCATCGCCCGCATCCTGCGCACCGGCGCCAAGCTGCTGCTGCTGGACGAGCCATCCGAGGGCCTCGCGCCGGTGATCGTGCAGCATATCGGCGAGATCATCCGGAACCTGAAGAAGAAGGGTTTCACGGTCTTGCTGGTGGAGCAGAACTTCCACTTCGCCTCCACCGTCGCTGACCGCCACTACGTGGTGGAGCACGGGCGCGTGGTGGACATGGTGGAAAACGACAAGATCGCAGAAAACGCGGCGCGTCTCGAAGCGTTCCTCGGCGTCTGACGCCGGGATCCTGAAAGAGAAGCCGGCGGGAGCCGGTGGGGAGGAAAACACATGCGTCTTGCAGCCATTTTTCTGGCGGCCAGCAGCCTCATGGGCGCCGGCGCCGCTTATGCCCAGGTTCCGGTGAAGATCGGCGTGCTCAACGACCAGTCCGGCCTCTATGCCGATCTCGGCGGCCAGGGCTCGGTGTGGGCCGCCAAGAAGGCCGTGGAAGACTTCGGCGCCGCCGCCAAGGGCCTCAAGGTGGAGGTGATCTTCGCCGACCACCAGAACAAGGCGGACGTGGGCACCTCGGTCGCCCGCCAGTGGTATGACGTGGACGGCGTGGACGCCATCTTCGACACGCCCAATTCCGGCGTCGCCCTGGCGGTCAGCGGCGTCACCAAGGAAAAGAACAAGGTCTTCATCAATTCCGGCGCGGCGTCGTCCGACCTCACCGGCAAGGCCTGCACGCCCAACACCGTGCACTGGACCTACGACACCTGGGCGCTGGCCAACGGTACCGGCAGGGCGATCGTGAAGACCGGCGGCGACACCTGGTTCTTCCTCACCGCCGACTATGCCTTCGGTCACGCCCTCGAGCGCGACACCGAGGCGGTGGTGCTTGCAAACGGCGGCAAGGTGGCCGGCAAGGTGCGCGTGCCGCTCAACAACGCCGATTTCTCGTCCTTCCTGCTGCAGGCCCAGAGCTCCAAGGCCAAGATCATCGGCCTCGCCAATGCCGGCGGCGACACCATCAACTCCATCAAGCAGGCGGCTGAATACGGCATCGTGGAGGGCGGCCAGAAGCTCGCCGGCCTCCTCATCTTCCTCACCGACGTGCACTCGCTCGGCCTGAAGGTGGCGCAGGGCCTGAACCTGACTTCGGCCTGGTACTGGGACATGACCGACGCCAACCGCAAGTTCGCGGACGCTTTCGCGGCGGCCAACGGCGGCAAGCGGCCCACCATGGTACAGGCCGGCGTCTATTCCGGCGTCACCCACTACCTGAAGGCGGTGGAAGCCCTGAAGTCGGCCAAGGACGGCGCTGCCGTGGTGGCCAAAATGAAGGAAATCCCCACCGACGACCCTCTGTTCGGCAAGGGCGAGGTGCGCGCCGACGGGCGCCACATCCACCCCATGTTCCTGTTCGAGGTGAAGAAGCCGTCGGAGTCGAAGGGGCCCTACGATTACTACACCCTGAAGGCGACCATTCCGGCGAACGAGGCTTTCCGTCCCATCGGCGAGGGTGACTGCCCGCTGGTGAAGAAGGGCTGATCCTCCAATGCAGGCGGGCCGGCCCTCAGGGCTGGCCCGCATCCTCCTGACGAGACGGATCTTCGATGTTCGAGCTTCTCGGCATTCCCCCGCAGGCCCTGTTCGGGCAATTGCTGCTCGGCCTGATCAACGGCGCCTTCTACGCCATGCTGAGCCTCGGGCTCGCGGTGATCTTCGGCCTTTTGAACGTGATCAACTTCACCCACGGCGCGCAATACATGATGGGCGCGTTCGGGGCGTGGATGCTGCTCAACTATGCCGGCATCCCCTTCTGGGGCGCGCTGGTGCTGTCGCCGATCGTCGTGGCCATCATCGGCATGGCGATCGAGCGCACATTGCTCAAACGGCTCTATCACCTCGACCATCTCTACGGCCTGCTGCTCACCTTCGGCCTCGCCCTCATCATTGAGGGCCTGTTCCGGCGGCAGTACGGCTCCTCGGGCCTGCCCTACAACAATCCCCTGCCGGGCGGCACCAATCTCGGCTTCATGTTCCTGCCCAACTACCGCGCCTTCGTGGTGGTGGCCTCCCTCGTGGTGTGCATCGCCACCTGGTACGTGATCGAGCGCACCAAGCTCGGCTCCTACCTGCGCGCCGCCACCGAGCGGCCGGACCTGGTGCAGGCCTTCGGCATCGACGTGCCGCGCATGATCACGCTCACCTACGGCTTCGGCGTGGGCCTTGCCGCCCTCGCCGGCGTGCTCGCGGCGCCCGCCTACCAGGTGAGCCCCACCATGGGGTCCAACCTGATCATCGTGGTGTTCGCGGTGGTGGTGATCGGCGGCATGGGTTCCATCATGGGCGCCATCGTCACCGGCTTCGGCCTCGGCATCGTCGAGGGTCTCACCAAGGTGTTCTACCCGGAGGCCTCCTCCACGGTGATTTTCGTCATCATGGCCATCGTGCTCATGGTGAAGCCCGCCGGCCTGTTCGGCACGGCCAAGTGAGGGCGGCGACATGAGCACTTCCTCTCCCACCCACCCCGCCGGCGCTCCCGCAGCCTCCGGCTCCGGTTCGTCCAGCCTGGGCACCATCTTCGGCATCGCCGCGGTGGCGGTGCTTCTGGTGGCGCCGTTCGGCGTCTATCCCGTGTTCCTCATGAAGGTGATGTGCTTCGCGCTGTTCGCGTGCGCCTTCAACCTGTTGCTCGGCTATACGGGCCTGCTGTCCTTCGGTCACGCCATGTTCTTCGGCGGGTCGGCCTATGTGTGCGCCCACACCATCAAGGTGCTGGGCTTCTCGCCGGAACTGGGCATTCTCGCCGGCGTCGTCTTCGCCGCCCTGCTGGGCCTGCTTGCCGGCCTGCTCGCCATCCGCCGCCAGGGCATCTACTTCGCCATGGTGACGCTGGCGCTGGCACAGATGTTCTTCTTCTTCTGCCTCCAGGCCCCGTTCACGGGCGGCGAGGACGGCCTGCAGGCGGTGCCGCGACGGGCGTTGTTCGGCATCTTCGACCTGTCGAAGGACATCAATCTCTATTATGTGGTGCTGGCCATCTTCGTGTTCGGCTTCCTTGTCATCTACCGGACCATCCATTCGCCGTTCGGGCAGGTGCTGAAGGCCATCCGCGAGAACGAGCCCCGCGCCATCTCGCTGGGCTACCGGGTCAACCAGTACAAGCTCATGGCCTTCGTGCTGTCGGCTGCGCTGGCTGGCCTCGCCGGGTCCACCAAGGTGCTGGTGTTCCAGCTGGCCTCCCTCACCGACGTGGCCTGGCAGATGTCCGGCGAGGTGGTGCTGATGACGCTGGTGGGCGGCATGGGCACCATCCTCGGCCCGGTGGTGGGCGCGGCGGTGATCGTGACCATGCAGAACTACCTCGCCGGCCTCGGCGAGTGGGTGCTGGTGATCCAGGGCGCGATCTTCGTGCTTGCAGTGTCCCTGTTCCGCCGCGGCTTCGTGGGCGAGATCATCGCCGTCATGCAGCAGATGAAGGCTAAGAAGGCGGGCTGACCAAACGGCGCGCCGACCGAGTTGAGAGGGCGGACCGAGAGCCGGCAGGCCGCAACCGTGGCTTGAGGCGCCCTCTCATCCCCATGCTTGGAGTGGCGCTCGGGCGGGAACGTCCGCTTGCCGACGAGTTCGGGCGGTTGACCTGAACCGGCTTCGGGCGTTCGGATACGAGAGGCTGGTTGCTCCCGCGGATGGTTCGCCATCCGCGGGATTTTTGCGTCAGGCCGGTCTTATCCGGTCGAGGCCCACGATCAGGAGCCCGGCGGCGAGCCCCCATACCGGCGCCCCGAGGCCAAGGGCGGTGACGCCCGAGGCGGTGGTGGCGAAGGTGGCCACCGCCGCGACCCGGTGCTTCTCCTCGTTCAGCGCCGCCGTGAGCGCACCGGTCAGGGGCGAGAGCAGGGCGAGGCCGGCAATGGTGGCGATCAAAGCGGGGGGCAGTGCCGCGAACACCCCCACCAGCGAGGCGCCCGCCGCCGCCAGCACCAGATAGAATCCGCCATAGACCGGCCCCGCAAGCCAGCGCTTCCTCGGATCGGGGTGGGTGTCCGGCCCCGTGCACAGGGCGGCGGTGATGGCGGCGAGGTTGGTGGCGTGGGCGCCGAAGGGCGCGCTCGCCATGGAGGCAAGCCCGGTGACGGCGAGGATGGGCCGCACCGGCGGCACGTAGCCGCCCGCGCGCAGCACCGCGAATCCCGGCAGGTTCTGCGACGCCATGGTGACAAGGAACAGAGGCAAAGCGAGTCCCACCAGAACGGGGGGGTCGAACCGCGGCGTGGTCCACACCAGCGCCGACACTTCGGGCGCCGGCATGGGGCCGACCCGGCCGAGCAGGACGGCCGCCGCGCCCCCCGCCAGCAGCGCCGCCGGCACCGCCCAGTTGGGCGACAGACGCCGCACGATGAAGAACACCGCGATCACCGGCAGGACCAGGGACGGCGTCGCCGCCGCATGCTCGGCCAGAGCCATGACGAAGCGCGCGAGCACGCCCGCCAGCATGGCGGCGGCCACCGCCACCGGAATGCGCGCCACCAGCGCGCCGAGGGGCCTGATCGCCGCGCACAGCACCACCAGCAGGCCGGCGACCAGGAACGCGCCGGTGGCCGAGGCCATTCCGGTCCCCGAGCCGAAGCCGGCGATGAGCGCCGCTCCCGGCGTGGACCAGGCGGCGATGATGGGCATGCGGTAGCGGACGGAGAGCAGGGCGGAGGTCGCGGCGATGGCAAGGCAGATGGCGGCGACCCAGGAGGAGGCTTCCGCCGGGCTCGCGCCCACCGCATGGGCGGCGGCCAGCACCAGAGCGAGGGTTCCGCCAAATCCCACGAGCGCCGCGACGAAGGCGGAGATGATGATGGAGGCGCGCACGGGATCTGTCCTTGGCTGGAGGTGCGGTTGGCGGGGCGGCGCCTCGGGGCTGCGGGTACTTGGGCTCTTTCCTTGAGCGCGGAGGGCGATTCACCGAGCAGGTTGGTTCAATCTGCCCGGATCGCGCTCTCGGCCACCTCGACGCCGGGCACGGCCTGTGGCGGCGGGCACCGGGGAAGGCGCGCTGCCCGGCGGCGGGGCGTCCGGTCAGGGGG
>NZ_JAIVFN010000061.1 GCF_030015065.1 Xanthobacter autotrophicus | reverse complement strand
TCGTGGTGGGCGGCTCGCGGCACAGGCAGAGCGGCCGCTGCTTGCGCTCAAAGGCCTGCTCGAGCGCGGATTGAAGCTCCGGCGCGCCTTCATCGCAGGTCCGCTCACCAATCCTGAACTGCCGCATCGCGGGATGCACCTTCGTTTAATCGCATCAAAGCAGTCAGTATAATCTCACTCGCGACGACCATAAACCCGATCGGGTCGCAGCAAGATGGGGTCTCCCGCACCGAGAAGCCCGGTGGGCGCATCCGGCAGGCCGGACCGGGCTCTACTCCGCCGGATGCCCGGCTCCACGAAGCCTGCGAGCAGTCTTCGCGCCCTACGGCGTGACGATCCCTTGCGCAAACAGCCCGCCTGTCGGTGGGAAGAGGGCAGGCTGCGCCCTCTGCCGCCGCGTGCCCGGAATACCCACCCTGTCTGCTCAGAATGCCCAAGCCTGCCATGGCGGGTGGGCACGCCCCAAAACCGCGCGGCCCCTCCAATTTTCCCGCTGCGCAGGAAAATCGGTTCCTCCGCGCGCCAGCAAGCTGGCCGCTGTCGCGGGTTTTGACCCGTGCCCACCCGCCATGACCGCCGTCGTCATCTTTCACAAGAACGTCGAGGAGATGACGATGACCCTGGAACAGCACATCGAGGAACTGCGCGCCGAGCTGCGGAACGCCGTCAATGCCGGTGAGCGCCGCGAGATCGCGGCCGAGCTTGAGACGGCCCGCGCCGAACTCGCCCGCAAGATCGCCGAGGAGGAGCTGCCGTGAAGCAGCTCTTTTCGCCGCGGCTCGGTGACGGTCCCGGCGTGTCATGGAACGACGGCAGCATGCCTGGTTAAGGCCGCCGCGGCCGACAGTCCATCGTCTTTGGACGAAGGGCGGCTTCCATGGTGGCGAGCAAACCTCGCAATCTGGCGCCACGAAATGGCCTTTTGCGGCGCAATGGCAGATGGTTGGTGAGCAACAGGGTGCCTTGAAGGCGCAGTCAATCCCTCGATAAAGCGGGCCTCGCCCGCCATCCTGAACGTGGCTACGAAATATTCCGCGCGCTGAGCGGATGCCAAACGACGGCACGCTGCGATCGGGCGACCGGCGACGACAGCGATGACCAAAGATCCACTCCCGACAACAAAGACGCCAGCCCCCCAACCAGGCGCGGCGTAGGGCGACGCGCCAAGCTACTGGCCGCTCGCTTTTCGCGGACGACCGCCTTTAGCGCCATTGGCGCGGGCAGCGGCCGCCTTGGCTGCGGACGTCGCCTGGCCGGCTCGGCGAGCCATATAAGCTTTGGTGCCGAAGATGCCGGCCATCAGGCCAGGCAGGGACAGGTCGACGTCGAGCGCCTCCCAATGCAGGCCATAGCCGTGACCAAGGATCTCGACAGCGGCAAGCTGGTCATCGGTTGCCTCTTCCAGCCCCTGCGCCAGACGCGGCGGAAAGGCGAAAGTGCAGCCGTTGGTGAGGTCGACGATGACCCGGCCAGTCTGCCGGTTAAAGCGCGCGGTAGCTGCTCGCGGCTCGCTTTCATGGGCCCGGCGGCCGCGTTCCAGGGCGGCCTCGATGGCGGCATCGGTAAGGTCAGCCATGAATCTCTCTCCATCGGGTCAGGAACGCAGTCTGCTGCTCGGTCACCAATTGCATCGCGCGGCGCACCTCGCCCCGCTTCATGCCCTCGGCCCAGACCAGTTCCGGTGCTCCTTCCGAGCCGATCAAATTGATCTTTGCCTGTCCGTCGCCGAATACATGGACATGGGCCGGCTCATGGTCATCAACGAAGATGACGACGCGCAGGCCATATGCGCGGTAGATCGTGACCATAGAGTTAAGTAACCTAACATGATGGGTTTTGCAAGAATGATCGGCTGAAGGCATCGGAGGAGTCCTTCCGAAATCAGGACACGGACGGTTCGATGCCCCTGCTTGCCGGAGTCTATGATCGCCTGCAGATCGGTGCGCGTGCGTTCTCGCGCCGCTCAAGCCTTCGCACGGCGCTTCCTGTCGATCAGCGACTGTGCCTCTTCCATCACCTGCTGGTGCGGCACCGCCGACCGGGTATCGACCAGGGCCGCGCGTACCTTGGCCCGAAACCATGCGTCATGGGAGTCCGGGTCCGCAGTCAGGCCCGCCGGCAACACGCCCTCTTTTACGACGCGCGTGAGGAGAATCCGGACGGCATCGGAAACCGTCAGACCGAAGCTGGCCAGCGTCTCGGTCGCGTCGGCCTTCAGCTTGTCGTCTATGCGGATGTGCAGCATTGAGGTGTGAGCGGCCATGTTCCGACCTCCTGACTTGGCGGCATTGTGTCTCTCTTTTGAGAGACATTCGAGGAGGGGCGACGATGGGGGCGGCTCGCCATTGCCCCGTGTCACTGGCGCGAAGCGCGTTGTCTGCGGAAACTGCTCGCGAAGGCGGCTCACACCTTGACGAAGCGATTGGCCTTGGCTTGCTCGTTCATGTCCCTGCGCCGGAAATAAATCGCCCGCCCGCAGCGGATCGGGCTGTGGCCCTGGACGATGATGATCTGCTCGTCCTTGCGCATCGACTGGGTGATCTCGTGGGGCATGATGAGCGGCCGGCGCTGGAAGCTGAGGCTCTCCGAGCGCCGATCGCCAGTGCTCGACATGCTCCATCCCACGTTCCGCGACCGGCCCTGGACCTCGACCGTCATCTCGCCGCACTGGGCCGAGACGTTGCGCGCGGTTTCGAGCGCCTTGATCGCGGCGTATGAGGCGAACGCACATCCGTCGATCCACGACGTCGCGCCGGCCTTGCCGAAATGCTGCTCCAGCTGACCGACCGATTGGTACATCATCATCAGCGTGATGCCGTACTTGCGGCCGCGATCGCGGGCCTCTTCCAGGACCCGCATGTAGCCGAGCAGGTCCACCTCGTCGAGCATGAAGAGGGCCCGGCGCGCGAACGCGCCATCCGCTTCCACCATGGCATTGATGAGCGAGCCGATGATCACCCGGCCGATCCCGGGATAGGACCTCAGGATCGAAGCGGGGATGTTCAGGAACAGGTCCTTCTTGCCGGAGACGATGTCACGCGACTTGAAGGCATTGCCGCAGACGAGGGCGGCGTAATTGTCGAGCGAGAGCCACTGCGTGTCCTTCGATGCGGTGGAATAGACGCCGCTGAACGTCTGCTCGGTCATATTCGTGAAAACGCCGAGCGTCTCACGGATGAAGGTCGATTCCGAGTGCTCCTGAATGTCCCGGAGCATGGCGAGCACCGAGGGCTCGGGCTCGGAAACGATCTGACGCAGGCTACGCAGATTGCGCCGTCCCGCATATTCGGGCGAGAGCATCACATGCGCGAGCAGGCCGGTCAGAAGGTTGTGCGCCTGGTTCTGGAAATAGGCGCCGGTCGAGGATTCAAAGCGCACGCTCTCGGAAAGCAGCATGTGCGCGATGCCGACGATGTCCTCCTCCTTTTTCTTCGATCCCTCGATGCCGTCGAGGACGTTGAAGCCGGCGATCGGGTTGGTGGGATCGAGCACCATGACCTCGCGGCCGAGAGCGCGCGTGCGATGCTCCTTGACCATCGGCGCGACCTCGGTCGAGGGATCGAGGCAGATCAGCGGCCCGGAATAGCGCAGCGCCGTCGGGACGACGTTGCTGGTCGTCTTGAAGCCCCCCGACCCGGCGAAAAACAACATGTGGGTCGAATCGAAATCCTGCTTGTAGGTCAAGAGCTGTGCCCGCCCGCCCTGGCCCCAGGTCGCGCGGTCCGCGGGGTCGAACGGCAGCTCATGCACGATCTCCCGATCGACGCGATAGCGCTCGCCGACCACGATCTCACCATCGGCGGGAAACAACCGCGCCGCCGCAGCCATGGGCAGCCAGTCCGCATCGCCGAAGGTCGGGCGCTTGGCGCGCTTGACCGGATCGGCGACGAGCACCGAAATCCTTGCCGCCGTGGCGACAACGAGAAATCCGACAATCGCGCCGGCTACGGCGAAGCCGTCGAGGTAGGAGAGGGCACGGTCCCAGGTGACGGCGCCGCTCTCAACGAAGGGGGCGAGGCGATCATATTCGCGCAGGGCATAGAGTCCGGCCACGCCGAGAAAGCACAGCAGCGTCGCCATCGCGATCGGCCGGCGCCGATGCATCGCCAGCGCCCAGACGGTCCCGAGCCCGACGAGGGGGCCGACCAGAAGGGCAGGGAGCGGTGCAGCTCGCAGGAACCAATGGGCCACCTTGCCGGATATTCCGACGGCGAGATCCGGCCATCGCCAGCCGGTGACATAGACGGTCAGGGCGGTGACGGCGATCGGCACGACAACCAGCAGCAGGCTCGGGTTCAATCGTCGCTTCACGGCGCCACTTCACTTTCCTGATCCGGCGCCGGTGCGTCCTCCATCGGCTGCCACTTGAACGCCTCCAGTCCGATTGCCTTCAGCCGCTCGTGCTCATTTGAGCCGACCGCGATGCGGCCCGCTTCGATCAGCGCACCCAGCAGAAACGCCCGGTCGGCTTCCGCCAGTCCGGCACGGACCACCAGGGCGCCGAGCAGAATTTTCTGAAGTGCGTCGCGTCGGCGGACCTCACTCATGGTGGCCCTTCGCCGTCGCGCCCACCGAACGAGCTCCCGATCGATCCGTCGCAGCGGCAGGTGAACCGGCGTTCCCTTTTTCCGCCTTGCGAAATCGGGCGGCGATCTCCTCGCAGATGGCGTCGAGTTCCTCGTCGGGGATTTCCATCTCCACCAGGCCTGCCTTCGTGGCGGCCCGGGCGAAGCGCTCCCCGGCTTTGACTATCAGAAATTTCCGACGCTCCCGCAGCTTCTCGATCTGGGCATCGATCTCGGGAAGTGACGATTTTCCGCGCATTAATGGACCTCACCTCAACTCGAAACAGGTCGATTATATCGACTCGTATAAGGCAGTTAAATAGGCTAATTTCATCATGAGCCAACTGGCTCACTGGCGGCGGTCCCCCGCAGGGCCAGCCGTTTGAAGCGGCATCGGCCCAGCGGTCCGATCTGTTTGAGGGCGCAATATACGTCGCTGGCGCGACGTGCCTGGTGGGAGCGACGACGGCAGTGGCCATCATGTTCGTCAGAGCGCAGGTGATCAGCCGCGGGACGGGGCGCTCGGTCGTCTCGGCCGCCGCCTATCGTCACCGCACCCGGATGACGGACGAGAAGGGCGGCACCAGCTTCCGCTATGAGGGCGGGGCCTCCGAGCTGGTGCATGAGGAGTTGGCGCTTCCGCAGCAGCTGCCGGCCTGGCTTGAGGCGGCCATCGGAGGAAAGAGCGTCGCCGCCGCCAGCGAGGTCCTGTGGAATGCGGTCGAGGCGTTCGAGAAAAGGGAGGATGCGCAACTCGCCCGCGAACTGATCATTGCGTTGCCGGAGGAACTCAGCCGAAGCGAGAACATCGCGCTGATGCGCGCGTTCGTGCGGGAGACCTTCACCTCGAAGGGCATGATTGCCGACTGGGTCTATCACGACAAGGACGGCAATCCGCACGTCCACCTGATGATGACGCTGCGGCCGCTCGCGGAGGACGGGTTTGGCCCGAAGAAGGTGGCGGTGCTCGGGGAGGATGGCAGGCCGCTGCGCGTCGTCACGCCCGATCGACCGAACGGCAAGATCGTCTATCGGCTGTGGGCCGGCGACCACGAGACGATGAAGGCATGGAAGCTCGCCTGGGCGGAGACGGCCAATCGGCATCTGGCGCTGGCGGGCTACGACATCCGCCTCGACGGACGCTCCTATGCCGAGCAGGGCCGTGACGGGATCGCCCAGAGGCACCTGGGGCCTGCCAAGGCAGCGATGGCGCGCAAGGGCAGTGCGATGTTTCTTGCGCCGGCGGAGCTCGCCCGCAGGCAGGACATGGCCGATCGCCTTGCCGCCGATCCGGGGCTGCTCCTGCAGCAGCTCGCCAACGAGCGATCCACTTTCGACGAACGCGAGATCGCCCGCGCGCTCCACCGCTATGTGGACGATCCGGACGATTTCGCCAACATCCGGGCCCGCCTGATGGCGTCGCCCGATCTGGTGACGCTGCGCCCGCAGCAGCTCGATCCCGAGACCGGGCGGGCTTTGGAGCCCGCAGTCTTCACGACGCGCGACATGCTGCGTGTCGAGCACGGCATGGCGCGCTCCGCACTCACGCTCGCGGCACGTGATGGCTTCGGTGTCGGCCCCGCGCGCGTTACCGCCGCGATCGAAGCCGTTGAGACCCGAGACCCCGACAAGCCGTTCAAGCTCGACGCGGAGCAGGTCGATGCGGTGCGGCACGTCACCTCGGATGCGGCGATCGCCGCCGTGGTCGGGCTCGCCGGCGCCGGCAAGTCCACCCTGCTCGCCGCGGCGCACGTCGCCTGGGAACGCGACGGACGCCGCGTGGTCGGGGCCGCGCTGGCGGGCAAGGCGGCCGAGGGCCTGGAGGACAGCTCGGGCATCGCATCGCGCACGCTGGCGTCCTGGGAACTGGCCTGGACCAACGGGCGCGACCAGCTCAAGCGCGGCGACGTGCTCGTCGTCGACGAGGCCGGGATGGTGTCGTCGCAGCAGATGGCGCGGGTGCTGAAGGCGGCCGAGGCCGCCGAGGCGAAGGTCGTCCTGGTGGGCGACGCCATGCAGCTCCAACCGATCCAGGCGGGCGCGGCCTTCAGGGCGATCGTGGAGCGGATCGGCTTTGCCGAGCTCGCCGGTGTGCGCCGCCAGCGCGACGCGTGGGCGCGCGAAGCGTCCCGGATGTTCGCGCGCGCCGAGGTCGCCACAGCGCTCGATGCCTATGCGCAGCATGGCCATATTGTCGAGACCGCGACGCGCGCGGACGCCGTCGGCCGGATCGTTGCCGACTGGACCGAGGCTCGCCGCGCGCTCGCCACCAAGGCGCCAGCTGGTGGAGATCCGCAACCCGTTCGCGGGGATGAGCTGCTCGTGCTCGCCCATACCAATGACGATGTGAAACGCCTGAACGAGGCCCTCCGCAAGGTGCTGATCGACGACGGTGTGCTGACACAGAGCCGCACGTTCGCCACCGAGCGCGGGACGCGCGAATTCGCCGCCGGCGACCGGATCATGTTCCTCGAAAACGCGCGGTTCGTGGAGCCGCGGGCGACGCATCTCGGCCCGCAGCGCGTCAAGAACGGCATGCTCGGCACGGTGACGTCGACCACGGACAAGCGCGGCCGAACGCTCTTGTCGGTGCGTCTCGACAATGGGCGCGAGGTCGTGTTTGGCGACGACACCTACCGCAATGTCGACCATGGCTATGCGGCCACGATCCACAAGGCGCAGGGCGCGACGGTGGACCGGACCTTCGTGCTCGTCACCGGCATGATGGACCAGCATCTGACCTATGTGGGGATGAGCCGGCACCGTGATCGGGCGGATCTCTATGCGGCGAAGGAGGATTTCGAACCGAGGAGCGAATGGGGACGAAAGGCCCGCGTCGATCACGCCGCCGGCGTCACCGGCGCGCTCGTGGCGGTAGGCCGGGCCAAGTTCCGCGACGGCGAGGATGTCGCGCTGAGCCCGTTCGCGGATGTGCGGACCGACGACGGGTCCACCCGTCGGCTATGGGGCACGAGTCTGCCCGCCGCGCTGGAGAAGGCGGGGGTTGGGGTCGGTGATACCGTCTTGCTGCGCAAGGACGGCGTCGAGACCGTCACCCTGAAGCTGCCAATCGTCGATGAGGAAACCGGACAGAAGCGGTTCGAGGACCGTGTCGTCGAGCGCAACGTCTGGCGGGCCGGGCGGATCGAAACCGCCGCCGTTCGCCTAGATCGGCTCGCACGAGACAGCCACCGGCTGGAGGTGTTCGCCGGGCTCGTCGAACGTCTGTCGCGATCCGGTGCGAAGACCACCACGCTCGATTACGAAAGCGAGCCCTCCTACCAGGCGCACGCCCGCGACTTCGCGCGGCTGCGCGGCATCGACCAACTCGCGGAGGCCGCGGCCGGGATGGAGGAGGGCGCGGCGCGGCAGCTGGCGTGGCTGGCCGAAAAGAGGGGCGAGCTGGCGCGGCTGTGGGAGCGGGCGAGCGTCGCCCTGGGCTTTGCGATCGCCCGCGAACGTGGCGTCGCCTATAACGACATGCGCGCCCAGGCGCCGCCTCCGCAGGTGTCGGCCGGGGAGGGTCGCCATCTGCTCGCGCCGGTAACGCGGTTCGCACGGTCGGTGGAGGAAGATGCGCGCCGGGCTCAGCTTGTGTCGCCGGCCGTGAAGGAGAGGGAAGGGGCGCTCAGGCCGGTGCTGGAGCGGATCTATCGCGATCCGGATGCCGCGATGGCGAAGCTCCACGATCTGGCCACGTCGCCGAAGGCCGACTCGCGGGCGCTCGGCGCGGCCATCGCCCGGAGCCCGGAGCAGCTTGGCACGCTGCGCGGCAGCGATCATCTCCGCGATGGCGTGGGCCGGCGCGAGCGCGCCGGTGCGCTGGAGGCTGTTGTGGAACAGCTGGTGCCGCTGGCCCGCGGCCACGCTGCGGCGTTCAAGAAAAGCGCGGCAT
This sequence comes from Xanthobacter autotrophicus, assembly GCF_030015065.1. GTDB lineage: Bacteria > Pseudomonadota > Alphaproteobacteria > Rhizobiales > Xanthobacteraceae > Xanthobacter > Xanthobacter autotrophicus_D. The sequence continues at coordinate 19,030 of NZ_JAIVFN010000061.1, read as the reverse complement.
CCTTCGAGATCCGCGAGGAGCGGCGGCGCGCCTCCATGACGATGTCGGTGCCCGCCCTCTCGGAGAAGGCGTTGGCACGGCTCGGCGAGATCGAGACCGTGCGCGTGCAGGGTGGGCCGGACGCCTACAAGGCGGCCTCTGCCCTGGCCGCCGAGGACCGTGCGGTCGTGCAGGAGGTCAAGGCCGCCGCCGAGGCCTTGACCGCGCGCTTTGGCTGGAGCGCCTTCACCGAAAAAGCCGACGCCATCGCGGAGCGCAACATGGCCGTTCGCATGCCAGAGGACATGGACCCGCAGAAGCGGGCGGAGCTGAAGACCCTGTTCGAGTCGGTGCACAGGTTCGCCGGCGCGCAGCACCAGGCGGAGCGGCAGGATCGCTCGCGCATCGTCGCGCCGGCGCCGTATGCTGGCGAGGCAGCGGCCACCAGTCCGCCCATGCTGGCCGCGGCGACCGAGTTCCGGCAGCCGGTGGAGGACGAGGCGCGGCGGCGGGCCTTGGACAGCGCTCATTATCGGCAGCAGCGGGCAGGGCTCGGGGCGATCGCGACGCGCATCTGGCGGGATCCGGCGGCCGCCGTCGGGAAGATCGAGGACCTCATCGTCAAAGGCTTCGCGGCCGGGCGCATCGCCGCGGCCATTGCCAATGCGCCCGACGCTTATGGCACCGTCCGCGGCTCGGGGAGAATGATGGACCGCCTGCTCGCCACGGGCCGCGAGCGCAAGGAGGCCCTTGCCGCGCTCCCCGCCGCGGCGGCGGAGCTGCGGACCCTCGGCTCGGCCTATGTCGGGGCGATGGAGACCGAGCGCGCGGCGATCGCCGAGGAGCGGCGGCTGATGGCGATCGCCATTCCGGGTCTCTCCCGGCCGGCGCATCAGGCCCTGGAGCGATTGAGCGCCGAGGCGAAGACGAATGCGCGCGGCCTGAACGCCATGGTTCTTGAGCTCGAGCCGAAGATCCGGGAGGAATTCGCCGCCGTGAGCAAGGCCCTCGACGTGCGCTTTGGACGAAATGCAATCGCGCGCGGAGAGACGGACGCCGTGCGGCGCGTGCCGCCGGCGCAGCGGGATGCTTTTGAGGCGCTGCGTCCCGCGCTGCGCGTCCTGCAGCAGTCGGTCCGGATCGACGCCGGCGAGAAGATCCTGTCCGAGCGGCGGATACGGACGATCAATCAAACTCGAGGATTAACCAAGTAGGGACGGGGAAGGCCATGGACCGAGAAACGCCGCACGACGCGGTCCTGCGCACCGAGGTCGCGCTCGAGATCCTCAACCAGGCGCGCGCCATCGTCACGAGCCGGATCCACGACCTCGAGGCGGAGGATCCGGAGGCCGCCGAGGCGCTGCGCGTCCGCCGGCGCACCCTCGTCGAGCTCCAGCACTGCCTCCGGGTGGAGGACTGCGAGGCCGTCATCGCCACCTGGGGCCCCTGGGTCAGGGACGAGAGCCTGTTCTGGCGGGAGTTCTGACCATGTCGTCGGACGCGATCGCCGGTCAGCTGTCGCCCGAGCGGAACGAAGAGATCTTCCGCCGCGACATCATGCGCGACTACCTGCCCGACAAGCTCGCGTCTGTCGCGCGCCCGCGCCTGATCCTCCTCGGAGGCCAGCCGGGGTCGGGCAAGACCGCTGTGCTGACGGCGGATTCGTGCTGGACGATGTCAGCAGCGACAGCACGGGCACGCTGATTGCGGTTCGCGCGGTTGGCAAGGCGAGTTCGTGCCCGGGATGCGGGAGAACGTCGGAGCGGATACACAGTCGCTATCATCGGCATCTGGCGGATCTGCCGATGGCGGGCAAACCGGTTCGGCTCGTCGTCCGGGCGCGGCGTTTCCACTGCGACACGGTGCTCTGCGGCTGCGCGTCTTTGCGGAGCGCTTCGACGATAAGGTTTTGGCGCCGTGGGCGCGGCGGACCGCCCGGCTCGACCACATCGTCCACCACCTGGGGCTGGCGCTGGGTGGACGGCCCGCGGCGAGCTTTGCCCGCAGGCTGATGCTGCCGGTCAGCAATGACATCCTGCTGCGGGTGGTGCGGCGCCGCGGCCATGCGAGGAGGCATAGGCTTGGATCGAGAGCGTGGTGTGTCTTCTGAAAAGGAGCTTCTTCGCAGTAGGTTTTGAACGAAAGCTGCAGTTCCTTCCGGCCACACCGCCGTGCCTGAAGGAGTTCATATCAATCCTCGTCGGCCGCCTCGTCCGAAGGTGTGCCGTTGATGCGGTGCTTGAGGATGCTCGACGGCTTGAAGACCATCACTCGGCGCGGCTCGATGGGCACTTCCTGCCCGGTCTTGGGATTGCGGCCGATGCGCTGACCCTTCTCGCGGACGACGAAGGAGCCAAAGGACGACAATTTCACTGTCTCGCCGCGGGCGAGGCAGTCGGCGATCTCCTTCAGGACGATTTCGACGAACCGGGCGGACTCGATGCGAGACAGTCCCACCTGTTGATAGACCGCCTCACACAGATCCATCCGCGTTATGGTCCGACCGGCCATTTGTCCTCCAGCCCCAGAAAACTCACGCAACTCCGCAACCCACCACCCCGGGGGGCACCAGACCCCGATCGATTTCAGCGGAGCAGGACCCATGGATATGAGGACAAACGCCACGCTTTTGCGCGCCCCTGTATCGGTGAGCAATGTTCCTCGCAAACGAGCTATGCACACGCGGGAAGGTCAATGCAAAGGTGCCTAAAACGGCAGGGCGGCGGGCGGCCATTTGCGTTCTCGTCGATGGTGCAGTTCGAACCACTCCGCATCGAAAGCGCTGGTTGCAGGCGGGCCTTCCTGCTAGGTTACATGTAACCATGGCGAGGTCCAACCACGTGCCCACGGCATCGACGCCCAAGTCCTCCCGCGTGAAGGTCCGGGATTATCGCGCCCGTCTGCGGTCCCAGGGCTTGCGGCCCATCCAGATCTGGGTGCCCGATGTGCGCGCACCGTCCTTCCGGTCGGAGGCGCATCGCCAGTCGCTGGCCGTTGCGACGAGCCCTCATGCCGGTGGGGATCAGGCCTTCATCGATGCGGTATCGGATTGGGGTGATGAATGAGGCGCGGCGACATCTGGACCGTCGCCGGCGGCAAGGACTATGCGGGCAAGCCGCGTCCCGTCGTCATCGTGCAGGATGATACCTTTGACGCCACGGATTCGATCACCATCTGCGCCTTCACCACCGACGAGACCGAGGCACCACTGTTTCGTCTTCCCGTGGCGCCCAACGCGCGCAACGGGCTCAGGACCACGTGCCGCCTGATGGTGGACAAGATCACCACCGTCCCGAAATCCAAGGTCGGGACGCGCATCGGGCGCCTGGACGATGAGGATGTCCTGCGCCTCAACCGGGCCATCGTGGTCTTCCTCGGATTGGCCGCAACTTCTGGGGCGAAGCGGCGGTCATAGAACCGGCGTGAGCAGTCCTCTCCCGCTACAGCTTCGTAAGCGGCGTCCTGACCCCACTTTTCGTCGGCGCGGCTGAGGGGGTGATGTTCCGAGCCTGGAGGGCTTGGGCATATGACGATTTCAGAGCTTACGCTTAAATCGAGCGCCGAAGAGCCGGTCCGGCGGTTCGAGGTTTTCACCGGAGTGGGGCGCCGCCGGGAGTGGGTTCCCGAGGACAAGGCGCGGATTGTCGCCGAGAGCTTCGAGCCTGGTGCCACGGTGAGTGCCGTAGCGAGGCGCCATGCATTGTCGCCGCAGCAGTTGTTCACGTGGCGCCGGGAGGCGCGTAAGGCGAGCGAGATGATCCCGGCGTTCGTGCCGGCCGTGGTCGCGCCGGAACCGGCTCCCGCATCTGAGCCGTCCGCCCCACCGTCACAGCCGAAGCGGCGTGGCCGGCAACGCCGGGCGGCGGCCATCGAGGTTGACGTCGCCGGGGTCAGGGTGAGGATCGAGAACGGGGCCTCGCCGGCCACCATCGCGGCGGTGATCGGCGCGCTGAAGGCCAGATCATGATCGGCCCGACCGGCGCGGTCCGGGTCATGGTGGCGACCCGGCCTGTGGACTTCCGCAAGGGGGCGGAGGGCCTCGCGGCACTGGTGCGTGAGACCATGGGCGCCGATCCGTTCTCCGGCACCGTGTACGTGTTCCGGGCCAAGCGACCCGACCGGGTGAAGCTGGTGTTCTGGGACGGCACCGGGGTTGTGCTGGTGGCGAAGCGGCTGGAGGACGGTGCGTTCCGCTGGCCGAAGATCACCGACGGCATCTTGCAGCTGACATCGGCCCAGCTCCAGGCCTTGCTCGAGGGGCTCGACTGGCGGCGGGTGCACGAGGCACAGCGTACGACGACCCCGGTCGCCGCCAGTTGAAGAGGCTCACCGGCTCCCGGCGAATATGATTCTATCTTGATCATGGCCTCGCTCTCCACCGAGCTTCCCCGCGATCCCGAGACGCTCCAGGCGATGCTGATCGCGCGGGACGCGGAGATCGAGCGCTTGCGCCAGATCATCAAGGAGTTGCAGCGCCACCGCTTCGGCCGGCGGGCGGAGAGCCTGCCCGAGGACCAGTTGCTGCTGGCGCTGGAAGAGGCCGAGCAGGTCGAGGCCGCCGGCTTCGCCGCGTCCGAGGAGAAGGGGCCGGCCGAGAAGGCGGAGCGGGTCGCGAAGCGCCGTGCGAACCGCGGGGCTCTGCCCGCCCATCTGCCGCGGATCGAGACCGTGGTCGATATCGAGAGCGACATCTGCCCGTGCTGTTCCGGCAAGCTGCACCGCATCGGCGAGGATGTGGCCGAGCGGCTCGACATGGTGCCCGCCCAGTTCCGCGTCCTGGTGGTGCGGCGGCCGAAATATGCGTGCCGCTCCTGCGCGGACGTGGTGGTGCAGGCCCCGGCGCCGGCACGGCTGATCGAGGGCGGCCTGCCGACGGAGGCAACCGTCGCCCATGTCCTCGTCTCGAAATACGCCGACCATCTGCCCCTGTACCGCCAGGCCCAGATCTATGCACGGCAGGGCATCGCGCTCGACCGCTCGACGCTGGCGGACTGGGTCGGGCGGGCGGCCTTCCTGCTGCGGCCCGTGCATGACCGGCTGCTGGCGGTGCTGAAGACCTCGCCCAAGCTGTTCGCCGACGAGACCACGGCGCCGGTGCTGGATCCCGGCCGCGGCCGGACCAAGACCGGGCAGCTCTTCGCCTATGCCCGAGATGACCGGCTCTGGGTCGGCGCCGATCCGCCCGCCGTCGCTTATGTCTATGCTCCGGACCGCAAGGGCGAGCGGCCCGTCGCCCACCTCGACGGCTTCAGCGGCATCCTGCAGGTCGATGGCTATGGTGGCTACAAGGCACTGGCCGGACGCAACGCCGTGAACCTGGCGTTCTGCTGGGCGCATGCGCGGCGGCGCTTCTACGAGCCTGCCCAGAGCGGTCCCGCGCCGATCGCCAGCGAGGCCCTGCAACGCATCGCCGAACTCTACCACGTCGAGGCTGCGATCCGCGGCCGGACCCCGGATGAGCGCCGGGCCGCGCGCCAGGAGAAGAGCAGGCCGATCATCAACGCCCTCGAGCCGTGGCTGCGGGCGAAGCTGGCGTTGATCAGCCAGAAGACCAAGCTCGCCGAGGCGATCCGCTACGCCCTCTCGCGTTGGCAGGGGCTGACCCTGTTCCTCGACGACGGCCGTGTCGAGCTGGACAACAACATCGTCGAGCGGTCGATCCGGCCCCTGGCGCTGACCCGAAATTATGCGCAGCACCTGATTATGCGCAGTTCTCCTGCGGAAAGCGCCTGCGGGACTTATTCATCGACGACTTCTCGCGCGCGACGAACTGCGCATAATTCAAAGGCTTTGAAGGAACTGCATCAGTTGGTCGGGGGGACGATACCTCCCGGGGCGCGCTCCGATTGGCTGCAACCGATTGAGGGCGCGCTCCTTCATTGAGAGATCGGCATCGAAGTACATGTGCGTCGTGGCGGGGCTCTCGTGGCCCAGCCAGAGGGCGATCACGGTGATGTCGACGCCCGACTGAAGGAGATGCATCGCCGTGGTGTGGCGGATAGTATGCGGCGATATTGATCGGTGCGCGAGTTGGGGGTGTCGTTCTGCAGCAGCCGAGACAGCGAGGTCGAGACGCTGGGTAACATTCGATCGGGCCATCCTTCCTCCGCCCCGGTTCGGAAACAGGAACTTGTCATCACCGGCGTTCTCCATCTGGCGCTTCCAGGCCCGGATCAGCGATGCGGTTGATCGCCAAAGCGGCACGCTTCGTTCTTTGCGCCCCTTGCCGTGCAGGTGCGCGACCGAGGAGCCGTCGATGACGACGTTACCGACGCGCAAGCCTATGGCCTCCGACACTCGTGCACCGGTGTTGTACATCAGGCTGAAAAGTGCTCGATCTCGCTGGCCCGCCCACGTTCGAGGATCCGGCGCCTCGAGGATCGCCTGCATCTCTTGGCGTGACAAAAACCCAAGCACGGGTCTGTCAAACCTCTTCATCGGGATGGCCAGCGCCTGCTCGATCACGTGGAGCGCGGTAAGATCGTGGTGGGCGGCATACTTCAGGAAGGACCGAAGCGCCGCCAAACGGGCGTTGCGGCTGCGCGCGCCGTTGTTGCGCTCCTTCTCAAGATGATCGAGGAAGCTCAGGATCAGTCTGGCGTCGAGATCGACCAACGCCAATGCGGCCGGCGACTTGCTGATCTTGACTTCGGCGAAGCTTAGCAGCAGTCGGAACGTGTCGCGGTAAGCGGCGATCGTTCGGGGGCTGACGGCTCGCTGGCGGCCCAGATGCTCGACGAAGAAGCGCTGGAGCAAGGTGGAGAAGGACGGCGTCGGGATCGGATCAGGCATGGTGATCCCCTCCGACGGCTGCCGCGAAGAGCTCGAAGCGCTTGCCCGTGACCGCCATGAGGTCCGGGATGCCCGTCTGATACCAATAGGTATCGGACACCTTGGCATCGCCGACATAGGTCGAGAGCGCAGCCATGGCGTTGTCGATATCGGCCCCATGCTCATGCCAAAGCTGGACGCGGCGGCAGATGAAGGTGTGGCGCAGGTCGTGGATGCGCGCCTGGGCGTAGGCGCCGCGCGCCGTCCAGGCGAGTTCGGCTCTCAGCTTCTGGAACACCCAATGGATGGTCCGCGTCGGCAGCGGCCCGCCCGACGACGAGAGGAATAGAAATGAGTCCTGGTTGGTGGCGCCGTGACGCGCCCGCACGGCCATGTAGCGATCCAATGCCGCCACCGCGGTCGCGTGCATGGGCACGTGTCTGGACTTACGAAACTTCGTGTTCCGGACCGTCAGGACGCCCTGACCGAGATCGACGTTACCACATTGCAGGTGGAGCGCTTCCGAAAGGCGCAGGCCGGTGGCGGCGATCAACCCGAAAATCGTCTCGTAGGTGGCTGGTCGCAATCCACCATACGGGGCAAGGCGCCTGGCGGCGGCGAGGAGATCGCAGATCTCCTGCTCCGAGTAGATGTGTGGCGCCAGGCGACGATGGGAGCGGCCAAAGATTGCCGTCTGCGGGAACTCGGTGGCTGGATCGAGCCGCGTCAGATACCTGGCGAATGGTCGAAGGACATCCAGGCGTCGCGCCCAGGAAAACGGCGCGGCGTGCTTCGCCTGACCTTGCACCCAATCCAGTGTGATGCGGGTCGTCAGCGGGCCGGTATGGGCCGCCTCGTCGACGAAGCGGGCGAATGCGGTGATCTGGTCGCCCGGAATCCGCAGGTCGAACCCCAAGGCGCGGCGCTCGGTCAGGTAATCCTCGGCCAGTGAGAGCATAGTGCGCACCTCGGTCATGACGCGCTCCCCGGCCAGGGCAAGGCGACGGCGGTGAGCCGGTTCAGATCGACCTTGGCGTAGATCGCCGACGTATCGAGGCAGCGGTGCCGCAGGACGTCAGCGATATCCTTCATCGGCGCGCCGGTGCGCAGCAGCCGGCTGGCCATGCTGTGCCGGAGAATGTGAACCCCTGTGCGGGTCCATCCGCATCTTCGGTAGCCTGCCACAACCGCTCGCTTGACGGCGCCCTTCTCAATCGGCTCATCGTACGGGGCGACGTGGCGGACAAATATGGCCCGGTTCAATGTCTGGGGCCGCTCCTTACGCAGATGGGCGGCGATCGCGCTGCCGGTCGCAGCGGGCAAGGGAAGGACATCGGCGCGCCGACTCTTGGTTCCGACGAGGGTGATCGTGCCGTCGGCCCAGTTGATGTCTTCGAGGCGTAGCTTGACGACCTCGCTGCTTCGCAGGCCGAGATCGATCAAACACCGCACCATCGCATAAGCTCGCCGGCGCGACGGAAAGGATTGATTGAACGAACGCAGCAGTTCGTCGATCTCGGCGTCGGTGAGCACTTCCGGCAAGGACGCCAATCGCCAGTGGGCCGCCCGCGGAATGGCGGCCGCCAGTTCGCTGACCCGATCGCCGGACATGCTGCGGAACCAGCCAATGGCGCCGCCGATCACGCCGATGGAGCCAGCGCTGCGCCCCTGCTCGCCGATAACAAAACGCCGGACGGATGCGGCACCGATCGTCGACATCGTGATCGGCTGATCGCCGAAATGCGCGAGCAGAAACTCGCCGACAACCCGACCGCGCCGCCGGCGGGTGGTGTCTGCCAGGCCCCAGACATCATGCATGTGGGCGTCGAAACGCGCCAACTCTTGCGAAACGACGGAGTCCAAGGCCGGATCTAGCGTCCCTACGCCATCGGCCCGCAACACTTCCAACAACCGGGCGAGTGCGGCTCGCAACTCGTGGCGCAATCGGCGGACCGGATAGGGGCAAGCGCAAGCCGGCATATGCTCCGACAGAAAGCAGGCGACGACGGCCTCGCCGATTGCGTTCAGACCGTACCGCTCCCCGGTCAGCCAATGGGCGAAGTGCGCAACGCAGCACAAATAAATGCGCTGGGTGCTTGGGGCATACCGCCCGCGGCGCAGGTGTGCCCCATATCGCGAAACATAGGGCTGAAGAACGCTATCCTCCAGCCAAGCGCGGGGCTGCGGCTGGACGACGATCTCCTTGGACATGTTGACCTCCTGTCAGGCTGAACCAGCCCGGAAGGAGATCAGGATTATGTACAGAGCGGAACCGTATGAGCGCCCGCCTTCGCCCAGCCCAGCCACGGAAAACGCGGCGCGCCCCGCGACGAACTGCGCTTAATCAGGTGCTGCGCATAATTCCTTTTATGGAGACCTCTGCATAAAAGGAAGAATGCGCTCTTCGCCGGCTCCGACGGCGGCGCCGAGCACTGGGCCGTCATCGCCTCACTCGTCGAGACATGCAAGCTCAACGGCGTCGACCCCCAGGCCTACCTCGCGGACGTCATCACTCGCATCGTCAACGGCCATCCAAACAGCCGCATCGACGACCTCATGCCATGGGCCTATCCGGCACGGCTCGCCCTCAGCGCCGTGGCCTGAAGACGACGGTCTTACCGTTCACCGGCCACCCGGCGGCGTGCAGCAAGGCCGTGATCCGGCGATAGCCATAGCGTCCGTACCGGGTGGCGAGTTTGACGATGTCCGCGGTCAGGGCCGCCTCGTCGGCACGGCTCACCGGCACCTTGCGTTGGGTCGATCGATGTTGCCCCAGAACCCGGCACGCCAGCCGTTCCGACACGCCGAGCTTGCTCACGACGTGTTCGACGCAGCGACGGCGCCGGGCGGGGCTCAGAAGTTTCCCGCCGCAGCTTCCTTCAGGATCAGCTTCTCGAGCGTCAGATCCGAGACAGCCTTGCACAGCCGCTCGTTCTCCTTCTCGAGTTCCTTCAGCCGCTTGACCTGGTCGCTCTTCAGCCCGCCAAACTCCTTGCGCCAGCGGTAATACGTGAACGCCGTCACCCCGATCGCCCGGATCGCTTCGGCAACGGATCGCCCCTGCGACACCAGAACGTCAACCTGCCGAAGCTTCCCGACGATCTCTTCCGGCTTGTGCTTCTTCTGCGCCATTGCGCCATCCTCCAAAGGCCCGAAAGCCTACTTCACGGAGGACCACTTTTCAGGGGGCAGGCCAGCCCAGCCGTCGGTCTTGGCAGTGGCGCCGGCGGCGAGGTTTGCGGCAAGGAAGGCGTGCAGGCTGCGGGCGGAGAAGTCCGGGATCTGCGCCAGGCGGATGCGGCCCTGGGCCGCCATTGGGGCCGCCGTCACCGACCTCGACGGCGCCGGCGATGAGCAGCTTGCCCTGGTGGCTGCGGCCACCGCCGCCGGCCGGCGGGTCGTCCTTGGTGCGGCAGGCGATCGTGGCCTCGTCGACCTCGACCAGGCCGGCCAGGGGCGAGCGCTCGGGCGCGACCATGGCGCGGCGCAGCTTGGCGCACAGCAGCCAGGCGCTCTTGTAGGAGCCGCGGCCGAGCTGCCTCTGGACCTGCAGGGCCGAGCTGCCGTTGGAGTGGGTGGCCATCAGGTAGGCGGCCCAGAACCAGACGGTGAGCGCCAGCTTGGAGCCGCGCATCATGGTGCCGGCCGTCACCGAGGTCTGCTTGCGGCAGTCGGCGCACTCGTGGGTGTGCGCCTTGGTCGCCAGCGCCCAGCCCCGGGTACTGCCGCAGGTCGGGCACACGAATCCCTCCGGCCAGCGCAGGTGTCGCAGGTAGGCGGCACAGGCCGCCTCGTCGGGAAAGCGCCGCTGGAACTCCAGCAGCGAGCGGGGGAAGTCGGTCATCGCTGGACACTCCGAGGCTGTGATGTTCGCGTTATGTTCTACCACGCGCCTCACGCCGCGTCACCACATCTGGTGGCGCCGGAGCTTCAGGGATAAGCCTTATGTGCATATAATTGGCTACTGTAGGCGCGGCAATGCTGTGTTCCTTTGCTGCCCACGCCCAAACGAATTTTTCATTCTATGCAGGAAAAGTTAGGTGATTGTGCCCCGAGAAAGTGGACGTGGTTCAGGCGCACTGCATTCCTTCTTGGCCGGACTGATGTAGCCGAGCTCTGAGTGCAGCCGACGGGGATTGTAGAAGCTTTTATTGTAGCCGAACAGGTCCCGTCGCACCTCGCGCCCTGGTGGCATAGATGCAATGACAGACCCGCTCGGTTTTCAGGGTATGGAAGAAGCTCTACAGGGGCGCATTGTCCCAGCAATCCCTGTTGCGCGCCTCTTGGACGGCGTGATGCCCGAGGGCGGCCAAAGCCACACGTAAACCTCGGGCGGCGTATCGGATGCCGACTGGTGGATCAGTCCAGCTTATTTGACAGTGACGGGAAACTCCTCCCGGGAAGCTTCCAGCGCCACGGCGGTGGAGGCGACGATGGCGCCGATACGCACCGCCGCGTGGATCTGCACCTCCAGAACGCCCGCGTCGCGCAGCACCTTCTCGTGGGAATCGATGCAGCGCCCGCAGCCGTTCATGGCGGAGACCGCCAGCGACCATAGCTCGAAGTCGGGCTTGTCCACCCCCGGATTGCCGATGACGCTCATGCGCAGCTTGGCGGGGAGCGTCTCGTAAGCCTTGTTGGAGGCGAGGTGAGTGAAGCGGTAGTAGACATTGTTCATGGCCATGATGGCCGCCGCCGCCTTGGCAGCATCCATGGCGGCGGGCGAGAGGTGAGGGGCAGCCTCCGCCTCTAGCGCACTCGCCACCGTGGGGCTGCGGGTCGTGATCCCGCACGCCACTAACAGCCCGTAAAGCTGCTGGGGCGTAAGGCTCTCCTCGCGAGTCAGCGTGGAGAGGTTCAGTTTCACGTCCTTGGCGAAGACGGGAATCCGGTCCTTGAGGGCGTCAATGGACATCCCGTCGGTCCCTTCTGGCTCAGGCCACCTTCAGTACGTCACCGCCGACTTCGCGGTTGCAGGGGCACAACTCGTCGGTCTGCAGAGCGTCGAGAACGCGCAGCGTGTCCTTTGGGTTGCGGCCCACGTTCAGATTGGTAGCATAGACGTGCTGGATCACGCTGTCCGGATCGATGACGAAGGTGCAGCGATAAGCCACGCCATCAGGAGAGCGCACTCCGAGGCCGTCGATGAGCGAGCCATTGGTGTCGGCGAACGACCAAATCGGGAGCCTGTTGAGGTCCTTGTGGTCGCGGCGCCAGGCGAGCTTCACGAACTCGTTGTCGGTGGAGCCGCCGAGCACGACCGTGTCGCGATCCTCGAAGTCCTTGGCGAGGCGGGAGAACTCCGCGATCTCGGTGGGGCACACGAAGGTGAAATCCTTCGGATAGAAGAAGATCACCTTCCACTTGCCGGGGAAGCTCGCCTCGGTGATCGTCTCGAAGGCCGACTGCCCATTCTCCTCATGGACGTTGAAGCCGGGCTTCACGCCGACTACCGAGAAAGCAGGAAGGGTGCTACCGATACCGAGCATGGAGTCGTCTCTCCCAAGTTAAAGACCTCAGACATTGAAATTTTACCGTTGTGCGTCGAGCTTGTCAGATTTTTCGGATCCAACGATGTGTTCCAAATTCTCGAATGGAGAATCAACGCTAATCTTATTGGAAGATTTTTTCTAACGCTAGAAAGTCGACACGTCAATCTACTGGCTTCCCGAGCGGCAAGTTCTATTTTACCGCAAAATGGCTGGAGTTTGGATCTGTGCGCCCTCGCCGGCGTTTTGCCGGCGCGACGGCAAGTTCCGGCCAAGGTCGCGCTCAGCTTCCTGCGGCTCCGACGCAGGGAACCTGTCCCGGGTGGATGAGGTTGAGGCCGCAGTCGGCGAAGGCGATGGTCTGTTTGCCGCACGTCGCAGATCCAGAAAACGCTATCCTATGGTTCAAGCTGCCCCGTGATCGACCTGTGCCGTTGTCGATAGAGGTCCTTGCCGTAGGCGAAGGGCCGCTTGCGGCTCCTGGTTGAAGGGATGCTGGGGGCGATGCCTTGGCGGGGAGCGCGTCTCGGAGCCAGACGCTGTCATAGCTCCGGTCAGCGATCAGGCTTCTGGCCGCAGGCAGGGCGTCGAAGACAAGGCGAAACGCCTTGTGGTCGTTCATCTGGCCTTCCGACAGCAGCATCACGATCAGGGACCCTCGCCATCGCAGACGGTGTGGGGTTTGGAGTTAAGCACGCCCATTTTGCGCCCGATATGGCTGGGTATAGCCCCTTTTGAGCTGGCTTGCCGCCGTGCGATGAGCTTAGGGTACGCGGCATCGATCATGATGTGTTCCGGCTTCGGCCCTTCGCCTGCGAGCGCCGCGAAGTTCCTGTCGAGGACGCCGAGCCGGCTCCAACGGATGAAGCGGTACAGAGGGTCTTGTGCGGACCGTAGCCTTCGGCGCATCCTTCCACCGGTGGCCATGCCAGATGACGCACTCGATGCCGCTGACCACCCGGCGATCGTCGACCCGCAGCACCCCGTGGGACTAAGGGGAGACGGCGCGATCCGCTCCATCTGCCGTTCGCTCAGCAGGAACAAATCATTCATCACTACTAGCCGAGATGAAACACTTATATTCGGGAGAAAATCACATTACTCGCCTATCGTCTCACCGGTGCCACCAAGCTCGGCTGGAAAATCCTTTAACTTCGGCAACCCATCCTTCATTGGCAACACAGTCTCGGCATAATTCACATGCACGCTGGGTTTGAATTCAAGGTCAGGGAGTGTAGCTGCGTAGACGTCCATGAGCCCGAAACCGGGATGCATCGTCATCAAATGCCCGCCGCATCTACGGCAATATTTACGTTCGCTGGCCGGAGTTTGGGCGTAGGTGGCAATCTCCGTCTCGCCATGCGTCACCTTCACCGCGTCCGGCGTCCAGAGGGTGAAGGCATTCACCGGTCCCGCCGACCAGGAGCGGCAGGAACCGCAATGACAATAGCCCATCGCTTCTGGTGCACCAGTGACCTCTAGCGTCACTGCACCACAGAAACACGCGCCTCTATAAGTCTGCGACATGAGTTTCCTCGCTTATTTTGGGCCTGGATGGTGACGATGGGTGGACGGAAAGTCAACAATGTCCCGGAGTGAATCGGGTAAGTTGGCTGACCTAAGAGCCGGATTCAAAAGTTCACACGTTTTGGCAATGTCTTGCGATGCGTCGCGTGAGCATGCGGATGCTGGCGATGTGAGCGAATGCGGTCGCGCTCTCGATGGATTTCTCCCAGTTCTTTGCGAGGCGGCGGCAGCGTCCGAGCCATGCGAATGTCCGCTCGACCACCCAGCGGCGTGGCAGGACGACGAAGCCCTTGGCCGTATCGGAGCGCTTGACGATCTCGATGGTCCAGCAGCCGTGGCCGCGCATGGCGCCCTTGAGCTTGTCGCCGGCATAGCCGCCGTCGGCGAAGACGTGGCGCAGCCATGGATGGCGGAACCGGACCGCCTTGAGCAGGTCGGGAGCGCCGTCGCGATCCTGAATATCGGCCCGGTGAACCCGCACAAAGATCAGGAAGCCGAGCGTGTCGGTGATGATGTGGCGCTTGCGCCCTTTGATCTTCTTGCCCGCGTCATATCCGCAAACCCCGCCGCTTTCGGTGGTCTTGACGCTCTGGCTGTCGATGATGCCGGCGGTGGGCTGGGCGTGCTTGCCTGCGAGCTCGCGCGCCGTCATCACCAGAAGCTGGTTGATCGTCGCCAGAAGGCCGCTGTCGCGCCAAGCATAGAAATAGCCGCGCACGGTCGAAACCGGCGGAAACTCCCCCGGCAGCATGCGCCATGGGCAGCCGCTCGAGGCGATGAACAGGATCGCTTCCATGACATTGCGCATCGCCGTCGTACGCGGCCGCCCGCCGTGCCTGGGACCGGGGATCAGCGGCGCGACGACAGCCCATTCCCGGTCCGTCAGATCACTTGGAAAACGCAGACGGTCACGGTTATGCTCGGCGCGAGAGATATCGGTCCAGGCCATCAGAAACCCCATTTGATTCAACACCAAACGGGAAGCACAACCTGCTGATATCGCTCAACTCCTTTTAAATCGGCCTCTAAGCGGGCGTTTGAGACGGATTGAACGAACCCGCCGTCGCGGGAGTGGAGAGTGAGCGGTTAGCATTACAGTTGCATTTTGGCTTTCAAATGCGCTCGTCGAGCGGCCGCCTACCCGGGCGCTCCCGACCTCACCCACGACCCCCGCGTGGTCGGCAAAATGGCCGCCCATATCGAGCTGCCTTGGGTCCATCGCGTGTTCTCCAACCTCAAGACCTGGGCACTCGGCGTCTACCACGGCCTGCGACCCCAGCACCTGCAAGCCTACCTCGACGAGTTCGTGTTCCGGTTCAACCGCCGCCGGACCCGACACGCCGCCTTCCGCTCCATCCTCGCCATCGGCGTCGCCATCACGCCCGCAACCTACGAGATGTTGATAGCATCGGAGACTCAGGGATGAGCCTTATGCACATATCAGAACTCTTTCATTTGCGCAATTTTTGCCCCGCTCGCTGCGGGCGCGCCTTGGATCGGCGGGCAAATATACGGCACAGCTTCTCGCGAGGTGATGCGTATGACCCAAACACGGAATTTTGCCGCCGCCCGGGAGAGGGCGCCACATTGCGCCCTGCTGCGCGTTTCGGTTGCCTTTCTGGCAGGCTCTCGGGTCTGGTGGCGCCGGGTGTTGAGAGACCAAGATTGCCGACCGGCCGCGCGCAACGGTCCGGCCTTTCAGCTCTTGGCCTTGCCTTGCCAACCAATGCGCACCCTGCCGGGGCGGGCGAACTCCTCGTTCAGATAAAGTTCTGATATGACGAACAAAAAAGCGCGCCGCAACGCTTGCCACGTAATCGTAGACCGGCTGAATCTGGTCGAAAAGCCGACCCAAAGTACCGTTGCGGAGATAGCTGACACCTTAGCATACTTTCAAGAAATAGGACTCAGGGAGATTTGCTTATGGCCGCTGCCGAGATGCTCGGCGTGTTGCGGAGCCTGTTGTCGCTCGTGCTGGCGCTTGTTGCAGCCGCCAGTGCCAGCCAAGCGGGAGAGCTGAGCCGTGAGGAACTCGTCGCCAAGTTCTCGCCGCCCTTCGTGCTCGGTGAGCGGGATGCGGACCTGCCCATCTATCCCATCTTCAGTACCGAAGGTACCCAGGATCGGCTGGTCGGCTACATCTTCGAGAGCGCGGACCTTGCGCCCATTCCGGGCTTCTCAGGCACACCACCCAACCTTCTCATCACCCTCGGCGTTGAGGGCACCTTCCAGCGGGTTTCCGTCATCTCTCAGCATGAGCCGGTGTTCGTTGATGGGCTGGGGCCGGAGCCGCTCGACCGGTTCGTAGAGCAATATGCGGGCAAATCCCTGGCGCAGAACGTGAAGGTCGGGCCGCCGGGCGGCGGCGTGCCGCGGGATGGCGCCAATGCCCGCATCGACGGGGTCGCCAAGGCAACCGCGTCAGTCCGCATCATCAACGAAAGCGTGCTGGCGGCGGCGTTGGCGGCGGCGCGCGCCAAGCTCGGGGGGGGTGGGCTACCCCATGCGGCGGCCACCGTCCGGCCGGAGAAGGTGACCGAGGATTTCGCCGGCCTCCAAAAGGCGGGGCTCGTGGTGCATCTCAAGCTGACCGAAGGCGAGGTGGAGAAGGCCTTCGCGGGGTCCGAGGTGGCCGGCACAGACCCCGAGGCCCTGGCCCATCTCAATGCGACCTTCGTCGATATCCACGTCGCTTATCTCAACATTCCCACCGTGGGGCAGAACCTCCTCGGCCCGGCTCAGGCAGCCCACCTCGCCGAGCGGCTGGACGGCGGCCATGCGCTCATCGTCTGGATGGGCGGGCGGTGGAAGCCATTTGGCGAGGCTTTTGTCCACGGTGCCACCCCGGATATGATCGCCCTCACCCAGGGGAGACTGGCGCTCGACCTGCGCGATGCCGTCTATGACGAACCCCTCGCGCTCAAGGACACGCCGAAGGCGCCCTTCGTCATCCTGCGCATCTTCGGTAGCGCAGGCTTCGACCCCGCCGATCCTTTCAAGATCAGCTTCCATGTTACCCGGAAAAAGGGGCAGATCTACCCCGTCCACGTTACCCGCGATTTCGCGCTCGATGTCCACTTCCCAGAAAAGTGGTTCCAGCGGGAGGAGACTGACGAGGTCAAAGGCTGGCGCGGCCTTTGGAAAGACAGGAGGCGGGACCTGGCGGTCCTTGGCGGCGCGCTCGCGCTGCTCGGCGGGGTCCTGGCGTTCCAGCCCGCAACCATGCGTCGTAAGCGGCTGGTGACCGGCTTCCGTTGGGGATTCCTCACGTTCTGCCTCGTGGTGATCGGCTGGATTTATCAGGCGCAGCTCTCCATCGTGACGCTGGCCGGCCTCGTGAAGTCCGCGATCGTCACACGCGACCTCACCTTCCTGCTGTGGGATCCGCCGAGCCTCGTCCTATGGGGCGTGGCGATCGTCACCGCCGTGATTTGGGGTCGTGGTACCTTCTGCGGCTGGCTGTGCCCCTTCGGCGCCCTGCAGGAGCTAGTGGAGCGCATCGCGCGGCCTATCGGCCTGCGGCAGGTGCGGATGCCGCCCTCTCTCGACCGGCGGCTGCGCGGGCTGAAATTTGTGGTGCTCGCCGGATTCATCGCAGTGGCGGTCTTCGCGCCGGCGAAGGCCGAGATGGCGGCGGAGGTGGAGCCGTTCAAGACGGCCATCACGCTGGTGTTCCAGCGAGCCTGGCCGGCGGTGCTCTACGCGGGGCTGCTGCTCGTGGCCAACCTGTTCGTTTTCAAGGCATTCTGTCGTTGGTTCTGTCCCCTCGGCGCCTTAATGGCGCTGCTCGGGCTGCTGCGCCGGTTCGACTGGATTGCCCGCCGTGTGGAATGTGGCTCTCCCTGTCGGCTCTGTGAGCGCCGATGCCGCTACGGCGCCATCGAGCGCTCGGGCGCCGTTCAATATTCCGAGTGCTTCCAATGCATGGAGTGCGTGGTGATCTACGAGGACCTGAAAACATGCGTCCCGTTGGTGCTGGCCGCCCGATCCACCAAACGCGAGGAGAATACCCGATGACCACCCGCAGGTCGGTGGTGGCCGGATTGATCGGCCTTGCCGCCGCGAGCCTCTCTGGCCGATCAACCGAGACGCGGGCGGAGCCCCGCATCGCGCGGCGGCGCCCGGCCGTCGCCTTCGGCACGACGGTCTCGCTCACCCTCGTGGGTCCGCACGTGCCGGAGATCGAGGCGGCCTTCGTGTCCTGCTTCCGCGCCCTGCGCGAGGTGGAGAAGGCCGCTAATCTGTTCGATCCCACCTCGGAGATCAGCCGCCTGAATGCCGCTGGACGGCTGGAGGCGCCTTCGGATGACCTTTCGACCCTCATCCGGTTCTCTCTTCATCTTGCCGAAGTGAGCGGCGGGGCGTTCGATCCCACGGTGCAGCCGCTCTGGTGCGCCTGGCACGACGCCGCTCGCCAGGGCCGCCTGCCGGGCGAGGCGGCGCTCAGGGCGGCGCGCGAGAAGGTGGACCACCGCGCGGTGCGTCTAACGAATGGAGCCGTCGTGCTCGATCGCCCGGGGATGGCGCTCACCCTCAATGCGCTGGCCCAGGGCCTTGCTGCCGATCGCGTCTGCGCGGCGGCCGCAGCCTCGGGGCTGACCGATGCCTTCATCGATACGGGCGAGATCGGCGCCCTCGGCCACGCGGCCGACCGGCATCCGTGGCGCGTGGGCATCGCCCATCCCCGCAAGGCCGCGACGCTGACGGGCATGTGCGATCTCGGCCCGCAGCGGTTTCTCGCCACCTCGGGCGACATGAAATGCGCGTGGACCCCCGACTTCGCCGAGCATCACATTGTCGAGCCCTGGTCGGGCCACAGCCCTAAAGGGCTGTCCGAGGTGGTGGTGGAGGCGGCTTCCGGCCTGACCGCAGACGGTCTTGCCACCGCCTTGATGGTTACTGGTACGGCGGGCGCCCGCCGCCTCCTGGCGCTGGACTCGACCGCAGGGGCGGTATTAATCGACAAGGGGGGAGCGGTGGAAACCTTTGGATTTTAGGAGCTTGAAGATTTCAAAGGCGGTTGACATGCCGTGTGAGCAGGGGCGGAACTGGGGCGGTGGCGACATCGGCACCGGTTCGGTAGAGGGTCAGTTTGAATTGAAGCCAGCGAAACTCCCTCTCCCGCCCGAACTCGGCTTTTGCCGAGTTCGGTTGCGACGAGCCGAAGCCGGAAACATCCGGCTTCGGCGCGGGGGAGGGTTGGGGAGGGGGCAAATCCTCTCCAACTGACGCCGATGGATCTGGAGGAAGCACCGGTTTCCCCC
>NZ_JAIVFN010000060.1 GCF_030015065.1 Xanthobacter autotrophicus | reverse complement strand
GCCCCCTCCCTGCCCTCCCCCGCACGCGGGAGAGGGTTCCCACCGCGCAAGGTCGCCCTTTCTCACTCCGCAGCCGTGAGGCCGAGCCGCTTCATGCGGTCGGACAGGGTCTTGCGGGGGATGTTGAGGGCCTGCGCCGCCGCCGAGATGCGCTGGCCGGAAGCCTTGAGCGCATCCTCGATGACGAGGCGCTCCACCCGGTCCAGCAGCTCGTTAAGGCCGGGCGCGGCAGCTCCGCCGGTGGCGAAATCGGGGGCGAGGAAGCCCAGCACGTGGCGCTCTGCGGCGTTCTTCAGTTCGCGCACATTGCCCGGCCAGTCGGCGAGCATCAGCGCGCGGCGCAGGGAGGGCGGAACCTCCGTCACCGGCCGCTGGTACTTCACCGCCGCCTGCACCAGGAACAGCTCGAACAGAAGGGGAATGTCCTCCCGCCGCTCGCGCAGCGGCGGAAGCACCAGCTTCACCACGTCGAGGCGGAAGCACAGGTCCTTGCGGAAGCGGCCGGCATCGGCGAGGGCGGAAAGGTCCTCCTTGGTGGCGGCGATCACCCGAAGGTCCACCGGCACAAGGGTGTTGGAGCCGAGCCGCTCGATCTTCCTGTCCTGCAGCACCCGCAGCAGCTTCACCTGCATGGCCAGCGGCATGCTCTCCACCTCGTCGAGGAAGAGGGTGCCGCCCGAGGCATGCTCGATCTTGCCGATGCGCTTCCTGCCTGCGCCGGTGAAGGCGCCGGCCTCGTGGCCGAACATCTCGCTCTCGAACATGCTTTCGGGGATGGCGCCGCAATTGACCGCCACGAAGGGCTTGTCGCGGCGCGATCCGCCCTCGTGGAGGGCGCGGGCCACCTGCTCCTTGCCGGCGCCGGTCTCCCCCAGCACCAGCACGTCGGCATTGGTGGAAGCGAGCGCCGCCACGTCGTCCCGCAGCCGGCGGATGGCGGGGGATTGCCCGACGAGGCAGCGCTCGATGGCGTCGCCAGCCTCGCCCCGGTCCAGCGCCATGCGCAGGCGGCGGTTCTCCATCACCAGGGCGCGCTTTTCCAGCGCCCGGCGCACCACCTCCACGAAGGCGTCGGAGACGAACGGCTTCTCGATGAAGTCGTAAGCGCCCTCGCGCATGGCCGCCACCGCCATGGCCACGTCGCCATGGCCGGTGATGAGCACCACCGGTAATTCGGGATCGCGCCGGCGCACGTCGGCCAGCAGTTCCAGCCCGTCGCGCACGGGCATGCGCACGTCGCTCACCACCACGCCGGGAAAGTCGCGGCCGATGGCGGGCAGGGCCGCAGCCACGCTGTCGAAGGTCTCGACCGCGATGCCGGCAAGTTCGAGTGTCTGCGCGATGGTGGTGCGGATGACCTCCTCGTCGTCCACCAGCACCACGCGCGGCCGGGCGGCCGGGTGCGGGGCGGGGACTGAGGCGAGGGCGCGCTCAGGACACATGGCGCATCCTTTCCGGCTGGGGCGGGGCGGCGTTCGCGCTCTCCGCCGCCTCCATGACGAGATCGAAGCCGAGGCCGCCCTGTGGCCGGGCGCGGGCGGTGAGGGTGGCGCGGAACTCGCGGGCGATGGCGAGCGAGATGGGCAGGCCCAGCCCCAGCCCTTCGCCCGCCGGCTTGGTGGTGAAGAAGGGATCGAAGATGCGCGCGAGGGTGGCCTCCGGCAGGCCGGGGCCGTTGTCCTCCACACTGAGCACGACGCGGCCGCCCACGCGTCTTGTACTGAGGCCGACCCACGCGTCCGGTCGGCCCTTCACCGCATCCAGCGCGTTGCCGACGAGGTTCACCAGCACCTGGCTGAGGCGGATGGGCTCGAACCGCACGGTGGCGGCCGCCGCGTCGAGATCGGTGGCGACGCCGATGCCAGCCACGCGGATGCGCGGGGCGAGGATGGCGAGGCTCTCCGCCACCGCCGCCGCCACGTCCACCGGCAGGGTCTGGCTGCTGGACTTGCGGGCGAAGGCGCGCAACTGGCCGGTGATCTTGCCGAGCCGGTCCACCATGGCGGCGATGCGGCCGAGATTGGCCTGCGCCTCCGCCTCGCGGCCCTGCTCCAAGAGCTTGCCGGCATTGTCGGCGAGGCCGCGCAGGGCGGTCAGCGGCTGGTTCAGCTCGTGGGTGATGCCGGCGGCCATCTGGCCGAGGGTCGCCATCTTGGCGGCCTGAACCAGCTCGTCCTGGGCGGCCCGCAGGTCCGCCTCGGCGCGGCGGCGCTCCTCGATCTCGCCGGCAAGCTTGAAGTTGGCGGCGGTGAGGTCGGCGGTGCGGGCCTTCACCTTCGCCTCCAGCTCGCGCTGGGCGGCCTCCAGCGCCGCGCGGGCGGCGAGGCTCTCGCGGGCGCGCCTGAGGTGCTGCCACCAGTAGAGGCCGATGAGGCCCAGCACGCCGAAACCCAGCGTCATGCCCACGCGGGCGGTGCGCCCGGCCAGTTCCAGCGGGGCGGCATCGGCGAACAGCAGCAGATGCCAGCCATAGGTGGCCAGCGCCTTGTCGTCGGCGATGACGCGGCCGTGGGGGGCCACGTCCGAGGCGACGGTCAGGGGCACGCCCCCCACCGTCTCCACCGTGCCGAGATTAATGAGGGGATAGGCCGCGCGCCCGTACTGGCGTGTCTTTTCCATCTCCTGCGCGGTGGCGGCGTCGATGGGGCGGGTGGCGTGGAACTTGAACCGCGGATCGGAGGCGAGGAAGACGATGCCGTTCTGGTCCGTCACGAGGACCCGGTCGGCGGCCTCCTGCCAGACCGCCTCCAGGGGATCAAGATTGACCTTGGTGGCCACCACCCCGCGCACCGTGCCGTCGATCACCACCGGCGCGCTGATGAAATAGCCGGGCACGCCGGTCAGCGTGCCGATGGCGTAGAAGCGGCCGGCCTGGCCCGCCATGGCCTCGGTGAAATAGGGGCGATAGCTGAAATCGGCCCCCACATAGGTCTCCCGCGTGTTCCAGTTGGACGCGGCGATGGTCATCCCCGAGGGGGCCATCAGGTAGAGCACGGGGGTGCCGGCGGCGCGATTGAGGGTTTCCAGATAGGCGTTGACGGTCGAGACCAGGACCGCATCGTCCGGCCGGTCGAGCAGGTGCCGCACGTTCAGGTCGAGGGCGGCGGCGGCGGGCAGGTAGCCGAACCGCTCGATGGCGCCTTCCAAGCTCTGGGCATAGATCTCGCTGCGGTGGCGGGCCTCGCTGGCCAGCCGCTCGCCGACGCGGGCCTCCGCCATCTCCCCCGCCTTCACCACGGCGAAGATCGCCGCCGCGGCGAGAAGGGCGAGGAGCACGGCGCGCGCGGCGGTGGCGAGATCGGGGCGCATGGTCCTGGTTCCGTCGACTCCCTGGCCGCGCTGGCCGCCGGCTGCTTGGCCGCCTTGGCGCGGGCCTTGTTTGTTTAGGCGTTTGGTTGAGAATTCCAACGGCACACTGCCGATGCAATCTCCGTCATGGCCGGGCTTGTCCCGGCCATCCATGCGGAAGGGCCGGGAGGGTTTTTCGCACGTGGGCGCCAGCGGAACGGCGTGGATGCCCGGCACAAGGCCGGGCATGACGAGCGATGGGGTGAGAGATCTACATCCTCCTGACGCCCGGCGGATGCTGGTCCCGCCTCAGTCGGTGGTCAAGCCCTTGACCTCCACCTCCTCGAAGCGGTGCTGCTCGGCGGTGACGAGGGCGGAGAGTTCGCGCTTCAGCTCGTTGAAGGCGCCGGCGGCGCTGTCGCGCGGGCGCGGCAGTTCCACCCTGATGTCCCGCTTGATGGTGCCCGGCCGGTAGGTGAGCACGACGATGCGGTCCGCGAGGTAGATGGATTCCTCGATGGAATGGGTGACGAACACGATGGTCTTGCCCGTCGCCGCCCAGATGCGGATCAGCTCGTCCTGGAGCGAGCGGCGGGTGAGGGCGTCGAGCGCGCCGAACGGCTCGTCCATCAGCATCACCGGACTGTCGAGGGCGAGCACGCGGGCGATGGCCACGCGCTGGCGCATGCCGCCGGACAGGTCTTTCGGGAAGCGGTCGCGGAACTCGGTGAGCTTCAGCATGGCGAGGAGCTCGGCCACCCGCGCGTCGATGTCGGCGCGCTTCATGCCCTTGATCTCAAGGCCGAAGGCGATGTTCGCGGCCACGCTCATCCACGGGAACAGCGCGTATTCCTGGAACACCATGCCCCGGTCGGGGCCGGGCGCGGCCACCGTGCGGCCCTCCACGGCGATGGTGCCCTTTGTGGGGGCGGAGAAGCCGGCGATGGCGTTCAGCAAAGTGGACTTGCCGCAGCCCGAGGGGCCGAGCAGGCACACGAACTCGCCGCGGCTGATGGTGAGGTCGATGCCCTTCAGGGCGACGATCTCGCCGCCGGGGACGCCGAAGCGCTTGTCCACGCCTTCGACGACGATGTGGGGCGCGGCGGTGCCCGCATCGGGCGCACTCATGGGTTCGATGAGGGGCATGGCGCGCTCGGTGAGGGCTTCGACGGAGGCAGGGTGCATGGACATGGGATTCCTCACGATTCCAGGCCGCGGTGCCAGCGGAGCAGGTGGGAGTTGAGGCGGCTCACCGCCATGTCGATGCCAAGGCCGAGGATGCCGATGGTGAGCATTCCGGCGATGATCTTGTCGGACCAGAAGTATTCGCGCGCCTCCAGGATGCGGAAGCCGAGGCCGTTATTGACCGCGATCATCTCGGCCACGATCACCACGATGAAGGCGGTGCCGATGCCGATGCGCGCCCCCGACAGGATGTAGGGCGTCGCCGCCGGCAGGATCACCCGCCGGAAGATGGTGAGGCGGCTCGCCCCGAGGCTGCGGGCGGCGCGGATATAGATGCCGTCCACGTGCCGCACGCCGGCGATGGTATTCATGAGCACCGGGAAGAAGGCGCCGATGGCGATGAGGAACACCGCCGGCGCATTGCCGAGGCCGAACCACAGGATGGAGAGCGGGATGTAGGCGATGGGCGGGATGGGCCGCAGCACCTGCATCAGCGGGTTGATGTGGCGGTAGATGGTGTCGCTCGATCCCATGAACAGGCCGAGCGGCAAAGCAAGGCCCGCCCCCACGAAGAAGCCGAGGGCGACGCGGGTGAGGGAGCCGATGGCGTCATGGATCATCTCGCCGGAGAACAGCCAGGCGAGATAGGAGCCCGTGGCCGGGTCGAAGGGCTCCATGGGGGCGAGATAGGCCCACCAGCGCGCGGCCACCGCGGCCGGGGAGGGCAGGACCATGGGGTTCACCAGCCCCAGCGAGCAGGCGATCTGCCATAGGAGGATGGCGGCGACGGGCACGGCGAGGCCCTCCGCCAGGGATTTCAGGCGCGACGTGTGCATGGCGATGCCCTCAGTTGATGCCGGCGGAGGCCTTGGCGGCGTCGAGCAGGTCGAGCTTTACCCAGTCCTCGGCCTTGGCGGGGGACGACATCTTGCCGATGCCGTATTGGGCCATCACGTCCGTGGTCTTCTGGATGTGGTCGGCGCTGATCTCCAGCGTGTAGGGCGAGTTGGCGAGGGCTTCCTGGAATTCCTCGGCGGTGAGCTGGCCCTTGAACACGTCCTGGGTCACGAACTTCTCGGCGACCTTGGGATCATCCATGAAGGTCTTCTGCGCCTTCACGAAGCAGGCCATGAACTTCTTCGCCGCCTCGGGGCTACCCTTGTAGAACTTCTCGCTCATCACCAGCGTGCGCACCGGCGAGCCCACCGGGGTGTCGTAGGGCTTCAGCATCTCGGCGCCGAAGCCGCGGGAGATGGCCTGCGCCGATTGCGGCTCGGTCTGCATGATGGCGTCCACCTGCTTCTGCAGCAGCGCCTGGTTGAGGTCGGGATAGCCGAGATAGATGATGGTCAGGTCCTTGGGCGTGAGGCCGACCTTGCCCATCTCGGCGGCGAGCAGCACTTCCTGGATCGAGCCGCGGGTGACGCCCACCTTCTTGCCCTTGAGGTCTGCCACCGTCCTGATGCCGCTGTCGGGCACCGCCAACAGGCGCGCGCCGCCACGGGCGAAGCCGCCGACGATATAGATCTGCGCGCCGTTGCCCCGGCCGGAAATGGCGGCCTCGGAGGCGGTGGCGCCCACGTCCAGCTCGCCGGCGAGGATGGCCTGCATCACGTCCGGGCCCTTGGCGAAGATCTTCAGGTCCACCGTGATGCCGCAGGAGGAGGCGATCTCCTTGATGTAGGAGACGCCGGCGAAATGGGCGAGCTTGAGGTTGCCGACGCGGATCACCTCCTGCGCCGAGGCGGGCAGGGCGCCGAACGCCAGCACCGCGGAGGCGGCGAGAAGGGCGGCGAGGCGGGCGGTCCGGCGAACGGGTGCGGTGGCGCGCGCGGATGAGGTCGAGTGGACGGAATTGGGCAAGGCGCTTCTCCCGGGGTTCCGGCTGCTGTGGCCGGTTGGATTGAGGATGTCCGCCCCTTTGCACCGCGCATGCCAGCCATGCAGTGCTGGCATTACTGAATTTAAATATATGATATTAAAAGATTATTTTCGCGAGTTCGGGTGCGGCGGCACGGCCTTGCGGCGAGAATCCGCCGTCGGGCTGCGTGGCGCGGCGGAGTTCCGCCGGCCCGCCGGGTGGCCGGGATGTGCGCGACCGCCCATGCTGCCCAACGCGCCATAGGTTGGACCGGTGTACAGGCACCAATTGCCTTGAGCGTTGCAGGTCCGAACGGCGCAAAGCCCTGCCAAAGCAAAGGAAGAGAAGATCACCATGCTGCTGGTGGAGCAGTTTGCCGCCGCGCCGCCCACGGCCCCGCCGCCTTGCTGAGGAACGATCCGGCGGTGCGCGCCGCCTGTCTCGGCCACGCCCGCTGATCCCCATGGCCCGTGAGCTTCACGGGTCATGGGGCAAGGCCGCGCGGGGCTGAAGCGCGGACCCCGCGCGGGGTCCGCTGCCGCGGTCAGAAGGTGCGCTGGATGCGCACCGCGCCGGCGAGCGCGGAGGCCGACCCGCCCACCAGGGTGGGGCTGGCGGCCCCGGTCGCGGAGACTGCATTGACGATGCCGAGGGGCTGGTCGCCGCCGACCTTGGTGTAGACCAGCTCGGCGCCGATATCGAGGTTGCGGGCGGGCGACCAGATGGTGTTGCAGCCGAGCTGCCAGGTGTGGAGCGGGGCCGCGCCCACCACGTTGGCGGGAACGTCCACATCCACATAGCCGCCGAACGCGGCGCTGCGCACCATGGGCGTCCAGTAATGCCGGAACTGGGCCTGCAGCGCCCAGGCGGCAACCGTCTCGTAGGTTCCGGATAGCCCCATCACCGCATCGGCGAGGGGGTAATAGGCCCCGCTCATGATGCCGCTGTCCGAAAGCTTGATGGCACCGATGCCCGTGGCGCGGCCCTGCTGGGTGCCGGCGAGGCCGACATAGTTGAGCGCGCCGTCCGAATAGTTGGCCTGAAGGTAGAGACTGTCGCCGGGGGCGAGCATGGGCAGCTTGAATTCGGCATAGGCGCCCAGCGCGTAACCCCAGGTCGCCGAACTTTCCGTGCCGGGGGCGACGGCGCCGAGATAGGCGGGCGTCAGCGCCTGGACCTGGTGCAGGGCGCCGGCGATCTGCGCCGAGCCCCAGGCCTGCTCCACGCGCAGGTTGGCGACGAGGTCCGGCGCCTGTTGTCCGGCCTGGTAATTGGCATAGGAGAGGCCGGATCCCGTGGTGCCGGTCACGAACGGAAACGCCTCGGGCGTGGTGACGGCGCTGATGCTGGCGCCCGTCGCCTGGACGCCCGTAGTCCGGTTGGCGGCATCTTCCAGCGCGAGCGAGGCGGAAAAGCCGTTGCCGAACTGCGCCGTATAGGCTGCGACGGTGTTCCAGGTGTTCGAGCCCTCGAACAGAACCGCGTAGGAATAGGCAATGCCGGTATCAAAGAACGACTGAGTATAGCCGAATGTAAAGTTGCCGAACTGAATGAAGGCGCGCTCGAAATCGACTGCCGGGCCGGGGCCCAGGCCGGCGCCGCGCTGGGAGTTCCATTCCACGCCGCCGAGGAAATACGAGCGCAACGTGCCGTAATCGGTCTGGGTGCGGGCGTCGAGTTCCAGCGCCGCGCGGGCGAGGGTGAAATAGTCCGCGTCGTCCTTGTCCCGGAACGGGAAGCCATAGGCCGATGCGCCCGGCCCGTCGAAGCCGGAGCCGGGCAGGAACACCCCCGTCACGTTGAGGTAGGTGTCCATGCGGGCATAGCCGCCGACCTTCAGGCAGGTGTCGGTGCCGGGGACGTAATAGAAGCCGGGTCCGTAGGCCGCGCAGACCTTCACATATTCGACGGACTTGGCCTTCACGGGCAGGTCCGCGGCCGCAGCCGGATCTGTCACCGCACTGACGCCTAAGCTTGCCGCGCTGGCGGCAATAACCAGATTCATGCGTGTTTTCAGCATGTTTCCCTCCCAATTGTGTTGGCTTGGGCGTCTGGACGACGCCTTCTTGACGCCACAATGAGGGCGTGTCGGCGAATGGTCAATAGATAATTCAATCTGAGTTATTAATTAGAAGGGCCATCCGGACCGGGTGTTGGAGACGGCCGCTTTCGGCTGCGGGGTGAGGCATGGCGGCCTTCGCGCCCGCCGCGGTGCTTGAAGGATGCGCCGCCGCGCATGCACCCCAAGGAGACCATCGACAAGGGCCTGAAGCATGCGCGTCCCGTCAGGCTGGAGGGCGGCCTCTCCATGCGGAGGGCCGGAGGGGTGTGGCTCGACCGGCGTCAGTTCACCGTCTTCCCCGCCAAGGCGGCGAAGGGGCCGGCCATCTGGTCCGGCAAGACGCTGAACTGAGGCAGGTTACGAACGACCCGACGCCGCGCTTCCACAAGGAGAGGCGCGGGGTATACACTTGGCATGAGGTGTTCGCGCTGCTGCCTGGCGCCCATGCCGAATATGCCGCCTGCCATGGCGGCACCGGCCTTCCGCCCTATTTCGCCGAAGCCTGAGGCGCGCGCCGCCGGCCGGATCGCCACCCGGCGGCGCACTCAGAAGGCGCTGCCTCAGAAGTCGCCGCCGTCGTCGGGCGCGACCACCACGAGCATCCGCTCCAGCGCCGGCTCCAGCTTGACCTGGCAGGACAGCCGGGAGGCGAGGGTGCGATAGCGGCTCGTCGCCAGCATCCGGCTTTCGCCGGGCCCGATCTCGGGGGGCGAAACCCCTTCGGGCAGGGTCACATAGACGTGGCAGGTGGCGCAGGCGCAGCCGCCGCCGCACTGGGCGACCACCTCCTCCACGCCGGCCTTGCGCATCGCCTTCAGCAGGGTCGCGCCATCGCGGCCCGTCACCTCGATGAGGTCGCCGTCGCGCGTCTGTACGGTGAAGCGTGCCATGTCCCAGCCTTCAATCGGCGCCCCCGCGGCGCGCCGGGTCTACCCGATGGTCACGGCCGTGAAGTCGGATGCGACCGGATGATTGCCGCCGCCGCCGTCCCGCGCGATCCGCGTGGTGGCGAGGCCGGCAGCCTTGGCGGCGTCCAATTCGTCCTCGTTCGCGGACAGGACGAGGATCTCGGCGGGCGGCAGGGCCAGCTGGCTGGCAATGGCCTTGTAGGATTCCTCTTCCACCTTCTGGCCGACGCGAGTGTCGAAGAAGTCCTCGAATAACCCGGCGAGGTCCTCCGGCGCGGCGCCGAGCCACAGCTTCTGCGCCAGCTCCGAGCTGGACGAGTAGGTGAACAGGCGGATGCCCGCGTCCTTCCAGGCCTTCAGGCTCGGCGCCACGTCGGGATAGATCTCGGCGCTGAAGGCGCCCGCCTCGTAACCCTGCTGCCAGATGCGGCCCTGGATGATCTTCAGCGGCGTGGGATTGCGGCCCTGCTTCATCCAGCGCTGCAGCAGCGCCTCAGCTTCCTCGACCTTCAGCGAGAACCCGCCCATGAGGCGACCGGCCTCGTCGAGGGCCTCCTCGATGTCGTCGTCCTCGGCATGGGCGGCGATGAAGCCGCCGAGCTGCTCGCGGGCATAGGGAACCAGCGTGTCTTTCAGGAAGGCGAGCGGGCCGGCCGCGCCCTCGATATCGGTCAGGATGGCATGGATGGTCATGGGCGGGCCCCCGCCGGCGCGTGACCCCGCGCATGGCGCGCCGCCATGGGAGCTGTCGCCATGGGAGCTGTCGCCATAGGACCTGCCGATTGTCCGAAATGAGCCATGGGCCGCCTGCTCTGTGCCGTGTTCAAGCCTTCCGGGCAGGGCAAGCACCGGGCGTGCCAGACAGCGCGCCGGCGCATCCCATGGCGTCCCGATGGGGCGGGAGGCCATCACCCGCGCGGGCGGCGACACACGGCACACCACGGACACATCGAGCAAATTGCACTCGGCCAGATGCTCCGCTGGCTACTGTAAGTCTCTGATCTTGAATGTGGATTGTGGTACAGGTGGGTGGGCTCGAACCACCGACCTCCGGTTCCACAGACCGGCGCTCTAACCAACTGAGCTACACCTGCACGACGCCGGCACGTGGGGCGCGGCGGAGAGCGCGGAACCTACGCGCACGATCCGCCAATTTCAAGGGGCCGGATCGGCGCAAATCACAGGGGATTTTCCGTTTCGCTGCGCACCTTCGCCGCAGGTCCGCGCCATATGCCCCGATGCCTGCCGCAACGGGCATCCAGGACGCCGAACACGCCCGGAGGTCCCGCTCCCGGGACGGTGGCGGCAGCGAAGGTCGTGCGCGTCCCTCAGTTGGGGCGCGTGAAGCCTGCATCCTCGGCGGTGAGGGTCTCGACCTTGGCCTTGATGGAGGCCCAGGCGCGGTGTTCCTCCATCTTGCCGCCGATCTCGAAGCTCTCCGCCATGCGCGCGGCGAAGGCCACGCCCTCGGGGCCGTACTGGTCGGCGATGATGAAGGCGGTCCGCCAGACGTCTTCTTCGGAAACCATGGATCTCATTCCTTGCGCTGTGGCCGCACCCGGCGGCATGGAGCGTTTTCGAGCGACGTGGACACCGGTTCGCGGGAAGAAAACGCGCTGGCCTGGATATCGGGGGCGGCCGCGCGAGGATGCGAAGCCGCCCCGAATGGAATTGTCACAAGTCCAACACAAGCAGGTCGCCTTTGGCACGCGAGACGCAGGCCAGGAAATAGCCCTGGGCCTTCTCCTCGGGCTTCAGGCGCTTGTCGCGGTGGTCGATCTCGCCTTCCAGCACCTTCACCTTGCAGGTGCCGCAGGCGCCCTGCTCGCAGGAGGTGGGCACCTTGACGCCGGCTTCCTCCAGCGCGGTGGTCACCGAGCGGTCGCCGGGGATCTTGATGACCTTTCCGGAGCTGGCGATCTTCACGTCGAACACCTTGTCCAGCAGCGGCGGGGCCGCCTTGGCGGTGAAGCGCTCGATATGGATGCGATTGACGCCGAAGCCCTTCTGCTGGGCGTTGGCGACGATGGGGTCGAGCCACCAGTCCACGCCGCACAGGAACAGCTGGGTGTCGTCCGGCCGGTCGGCCAGGAGGGTCGCCGGGTTGAGGCGGGGTTCGGCGGCCTCGAAATAGAAGGTGGTGTTCTCGGCGAAGGCCGAGGCCTCGATGGTGGTGCGGAACGAACCCGGCGAGCCGCCGGCGAACAGATAATGGAACTCGAACGGGATGTTCTTCGCCTTCAGGTGGTCGGCGATGGACAGCACCGGCGTCGCCCCGATGCCGCGGGCGAACAGCAGCGCGCGCTTGGTGTCGCGCGGCACCGCGAAGCGGTTGCGCGGCTCGCCCACCTGCAGGCGGTCGCCCTCGTTGACGGACTGGAACAGCGTCTTGGAGCCGCCGCGGCTGTTGGCGTCCTTCCAGACGCCGATCACATAGCGGTGGCGCTCGCTGGCGCTGTTGCACAGGGAATATTGCCGCACCAGGCCGGTGGGCAGCGTCACGTCCACATGCGAGCCCGCGGTAAAGGCGGGCAGCTCGCCGCCATCGGCGGGGACGAGCTCGAAGGAGACCATGTTCTCGGCCTCGATCGTCTTGCGGGCCACGACCACCGGGTGCAGGGCTTCGTCCGACATTGCTGACCTCTCCATCCGCGCAAAACGCTTATGCAGGAGAAGAGGCAAGCTTGGGGCCAACTGCCCGCCGGGCGGAGCCGGTTCGCCATGATGCAGCCGGCGGAGCCGTCGCCGACGATCGCCGTGTCGAAGACGGGCAGGCCGGGCGCCGGCATCAGACCACCCCGGCTTCCTGATAGATGTGCTTGATCTCCATGAAGTCGATCAACGCGTCATAGCCATGCAGCCGGCCGAGGCCGCTCCGGCGATAGCCGCCGGTCTCGGCCTCGGCGAACAGCTTGTTGTGGTCGTTGATCCAGACCGTGCCGTTGCGCAGCGCCCGCGCCACCCGCATGGCCCGCGCGCCGTCGCGGGTCCACACGCTGGCGGAGAGGCCGTAGTCGGTGTGGTTGGCGCGCTTCACCGCGTCCTTCTCGTCGGTGAAGCGCTCGATCACCACCAGCGGGCCGAAGATCTCCTCCTGCACGAAGAAGGCGCCGCTATCGGCATGGGCGAGCAAGGTGGGGGAGAGGAAGCAGCCCATCTCCAGCGCGCCGCCGGGGCGGCTGCCGGCGAGCACCACTTCGTCGGCAATGGCCATGGCTTCTTCCGTCTTGCGCTCCACCTGCGCGCGGGAGGCTTCGTCGATGAGGGGGCCCATCTGGCTCCCCTCCGCCGCGCCGGGGGCGATCTTCAGGCGGGCGAGGGCGCCCTTGAGCGACGCCTTCATGGCGTCGTATCGGCTTTCATGCACGAGGATGCGCCGCGCCGCGGTGCATTGCTGGCCGGCGATGATGGTGGCCGCCGCCGCGAGCTTCGGCGCCACAGCCTCCACGTCCGCATCCTCGAAGACGAGGCAGCAGGACTTGCCGCCCAGCTCCAGCGACAGCTTCTTCATGGTGGGCGCGGCATCGGCCATGATGCGCGCGCCGGTTGCGTTGGAGCCGGTGAAGGAGATGACATCCACCTCCGGCGACGACACCAGCGTGCGCGCAACCTCATGCCCGGTCTCGGTGACGAGGTTGAGGACGCCGCGCGGCAGGCCCTCCACCTCGGCGAGCGTGCGCAGGATCTCGGCGGTGACGAGGGCGGTCTGGGCCGCGGGCTTCACCACAGCGGTGCAGCCGGCGGCGAGCGCCGGGGTGAGCGCGCGGATGAGCAGCACGGCCGGCGCGTTCCACGGGATGATGAGGCCGGCGACGCCCGCCGGTTCCTTCAGCAGCGTGGAATAGGCGCCCGGCTCCACCTCGAACACATGGCCGGGGATGTAGCGGGTGATGCCCGCATAATAGCGGATCTCGGAAATGGAGCCGGCGATCTCGCCGCGCGACTGGACCAGCGGCTTGCCGTTCTCGGCGGTGAGCAGGCGGGCGAGGTCTTCCGCCTTTCTCTCCATGGCGTCGGCCCAGCGGAGCATGACCATCTGGCGCGAGCGCGGAGCCTGCGCCCAGTCCGGCCGCTCGAAGGCGCGCCGGGCGGCGGCGATGGCCGCCTCGGCGTCCGCCTCCCCGCTCGCCGGGAAATGGCCGAGCACGTTGCCGGTGGCGGGATCGAGGCTCGGCGCGGTCTCTCCGGAGAGCGCGCCTTGCCAGGCGCCGTCGATGAGGTTCTGGGCCGCGAGCGGGGCGATGGCGTTCATGTGTCCTCCCGGCCGTCGTGACGGCCTGTTCTGCTCAGCCGTGTCCGGCCTTGAGCGCCGCCTCGCGCAGGGCGGTCAGCGTGGTCGAGGGGGTGATGGCCTCGGGATCAATGACGAGTTCGAGGAGTGCGGGCTTCCTGTGCTCGGCAGCGAAGGCGCGGGCGCGGGCGAGGGCGTCGGGGAAGGTCCCCGTCTCCTCCACCTTCTCGCCGAACGCGCCATAGGCGCGGGCGAGGGCGGGGAAGTCGGGGTTCTCCAGCGTGGTGGCGTGGACGCGGCCGGGATATTCGCGCTCCTGATGGGCGCGGATGGAGCCATACATGTTGTTGTTGACCACGAGCACCACCACGCCCGCTTCATACTGGCAGGCGGTGGCCAGCTCTTGAGCGCTCATGAGGAAGCAGCCGTCGCCGGCGAAGCAGATCACCTCCCGCGCCGGATCATAGAGCTTCGCCGAGATGGCGGCCGGCAGGCCGTAGCCCATGGCGCCGGAGGTGGGGGCGAGCTGGGTGCGGAAGCCGCCGTAGCGGTGGAACCTGTGGACCCAGATGGCGTAGTTGCCGGCGCCATTGGTGAGGATGGCATCCTTGGGCAGCACCTCGCGCAGATGCAGCATCACCATGCCGAGGTCGAGCCGGCCGGGCATGGGGCCGGGGGCCTGGTCGGCCTCATAGTCGGCGCGCGCGGCCTTCACCGCGTCGCTCCACGGCGTGCGGGTGTGCCAGCCGGTCGGGCCCTTGGGCTTCAGCGCCGCGGCGGCGGCGGCAAACTCCGGCATTCCGGCATTGATGGGCAGGTCGGCCTGATAGATGCGGCCCAGCTCCAGAGGGTCCGCATGGACATGCACGAAGCGCTGCGCCGGGCGCGGCAGCTCGAACAGGGTATAGCCGTTGGTCGTCGTTTCCCCGAGCCGCCCGCCCACGGCGATGATGAGGTCGGCGGCACGGATGCGCGCCACCAGCTTCGGGTTCGGCCCCAGCCCCGCATGGCCCACATAATTGGGGTGGTGGTTGTCGAGGATGTCCTGGCGCCTGAAGCCAGCCGCCACCGGCAGATCGAACGCCTCGACGAAATGCGCGAAGTCGCGGCAGGCGGCCGTGGTCCAGCCGCCGCCGCCCACCAGCACGAGGGGGCGCGCGCTCTCGCCGATCATGGCGGCAAGCCGCGCCATGTCATCGGCGCCGGGATGAGCGGCAACGCGCCGATAGGCGTCGGCATCGGCCGTCTCGCATTCGGCTGAGAGCACATCCTCCGGCAGCGCCACCACCACCGGGCCGGGGCGGCCGGAGGTGGCCACGTGGAAGGCGCGGGAGACGAACTCGGGAATGCGCTCGGGGCGGTCGATCTCCACCACCCACTTGGCCATGCCGCCGAACATGGCGGGATAGTCCACCTCCTGCCATGCCTCGCGCTGGCGCATGTGCGAGCCGACCTGCCCGATGAACAGGATCATCGGCGTGGAATCCTGCGCCGCGGTGTGGACGCCGATGGCCGCATGGCTCGCGCCCGGCCCGCGGGTGACGAAGCAGATGCCGGGCTTCGCGGTGAGCTTTCCATAGGCCTCCGCCATGTTGGTGGCGCCGGCCTCGTGCCGGGTGACGATGGTGCGGATGGCGCCGTCCGCCCCGCCAAGGGCGTCGATGGCGGCGAGGAAGCTCTCCCCCGGCACGCAGAAGACGCGATCGACGCCGTGGATCTTCAGCGCGTCCACCAGGATTTCGCCGCCGGAGCGCAAGGTCTTCGTATTCGCCATGGTCCTGCCCGTATGTGGTCTTGCCCGTATGCGGTCCTGCCCGGCAGTGCCGGGGGTGCGAGAGCCGCGCGCCGCGCGCGACTCTCAAGCGTGATGGAGGCCCAGCCTACCGGAAATTGCCCTTGGTTTCCGGGATGATGAGCGTGCCGATGAGGTAGAGCAGGAACACGCCGCCGGCGAAGAAGGAGAGCGGCAGCGGCAGGTCCGAGGGCGTCGGGCTCGCCAGCGAGACGAAGGTGGGCATCATGGCGCCGCTGGCGAAGCCGATGTTCCACGACAGGCCCGTTCCCGAGGCGCGCATGGCGGCAGGGAAGCGCCCGTTGAGGAAGATCAGCACCGGCGCGCAGCCCGCATTGCCCATGAAGGCGATGCCCAGCGCATAGGGCACGATGGTGGAGAGGTCGGTCGCCTTCGCCATGCCGAGATACGCCCCACCGCGACGGCGGCGGGGGCAAGGGACGTATCCTGGGCAGCCATTCTTGTTTCCTCCCGGCCCCTGAGGGGCTTGTGTCGATCGTCAGAAGCCCTTGAACGCGGGCTTGCGCTTCTCGTGGAAGGCCTCGACCCCCTCCTTGAAGTCGTGCGACTGCCGCAGCCGGCTGTAGCAATGCCCTTCCAGCTCGATGGCGATGGAGAGGGGGGAATCCTCGGTGTCGTTGAGCAGCTTCTTCGCCGTGCGCTGGGCCATGGGGGAGAAGGTGCGCAGCTCGTCCGCGAGGGCGTCGGTGGCCTTCTCGAGGTCGGCGTCCGCCACTTTCTCGGTGGCGATGCCCCAGTCGAGGGCCTGCTGGGCGCTGATGCGCTTGGAGCGCATCACGATGTCCTTGGTGCGGGTGATGCCCACCATCATCTGCAGGCGCGCCGAGCCGCCGGAGCCGGGGATCTGGCCGAGCTTCTGCTCGGGCAGGGCATATTGGGTGGTGTCGGTCACGATGCGGAAGTCGCAGGCGAGCGACAGTTCGAAGCCGACGCCAAAGCAGAAGCCGCGGTTGGCGGCGATCACGGGCTTGGAGGCGCGGGCCGGGGCGGCGATGTTCCAGGCGAGCTTGGAGACGGCCTCGGGGGACGCCTCCATGAAGCCCTTGATGTTGCCGCCGGAGGAAAAATGCTCGCCCACCGCGCGCACCACGATGACGCGCACGCGATCGTCCTCGTCCAGCGTCTCGAACACGAGGCGCAGCTGGTCGCGCTCAGGCATGGAGACGATGTTGAAGGGCGGGCGGTTCAGGATGATGTCGGCGCGCTCGCGGGCCTCATCGATCTCCACGCCGAAGCCGTCCAGCGTGGCGAGGCGGGGGTCGGCGAAGGTATAGGCTACGGCCATCTTGTGCTTCCTTATGGATGATCTTGGGTTTTCAAGAAGAGATCAGGCGACGGGGTGGGAAGCTGCCGCCTCCGGCGTGTATTCGCCGGCGACGAGCTGGCGCCGCAGCAGCTTGCCCACCGGGGATTTCGGGATGTCGGCGACGAAGACGAAGCGGCGCGGGCGCTTGAAATTGGCGAGGCCGGAGGTGCGGCACCAGGCGTCCAGTTCGTCGGCCTCCACCGGCGCGGCGCGCTTGATGAAGGCGACGACGATCTTGCCCCATTTCTCGTCCGGCAGGCCCACCACCGCCACCTCGGACACGGCGGGGTGTAGCGACAGGCAGCTCTCGATCTCCACCGGCGAGACGTTCTCGCCGCCGGTGATGATCATGTCGTCCACCCGGCCGGTGACGAAGAGGTCGCCGTCTTTGTCCAGAAAGCCCGTGTCGCCGGTGAAATACCAGCCGTCCCGCAGCGACTTCGCATCCGCCTCCGGACGGCGCCAGTAGCCCTCGAAGGATTCGTCGCCCGCCAGCAGCGCGATGATCTCGCCCTCCTCGCCCGTCGCCGCGATCTCGTCAGCGGACTGGGCGCCGAGGCGCACCACGCGCACCATCTGGTTGATGCCGGCGCGGCCGGCGGAGCCGGGCTTGAGGATCGCCTTCTGGTCGATGGTGAAGGTGTAGATTTCGGAGGAGCCGTAATGGTTCACGAACAGCTCGGGCGAGAATTCCGCATCGAGCTTCTTGAGCAGCCCGTCGGTCATGGAAGCGCCGGCGAAGCCGAGCTTGCGCACGCTCGACACGTCGGTCGCGGCGAAGGCCGGGTCGTGGACGAGGTCGTGATAGAGGGTCGGGACCAGATAGAGGTTGGTGACGCGCTCGCGCGCGATCAGCGCCAGCGCCCTCCTGGTGTCGTAGCGCGGCAGGCACACGAAGGTGCCGCCGATGACCGACATGGCGATGAGCGAGCGCACCCCCATGGTGTGGTAGAGCGGCATCACGCCGAGCGTCACCTCGCCCCGGCGGTAGAGGTTCTGCGCCACATGGGCGATGCCCGCCGCCCGTTCCGTCCGGTGACGGCGCGGCACGCCCTTGGGGCGGGAGGTGGTGCCCGAGGTGTAGAGCATGATGGACCAGGCATCCGCCCCCGCCCGCGGCCGCGGCTCGGGCGCGTCCTCCGCCAAGAGTTCGCCGAAGGGAACGGCGCCCTCCATGCTCGTGCCCACGGCAATGGCGAGGAGGCCGGCCGTGCGCGTCGCGCCGCGGGCGGCCTCGGCGGAGACCTCCTCGAACACCAGGGCCTTGGCCTCGGCATTCTCGAGGGCGAAGTCGATCTCGTCGGCCTTGGCGCGCCAGTTGATGGGGGCAATCACGATGCCGGCGAACTGGCAGGCCCAGTGCAGCGTGGCGGCTTCCCAGCGGTTCTGGAGCACGCTCACCAGTTGGTCGCCGGGCTTCAGGCCCAGCCGGTCGAAAGCCGCCACCAGCGCGCCGATCTTGCCGAGCCATTCGCGATAGGTGAGGCGCAGGTCGCCGTCCACGATGGCGATGGCTCCGGGATCGCGCGCCACGCTGGCGAGGAAGCTGGTGCCGAGGTCAAGCATGGGTGGTTTCCCCCTGGACTTCGCGAAGCTCCGCAGCCGCTTCCAGCGCGGCGCGGACGATGGGCGTGTAGCCGGTGCAGCGGCACAGATGGCCGGAGAGGAGATCGCGCACCGCCTCCTCGTCCGGGTCCGGAACGGCTTTCAGGAACACGTCGAGCGACATGAGGATGCCGGCGGTGCAGAAGCCGCACTGCAAGGCGTGGTGGCGGCGGAAGGCGGCCTGAAGGACGGACAGGCGGTCCGGCGCCGGGGCAAGGCCCTCCACGGTGCGGACGGCGCATCCCTCCACCTGCACGGCGAGGGTCATGCACGCGCGGGTGAGCATCCCGTCCACGTCCACGGTGCAGGCACCGCACACGCCGTGCTCGCAGCCAACATGGGTGCCCGTGGCGCCGATCTGGTGGCGCAGGAAATCGGAGAGCAGGGTGCGCGGCGAGGCCTGACCCTTCACCTCGCGGCCGTTGAGGATGAAGCGCACGGTGTGGCGCGCATCGGCGCTCAGGCGCGGCATCTTTTCGCCTCCTCGATGGTGGAGCGGCCGATGCGGCGCACCAGCTCGCGGCGATAGCGGGCGCTCGCATGCACGTCGTCGCGGGCGTCCAGTTCCCAGGCGAGGGCGTTGAGCGCGTCGTCCAGCGCCGAGCCATCGAGCAGCGGGATGTCCCGCGCCACCGGCATGTCGGCGACGCCGCCCACGCCGAGGCGGATGCCGTTGTCCGAGACCAGCGCCGCGCAGGCGACGATGGCGAAATCGCCATGGCGGCGGGCGATCTCGCGGAAGGCGGTGCCCTCGCCCTTCGGGGTGGGGAAGGAGACCGCCTCGATCATCTCGTCATCGGCCTTGGCGGTGGCCATCATGCCGGTGAAGAAATCCTCCGCCGCCACCTTGCGGCCGGCTCGGGCGCTCTTCAGATGCACATGGCCCCTCAGCGTCACGAGGCAGAGCGGGAGCTCCGCGCTCGGATCCGCATGGGCGATGGAGCCGCACACGGTGCCGCGGCTGCGGGTCTGGGCGTGGCCGGTGAAGGGCAGGGCCTTCGCGATGAGCGGGGCGCCGCTCTCCAGCCCGTCGAAGGCCAGAAGCCGCGCCTGCCGCACGCCGGCGCCGATCTTCAGCGCGCCCTTCCCCACCTCCAGCCGCGCGAGGGGCTCGACGCGCATGATGTCCACCAGCACCTTCGGTCGGGCGAGGCGCATGTTGAGCATGGCCATGAAGGACATGCCGCCGGCGAGGATGCGGGCGTCGGAACCCTCCTGGCCGAGCACGGCGAGCGCTTCCGCCACGCTCTCGGCGCGGACGTAATCGAAGGCGGCGGGCTTCATCGCGCGTCCCTCCCGAGCAGGGAGGAGAGCCGGGCGAGGAGCCGGGAGACGAGGCCGCTTTTCGTCCCCTTGCCGCTGCTCGCCTTGCGGGCCAGCGCCGCGAAGAACTGGCCGATGATGACCTTGGCCGCGCCATCCAGAAGGCGGCCGCCGACGCTCGCCACCTTCCCGCCCACGAAAGCCTCGTAGGTGTAGGACAGCTCCGTCCCACCGCCCCCCTCCGGTGCCAGCGTGATGCGGCCGGAGCCGCCGCCGAAGCCGAGGTTGCCGTCCACCTTGCCGGAGAGCGTCACGGCCTTGGGCGGGTCGAGATCTGAGAGCGAAACCTGCGCCTTGTAGCGCCCCTTCACCGGGCCGATGCCGAGCGTCACGTCGGCGGTGAACTTGGTGTCGGAGACTTTGCGCACATCGTGCGCGCCGGGGATGATGGCGGCCAGCGTGTCCGGGTCGAGCAGCATGGCCCATACCGCCTCCGGTGCCGCGCCAACGCGGGCCCTGCCCCCGCCGCGCATGAGCCGTTCGCCCTTGCCGGTGGGTGCGGGGGCGGGCTTGGCGCGGGCGCCCGCCGGGGCCGGCGGCTCGGCGCCGTGGATCAGCGCCGCGACACCGGAGGGCACCAGCGGCAGGCGCACGTCGGTGATGCCCAGCGCATCCGCCACCGCATTGGCGAGGCAGGCGGGGGTCGACATGCAATTGCCCTCGCCCACGCCCTTGGCGCCCAGCGGCGTGAAGGGGGAAGGGGTCTCGGTATGGACGATGACCGGCTCGGGCACCTCCATGGCCGTGGGCACGAGATAATCGGCGAAGGTGCCGGTCAGGAAGCTGCCGTCTTCCCCATAGGCATATTCCTCCAGCAGGGACGCGCCGAGGGCATGGGCGAAGCCGCCGCGGATCTGCCCGTCCACCATGCCGGGGTGGAGGATGGTGCCGCAATCGTGCGCGGTCACGTAGTGGTCGATGCGGATTTCGCCCGTGTCGCGGTCGATCTCGATGCCGCAATAATCGAAGATGAAGCCGTGGCAGAGGGAGGAATTGATGTGGTCGCCCTCGTCGGCCGCGGCGAGTTCCGGCGGGGTCCAGAACACCGTCTCGCGGATGGTGGGCGCCACCCCCTCCGGCAACTGCGCCGGTGCCCAGTGGGAGAGCGCGGCGACGCGGGAGAAGGGCACCGCATTGGCGGGATTGGAGCGCGCCGCGATCTTGCCGCCCGCGAACATCACGTCCTCCGCCGGCACGTTGAGCTGCGCCGCCGCGACGCAGGCGAGGCGCGCCGCGATGCGGTCGGCCGCCATTTTCGCGGCGCCCGCCACGGCGGCGGCGAAGCGGCTCGCATAATTGCCGGAGGCGATGGACCAGGCGTCCTTGGCCGTGTCCATCTCGGCATTCACGCGGATGTCCGAGGGCTGCAACCCCAGCACGTCCGCCACCACCTGCGACAGCACGGTACGGTGGCCCTGTCCCTGTGGAACGGAGGCGACGTGGACGCTGACCGAGCCCACCGGGTCGATGGCGACGGTGGCGGTGGCCTGCGCGCCGTTCTTCGGCCCGGCCTTGCGGCGCTCGGCGGGGGTGAGGACGGTGGCGATATAGCCCATGTTGGAGACCGAGGGCTCCACCGCGGCAGCATAGCCGATGCCGTAGATGCGGCCTGCCGCGCGGGCCTTGTCGCGGCGGGCGAGCAATTCGTCGAGGCGGCCGGCCTCAAGACCGACCTCCAGCGTCTTCTGGTAATCGCCGGAATCGAGCAGGGCGCCGGAGGCGGTGCGATAGGGGAAGGCATCTGCCGGGATGAGGTTGCGGCGGATCACCTCCAGCGGATCGAGGCGGAGTTCCACCGCGATGCGCTGCATCAGCCGTTCGAGGGCCAGATAGACCTGCGGACCGCCGAAGCCCCGGTTCAGTCCCGTGGGGCACTTGTTCGTCACCACCACGCGGTTGCGGACGGCGAGGTTCTTGATGTCGTAGGCGCCGGTGAGGTTGCCGTGCATCCGGTAGAGCGTTGCCGGCTCGGGCGCGCGCAGATGGGCGCCGCAATCCTCCACCTGGTCCCAGTCGAGGGCGGTGATGCGCCCCTCCGGCGTCACCGCGGCGGTGAGCGTCGTGGCGCGGTTGGTGGCGGAGACCGAGGCCATGAGGTGTTCGAGCCGGTCCTCGATCCACTTCACCGGCCGGCCCGCGACCCGCGCGGCCACCGCGCCCAGCACGATGTAGGGAAAGATGCCCTGCTTGATGCCGAACGAGCCG
This sequence comes from Xanthobacter autotrophicus, assembly GCF_030015065.1. Taxonomy (GTDB): domain Bacteria; phylum Pseudomonadota; class Alphaproteobacteria; order Rhizobiales; family Xanthobacteraceae; genus Xanthobacter; species Xanthobacter autotrophicus_D. Next base: position 6,025 of record NZ_JAIVFN010000060.1, on the reverse strand, counting down.
CCGCTGTCGCGGGGTGTCCTGAGGCGCAGCCGATTGCCCGGCACCTTCAGCGCCCGCGAGATCACCGCATGGATGGAGAAGGGGCCCTGGAAATTGGCGAGGACGTCATAGGCGTCCTCGTGCGGGTCGTATTCGGCAACGAGACCGTAGGTCTCGATGGGGGTGCAGGAATTGCGCGGATAGCGTACCGAGATGGCGATGCGGTGCGCGGCCTGCGCGAACTCTGCCTCGGGGTCGCCATAGCGGAAGCTGCGGTCGGAGGCGATGTTGCGCGGGAAGCCGTGGTGCAGCAGCGGCGCGCCGTCTTCCATGGCGGCGAGGGGGTCCACCACCGCCGGGCGCATCTCGTAGGCGACTTCGATGAGATCGAGGGCGTCCTCCGCCACATAGCGGTCTTCCGCAACGACCAGCGCCACCGGCTCGCCGACGAAGCGCACCCGGTCCACCGCCATGGGCCAGCATTCCACCGGCGCCTTCACTCCCACCACGAGGGAGGTGGTGAGCTTCGCCACGTCCGCGCCGGTGAGCACGGCGGCGACGCCGGGCAGGGCTTTGGCGGCGGCGGGGTCGATGGAAACGATGTCCGCATGGGCGTGGGGCGCGCGCAGGATCGCCATGTGGAGCGTTCCGGGCTTCACGCCCAGATCGTCCAGATAGCGGCCGCCGCCGGAGAGAAGGGCGGCATCCTCCACGCGCTCGATGGCGCGGCCGACCCATTCCCCCGCCTTGTCCTGCGGCATGTCCAGCATTCCGGCGCTTCCCTCATTCGCTCCGCGGACGGGGCTTTGGTTAGCGGGGAAGGTGCCGGGGGCGGGCGGCGCGGACCATGCCGAGTCGTCTCAGCTTTTACCGGGGAGTCTCATTTGCAATGATGCGCTGCGGTGGGGCGTGAACCGCGTGCCGGCTGCGAAAATGGCTGTTGAACAAGTATTTGGCAGGCGGGCGAAGCTACATTGCGATGCGGGAAATGGCCCGGAATTCGGTGGGCGTGACGCCGGTATGGTCGCGGAAGAAGCGGGTGAAATGGGAGGGCGCCGAGAAGCCCAGGCGCTCGCCGATGTCGGTGAAGCTGCCGTCCTCGCCGGTCACGGCGGCCACCGCCGCCTCCACCCGCATCACGTTGAGATAGATGCGCGGCGGCACGTTGGTGGAGGCCTCGAACAGGCGGAAGAAATGGGCGCGCGAGAGTCCCGCCTCCTTCGCCAGGGCGGCCGTGTCCACATCCTCCCCGAGATTGGCGCGCATGGCGTCCACCACGCGGCGGATGCGCCAGTCCATGCGGCGCTGGCCGTCCAGCGCGCGGATGGAGAAGCTGCGCCAGGGGGTGAAGCGCTCCACCACGGAGATCATGAGGTCCGCCAGCAGCGCCTCGTGGACCGCCCTGGCGTCGGGCTCGGCCATCATCGCGGCAGCGAGGTCGTGGGCGAGGCGACGGATGCGCGGCGAGACCTCCCCGCCCGGCTGCTCGAAGAAGCCGGCGCCGCCGGAGGCGACCCAGCCGGGGCGGAAGGTCTTCAGCCAGTCCGGCTCGATATAGAGGGCGAGGATGATGGTCTTCGGGCGGTCCGGGTCATGCACATAAGCGTGCGGCTCCCAGCCGTTCACCAGAACGCACGAACGGTCGGTGAGGGGGACGCGCCCCTCGCCGACCGCGAAGGCGGTGTCCGCGCCCTCGACCTTCAGCAGCACGTGGCAGTGCGGATGCGCGTGGCGCACCAGCGGGCGGTCCATGTCCAGAAGGGCGACCCGCCCGAAGGCGCCGTGCGCGATCCGGAGCGCGTTCGACATCCGGCCTCCTTCAGGCCCTTGCCTTCCACGGAATCAACATGCGCTCGATCTCGTCCAGAATGACCGAGAAGACAAAGCCGAGCAGCGCGATGACCAACAGCCCGACATACATGGTGTCAACGGTGAGCACCTGCCAGGCGTTCCAGATCATGTAGCCGATGCCGTCGGAGGCGGCCACCATCTCGGAGATGGCGATGAGGATGAGGCCCATGCCCATGGCGAGCTTCACCCCGGCCATGATGGAGGGCAGCGCCCCCGGCAGCGCGATGGTGCGGAACACCTGCCAGCGGCTGGCGCGGTAGTTGTGCCCGACATCGAGGTAGATCTTGTCGATGTTGGCGACGCCCATCACCGTATTGATGAGGATGGGATAGAAGGCGCCCAGCGCCACCATCACCACCTTGGACATCTCGCCGAGGCCGAAGATGAGCAGCACGAGGGGCAGGATGGCGCTCTTCGGGATGGGGTAGGTGGCCGAGATCAACGGGTCGATGGCCGCGCGCAGGGGCTTGGAGATGCCCATGGCGAGGCCGAGGAACAGCGCCGGCACCCCGCCCAGAAGCATCCCGAGGAAGAGGCGGCGAAGGCTCGCCACGAGGTTGGTCCACAGCTCGCCGGAGGCGATCAGCGCGCCGAAGGTGTGGACGATGCTGGAGGGCGGCGGGAAGAAGCGGGCATCAATGAGCCCGGTGCGGGCCGCAGCCTCCCACATGCCCAGCAGCACGAGCGGGGTGAGGAGGCCGATGAAGCGCTCGCCGATATAGCCAGACTTGTTCGCCATCACTTGCCTCCCTCGGCATTCATGCGGGCGCGCTGAACCTCGTCCCGGAGTTGCTCCCAGATGTGGAACACGAGATCGCCGTAGGCGGGATCGTGGCGCAGTTCCAGCACGTTGCGGGGGCGGGCGAAGGGGACGTCGATGATGGCCTTCTCGCGCCCCGGATTGGCGGTCATGATCATGATGCGGTCGCCCAGCGTCACCGCCTCGTCCACCGAATGGGTGATGAAGACCACCGTCTTCTTGGTGGCCTCCCAGATGCGCAGCAATTCCTCATGCAGCAGCATCTTGTTCTGCTCGTCGAGGGCCGAGAAGGGCTCGTCCATGAGCAGGATTTCCGGATCGTTGGCGAAGGCGCGCACGATGGAGACGCGCTGGCGCATGCCGCCGGAGAGCTGGCTGGGATAGCGGTCGCGGAAGCGGTAGAGGCCGATGCGCTCCAGCCAGAGCTTGACGCTCTCCTCCACGTCCTTGTCCGACACGCCGCGCATCCTGAGGCCGTAGGCGGCGTTGTCGTAGACGGTCATCCAGGGGAACAGGCTGTCGCCCTGGAACACCATGGAATTCTCCGGCCGACTCGGGTCCGTCCGGTTGAGCTTCATGGTGCCTTCGCTGAGGCTCTCAAGGCCGGCCAGCATCCGCAGGAGCGTGGTCTTTCCGCAACCGGACGGGCCGACGATGACGAAGAACTGGCCCTGCGGGATGTCGAGGTCGATGCCGTCCACCGCCACGAAGCCGGACGACCCGAAGTATTTGCGCACGCCGCGCAGGGAGATCTGCACCGGAGGCGCGGCTTCCGCCGGGCTCGGCTTTACGTTCAACATGCTCACGACGGCCATGAATCCTTCCTCCGGATGCAAGATGGGGCCCCTTTTCCGTGCCGGCTGGGGCTTCCAGGACGCGGGCCGGGCGCCGGCGGGCGGCGCCCGGCAGGCTCAGTTCTGGGCTGCCTTGTAGCGGCCGATCTGCTTCACGGCGGCATCGGCGAAGGAGGTGTCCACCACGTCTTCCACCTTGGCGGGCCGTTCCAGATAGCCGGTTTCGGTGAAGAACTTGAGGTCCTGCGCCATGCTCGCGACATCGACCTTGCCGTCGGGATCAATGCCGTTGGGGATCATGGTCTTGAACAGCTCTGCATCCTTGAGGCCGGTGGTGCGCATGATGGTCTTGATGATCTCGTCGGCGCCCTTGCCGTCGAACCTGCCGCCCGCCGTAGCGTCATTGAAGATGCGGGCGCTCTTCACATAGGCGTTCATGAAACGCTGGGCGATATCGCGGCGCTTGGCGATGAAGTCGCCGCCATAGAGCAGCACGGCCACCTGCTGGTTGGGATAGCCGTCCACCACGAAGCGCACGGCGACGCCGTTGTTCACCGCCTGCGTCACCGAGGGCTCGGTGGTGATGGCGGCGTCGATGGCGCCGGTGGTGAAGGCGGCGATCTGCTGCGGATAGCCGATGTAGTTGTGGTTCACGTCCTTGTAGGTGAGGCCGGCCTTGGCGAGGATGTGCGCCATCTTGGCGTTGGTGGCCGCGCCCGGGCCCACCGAGCCCACGCGCATCCCCTTGAGATCGGCGACGGTTTTCACCTTGCCGGAGTCCACCAGTTCCTTGCGGACCATGAGTGGCATGTAATCGTAGTGGACAGGGGTGGAGCCCTTGTCCGCCACCACCTTGATGTTGATGCCGCGGGCGGCCGCATTGTAGAGGCCGGCGGAGGAGGCGCCCGCGCCCACGTCGATCTGGCCGGAGCCCAGCGGGGCGATCATCTTCGGACCGGAATCGAAGGCGATGAGCTCCACCTCCAGTCCCTCGGCGGCGAAGATGCCGCGCTCGATGCCGAGATGGAACACCACGTCCGACACCACATTGTTGATGCCCACCTTCACCTTGTCCGCCGCCTGCGCGGCGCCGGCAGAGGCGAGCGCGGCGGCGATCGCCACGGCGAGGGTGCCGGCCGTGAAGCGGCGGCGGGTCGTCCTGTCGTTCATTTCAATCCTCCCGGTCTGGTGTCCGGTGCGCTGGGCGCCCGGCTTCTGTGATGGCTTTCAGGAAACCTGCGCGACGATGCGGGCGAAGGCGGCGTTGGGATCCTTAACGAGGGCTTCGTTGAGGTCCACGCTCTCCTCGCCTTTCACGCGGATGCGGCGGAAGGCGAGGGGATCGTCGGAGAGCGGCGCGGTGGCGTCGAGGCCGAGCTTGGCGCTGATGCCGCCGTCGGTGGAGGGATCGAGCTTGGAGCCGAGCGCGCCCGAGACCACCACCATGTCGCGGTCGGCCTGGAAGCGGGTGGCCACCGCCCATTCGATCTCCTCGGCGCTGGAGATGTCCACGTCCTTGTCCACCACCACCACTTGCTTCACGTCATAATGGCCGCCGAAGGCGCACAGGATGATGTTCTTGGCCTCGCCCTCGCGCTCGTTGTCGATCTTGACGACGAGATGATAGCGGCAGGTGCCGCCGCGGGTGAGGCGCACGTCCAGTACGTTCGGGAACGAGCGCTTCAGGTGCTGCAGCAGGGTCGCTTCGCGCGGCACGCCGCCCAGCACCAGATGCTCGAACGAGCCGCCGACGATGGTGTGGAAGATGGGATGGCGGCGATGGGTCACCGCATCCACCTCGATCACCTCGCGGGCGGCGCGAGGGCCGTAATATTGCGGGAACTCGCCGAACGGGCCTTCCGGCTCGCGGACCTTGGGCAGGATGCGGCCTTCCACCACGATCTCGGCGCAGGCCGGCACGCGCACCGAATTGGTCTTGCACTTCACCACCTCGACCGGGCGCCCGAGGAGGGAGCCGGCGATCTCCATCTCGTCCTCGTCCAGCGCGCAGATGGCCTGGGAGGCCAGCAGCAGCGCCGGATGGGCGCCGATGACGATGGCGATCTCCAGCGCCGCGCCCGCCTCCTCCGCCATGCGGTAATAAGCGAGCGTGTGACGCGGCAGCAGCAGCACGCCGATGCGGTTCGGCCCGCTGATCTGGCAGCGGTGGATGGAGACGTTCTGCACGCCGGTGACAGGATTGCGCGCGATCAGGAGCCCGGCGGTGATGTAGGGGCCGCTGTCCAGCTCGTTGTGGGAAGGAACGGGCAGCTGGGCAAGGAGATCGACCTCAGTGTGGACCACGTCCTGCACCGGCGCGGAGGTGACTTCCACGCAGGGGGTCGGCTTCGCCGCGGCGGCGAGGACATGGGGGAGCAGCTGGTCCTCGCTCACGCCGAGCGCATCTGCGACCCACTGGCGATGGGTGAAGAGGTTCACCACCACCGGCATGTCGTGCACCCTGCCGTCGGAGCCCAGGGGATGGGGAAACAGGACCGCCTTGTCGCGCTCGGTGCGCTTCGCCACGGCGGCGAGGTCATGGGCGAGGGGCACATTCTCCCGCGCCACGGCGAGCCGGCCGCGGGCGGCGAGGTCGGCGAGCCAGGTGCGCAGGTCCGGCGGGGTCTGCGCGGCGGGGCGG
>NZ_JAIVFN010000059.1 GCF_030015065.1 Xanthobacter autotrophicus | reverse complement strand
CTCCCATCCCTCCCCCGCATGCGGGAGAGGGGGCCGCGTCGCGCGGGCGGAGCGCGCGGTTTCCACCTTCGACCGACGCCGTCACCCACTCCACCACCGGAGCCCCCCATGGCAGACCTTGTCGCCGGCCCCGCCGCCGAGCCGCTCACGCGCGCCGAGGCTAAGGCCTATCTGCGTATTGACCACGACGCGGAGGACGCCCTCCTCGACGCCTTGATCACCGCCGCCCGGCGCCGGGTGGAGGTGGAGACCGGCCGTGCGCTCATGGAGCAGACCTGGCGCTTCAGCCTCGATGCCTGGCCCCTGCGCGGCGTCATCCCCGCGCCGCTGTCGCCGGTGCGCCAGATCCTCAGCGTCACCGTCGCGGCGGCGGACGGCACGCCGGTGGCGCTACCCGCCGGCCCGCTGGCGCTGGTGGGCGATCGCGCCCCCGCTTTGTTCCGCGTGGATCCGGCGCGGGTGAGCGCGCCGCTGGTGCGCCATGGCGGCATCGTCATCACCTTCACCGCCGGCTACGGCCCCGATGCCGCCGACGTGCCGGCGGACCTAGTGCAGGCGGTGCGCCTGCTGGTGGCGCACTTCCACGAACATCGCGACGGGCCGGGCGAGGCCACCGCGCTGCCCGCCGCCGCGCGGGCGCTGATGGCGCCCTATCGCGTGGTGCGGCTGTGAGCGTCGGGGCGCTGCGTCACCGCCTGACGCACCAGACCGCGGTCGACCTGCCCGATGGCGCCGGCGGCATCGCCCGCACCTTCCTCACCGTGGACGTGCTGTGGGGCGCCATCGAAACGCTTTCCACCGACTACGGCGTCGCCGAGGAGCGCCCGCGCGCGAGCCGTCTGCTGCGCCTCACCGTGCGCGCGCCCAACACCGTCGCGGCCGGCGACCTTCTGCTCCATGCCGGCCGCCGCTTCCATGTGGAGGCGGTGGCCGACGCCGACGGGCGCGGCCGCTTCCACCACATCCGCTGCCGGGAGGAAGAGACATGAGGGCGACCATCCGCACCGGCGGCCTCCAGGGCCTGGCCCAGCGCCTCGCCGCCCGCCATCTGCCGGCGGCCGAGGCCGAAGCCGCCGGCCATGCGGCGCGGGAGCTGGCCGCCGAGATCACCGCCGAGACAGGTGCTCCCGCCACCATCGCCGGATCGCCCCGGCGACCGCTGGTGCGCGTGGCCGATCCCGTGCTGCTGGCGCGCATTCGCGGCGCTCTGGGACGGCCGGGCGATCCGGTGCTCGACCGTATCCGCCTCGCCTTCGCCCGGAGGCGCTCATGAGCATCCCCCTCGATAGCCCGGCGCTGGCCCTGCGGGCGGCGCTCCACGCGGCGCTCGTTGCCGATGCCGCGCTCACCGCGCTGCTGGGCGGGCCGCGCATCCATGACGTGCCGCCGGCGGAGGCGGACTTCCCCTTCGTGGCGCTGGGGGAGGCGGTGGTGGCCGACTGGTCCACCGCCACCGAGGCCGGCACCGAGCAGGCGCTGACCCTCCACGTCTTCTCCCGCTCCGGCGGGCGGGCGGAGGCCTATGCGGTGGCCGAGGCCGTCGCCCAGGCGCTGCACGACGCGCCGCTGGCGCTCGCCGGCCACCGGCTCGCCAATCTGCGCGCCACCACCGCCGAGGTCCGCCGCGAGAGCGACGGGCGCACCTTCCACGCTCTGGTGCGGTTTCGCGCCGTCACCGAGCCCCTTTGATTTTCGGAGAAACGAGATGGCCGCGCAGAAGGGCAAGGACCTGCTTTTGAAGATGCATGACGGAACCCAGTTCACCACCGTGGCGGGGCTGCGCTCGCGCACGCTGGCCTTCAACGCCCAGAGCGTGGACGTGACCCATTCCGACAGCGCCGGGCGCTGGCGCGAGCTGCTGGACGGGGCGGGGGTGAAGCGGGCGTCGGTCTCCGGCTCCGGCGTGTTCAAGGATGCCGCCTCCGATGCGCTGGTGCGGCAGGTCTTCTTCTCCGGCGCGCTGGCCTCCTGCCAGGTGGTGATCCCGGATTTCGGCACCGTGACCGGGCCGTTCCAGATCACCGCGCTGGAGATCGCCGCCGAGCACGACCGCGAGGTCACCTTCGACCTGACGCTGGAAAGTGCCGGGGAGATGATCTTCGCCGCGCTGTAAGGCGCCGGCGTGCATGACTTCGCGCTGTAAGGCGCCGGCGTGCATGACTTCGCGCTGTAAGGCGCCGGCGTTTCTCTCCCGAAAGGACACCCCATGCCCAATGCCCGACGCGGCGAGATCGCGGCCGTGCTCGATGGACGCCCGCGCGTCCTGGTGCTCACCCTCGGCGCCCTCGCGGAGCTGGAGAGCGCCTTCGGCGCCGACGACCTCATGGCGCTGGCCACGCGGTTCGAGACCGGCCGGCTCTCGGCCCGCGACGCCGCGCGCATCATCGCCGCCGGCCTCAATGGCGCGGGCGAGAGCGTGACCCTCGCCGAGGTGGAGCGCATGCGCGCCGATGGCGGCGCGGCGGGCTTCGCGCGCATCGTCGCCGACCTGCTCGCCATCACCTTCGCGGCGGATGCGGCGGGGGAGGTGCCGGCATCCCCTCCGCCGCCGCAGCGGGCCTGAGGCCGGAGCCCCTGGCCGCCCGTCCCTTTCCCTGGGCGGCGGCCATGGGCGCCGGCTTCGGCCTGCTGCGGCTTAGCCCCGATGCCTTCTGGCGCATGACGCCGCGGGAGCTCGCCGCCGCCGTCTCCGCCCTCCTGCCGCCCGCGCCGGAGCGCCTGTCGCAGCCGGATCTTTCCGCGCTGATGGCACGTTTCCCCGATCTGTCCTGAGGCCGACCCATGACCGAGACCATCGACATCGCCATCGAGCTGGACACCCGCACCGCCAAGGCGGCGCTGGGGGAGGTGGAGGTGTCGGCGAAGGGCTTCGCCTCGGCGCTGGCCTCCGCCTTCACCGGGCTTGCCGTGCAGGGCAAGGACCTCGGCAGCGTGCTGGAGCAGCTCGCCGCGCGGCTCTCGAACCTCGCCCTCACGGCGGCCCTGAAGCCGCTGGAGAGCGGGCTCTCGTCCCTGTTCTCGGGGGCGGCCGGCGGGCTCGGCTTCGCCCAGGGCGGGGCGATCTCGGACGGGCGGGTGATGCCGTTCGCACGCGGCGGCGTGGTGGCGTCGCCCACCTATTTTCCGCTCGGCGGTGCCAGCCTCGGCCTCATGGGCGAGAAGGGGGCTGAGGCCATCCTGCCGCTGGCGCGGGGCGCCGACGGCAAGCTCGGCGTGCGCTCGGCCGAAGGGACGGGGCGGGCGGCGGTGACGGTGAATGTCTCCACGCCGGACGTGGCCGGCTTCCGCCGCTCGGAGGCCTATCTGTCCGGTCTCGTGGCGCGGGCGGTGGCGCGTGGCCAGCGCGGGGCGTGAGACAGGCCGGGCGGTTGAAGCAATTGATTTGCCCGGTGGATCGTCCTCTCAACTTCAGGAAAGGGAATACGTTCAGCGCGCGCTCTTCCAGGGGTCGGAGCTGGTGGTGGAGGCGGCCGGGCCGCTGCCGGACGGGGTGCCACCGAACTGGTTCGGCGCACTGGTGAGGCCGGAGCCGCCAAAGGCGTCCACCCGCACCGTCGCGCCGGTGCGGACACAGGAAGTGCTGCCGGGTATCTTCTGGAAGCCGGCGCCGTACTGGGCGCAGCTCGTATCCTCCTTCTTCGCGCCGGCCGTCTGGGCGTGGGCGGCTCCCGCGATGAGGAGCGCGGCCATCACGGTGCCGAAGGCGCCGGCACGGCCTGGCGCAGGATGGATCGGGCGCGGCGCGCGGCGGGGCGGGAAGCAGGCTGCGTCAGGCATGATGCGGGTCCGGATGGCACCCGCCGCGGGGCGGCGGAACGGGCGCACCATAGCCGTTCCGGGGGGCCGCGAAAATCCCCGGCGGATGGGGTGCGGGTGCCTCAACGTCATCTCGCCATTGGGAAAATGGCACCGTGACACAGGTTCCGTGACACAGGCGCCGCATCGGAACGCCCCGGCCCGGCGGGAGGATGGGGCAGGTCACGTCGCGCGACGGGATCAGCGCGCGACGATGATCGCCGCAGGAAGCGCCGCCTCGTGTGGTGGTTCGCCTCATCTTCGGTGCGCGACCCGGCGCGATCATCGGGACCACGCCGATGCCCGCCAGAGCGCGAGCCGATAACCGGAGCTTCCGGACGCACGCCGTGAAGGCACGCCGGAGATGCTCACCAGGCAAATATGTCCCGCAGGCGAGCCGGGAAGATGCGCCATCCGGGGGCGCAGCCCGCCTGCAGAAACAAAGACACAGGCCGCATCCGTTCAGCCGATCCGGATGCGGGCCCCCTCTTCATCCGCCGCCCATCATGCGCTGCTTGTGGGCGACAGGCCTGTCTCGCTCCGATGGGGCGCCCGGGCTCAGTGCCGAGCGCCAGCCATCGGGGAAGCGAACCTCACTTCTTTGCGGCGGCCTTCGGGGCCTTCGCAGCCGCCTTGGGAGCAGCAGGCTTCGGAGCTACGGCCTTGGGGGCGGCAGCCTTCTTGGCGGCGGGCTTCGCAGCAGCCTTCGGGGCGGCGGCCTTCGGGGCGGCGGCCTTGGGCGCAGCCTTGGCTTCCGGCGCAGGCGCCGGTGCGGGCTCGGCCTTCGGTGCGGCGGGCTTGGCAGCCTTCGCAGCGGGCTTCGCGGCCTTCGCCGCAGGCTTGGCAGCGGCCTTCGCCTCGGCGGGCTTGGCGGGAGCCTTCTTCTCCGCCGGCTTGGCAGCGGCCTTGGCGGGAGCCTTCGCCGGCTTCTCGGCGGCGGGCTTCGCAGCCTTGGCGGATGCGGCCTTCGGCGCCGCCGTCTTGGCCGCGGCGGCCTTCGGGGCGGGCTTCTCGGCCACCGGCTTCTCGGCGGCAGGCTTGGGCGCCGCGGCCTTCTTGGCGGCGGCCTTCGGGGCAGCAGCCTTGGTGGCAGCGGCCTTCGGAGCCGTGGCTTTCGCGGGGGCCTTCGGGGCAGCGGCCTTGGGGGCGGCGGCCTTGGGGGTCGTGGTCTTGGGTGCTGTGCTCTTGGCTGCCGCCGCCTTGGGAGCGGCCTTCGCCGCAGCCTTCGGGGCAGGTGCCTTCTCGGCGGGTTTCTCGGCGGCGGCGGCCGGCTTCTTTGCGGGCTTGGTAGCCATGCTTTCGCTCCATGCTCAACGGGGCGGAGCAAAGTCAAGGCGTCACGTTCAACTATGTCAAGGCCGTCTCTACTGTTTTCGCCTAAGAATTGGGGAATAGGGGCATCATATGGCCGCCTTCCATGAGATTTTGTTCCCGCTGGAGGTCGCCCTGGGCGCTTCCGGCGGTCCCGAGCGCGTCACCGAGGTGGTCACGACCGCATCCGGACGCGAGGAACGCAACACCCGGCAGGCTGATTCGCGCCGCCGCTGGGACGCCGGATACGGGGTGAAGAGCCTTTCCGCGCTGGCCGATGTGGTGGCCTTCTTCGAGGAGCGTCGCGGGCGCCTCTACGGCTTCCGCTGGCGCGATCGCCTCGACCATTCCTCCGCGCCGCCGGGGGGCGTCGTGACGCCCCTGGACCAGGTGATCGGAACCGGCGACGGCACCCGCGCGACCTTCGCGCTGACGAAGACCTATGGCGGCCTCCACGCACCCTATGCGCGGGCCATCACCAAGCCGGTTCCGGGCAGCGTGCGGGTCGCCGTGAACGGGGTCGAACACATTGAGGATATGCACTTTTCACTCGATGCGACACGCGGTGAAATCACCTTCGCGGCGCCGTCCGTCCCGGCCGCGTCCGTCATCGTCTCGGCCGGCTTTTCCTTCGATGTCCCGGTGCGCTTCGACACCGATTTCCTCGAGGTGAATCTCACCGCCTTCGCCGCGGGCGACATCCCGCGCATCCCCGTCATCGAGATCCGCGTGTGAGGCGAAATGCGCACCCTTCCTTCCGCGCTCGCGGCCCATCTCGCGTCGGGCGCCACCACCCTGTGCCATGCCTGGCGCGTGACGCGGCGCGACGGCCTCGTCATGGGCTTCACCGACCATGATCGCGACCTCGTCGTCGATGGCCTCGCCTGCAAGGCGGCGTCGGGCCTTTCCGGCTCGCAGAGCACCCACGCCGCCGGCCTGTCCGTGACCGGCGCGGAGGTCTCCGGCGCGCTCTCGCACGATGCGCTGTCCGCCGACGATCTCGCCGCCGGCCGCTATGACGGCGCCGCCATCGACCTCCTCCTGGTGAACTGGCAGGACGCCGGCCAGCACCTCCTCCTGAGGCGCGGCACCATCGGCGAGGTGCGGCTCCAGGACGGCGTCTTCACCGCCGAGATCCGCAGCCTCTCCGATGGCCTCAACCAGGCCCGCGGACGCCTGCTCTCGGCCACCTGCGATGCCGATCTGGGCGACGCGCGCTGCGGCGTGGACCTGACCCTTCCCGACCACGCGGCGAGTGCCACGGTGGCCGCCATCGCGAGCGCGCTGAGCCTGCGCGTCACCGGCCTTTCCGCCTTCGCGGAGGGGGCCTTCGCGCGGGGTCGCGCGCGGTTCTCGACCGGCGCCAATGCGGGCTTCGTCACCGAGGTGAAGGCGCATCTCGTGGATGCGGAAGGCGTGCTGCTGCGCCTGTGGCAGCGTCCGCCCGTCGCGGTGGCGGCGGGCGATCAGATCGCGCTGACGGCCGGCTGCGACAAGCAGTTCGCCACCTGCCGCGACCGCTTCGCGAACGCGCTCAATTTCCGTGGCTTCCCCCACATGCCGGGCAACGATTTCGTCATCGCCGTCGCCATCCAGGGCGAGGGCGGATACGACGGGAGCCTCATGGAATGACCGCGCTCCTCACCCGTGCCGCCATCCTCGCCGAGGCGCGCTCGTGGATCGGCACGCCCTACCTCCATCGCGCCTCGCTGAAGGGGCAGGGGGCGGACTGCCTCGGCCTCGTGCGCGGGGTGTGGCGGGAGCTGATCGGCCCCGAGCCGGAGGCCATGCCCGCTTACGCGCCGGACTGGGCCGAGGCCGGCCGCCGCGAGACCCTGGCGCAGGCGGCGGCGCGTTGCCTCGTCGCTGTTCCGGTGGAGGAGGCAAAGCCCGGCGACGTGCTGCTGTTCCGCTTCCGCGCCCATCTTCCGGCGAAGCACGCGGCGATCCTCTCCGAGGGCGCGCGCATGATCCACGCCTATGACGGGGCACACGTGTGCGAGGGCCATCTGGCGCCCTGGTGGCGCCGCCGCCTCGCCTTCGCCTTCGCCTTTCCGGGGGTGGCGTAGGGGCGCTGCCCGTGCGTGGCGCTTATTGAGGATTCGAGCGACCGGAGGGATTGCGCCGCGGCGCCTTTTTCGGGGCGGAGGCATGGGCGCGGAGCCAGTCGATGGCGCCGGGCGTCTTCTCCCATCCCGGACGGAAGTCGAGGACATATTCGATTGCTTCGTTCGCGTCGCCGGGTGTGTAGTAGGGTGACAGACGCGCGGGAATCGACTTCTCGCCGGTGAGGAAGGCCGGCACGTGGGGGTTCCCTGCCATGGCCTTGGCCAGCAGCTTGCGGTTCTGCGCGTCGTCGCCGGACCGGCGGAAGGCCGCCAGCGGCCTCGTCCAGGACCACGCGGCCGCGCTGTCCTCGGGATATGTCTCGAAGAGCGCCGCGAGGTCGTCGTCACGTCCCGCCTCCAACAGGACGGCGGCCAGGATGTGGCGGGCGCCCTGATTGTCGTTCGGGTTCAGCCGCAGCATCTCGCGCAGGTGGTCGATGGCCGCGGCATGGTCGCCGCGCACCTTCTCGGTGCATGCGAGGCCGAACAGCGCGCGCATGAAGGGGCGGGTTTCGAGAAGTCCCCAGAAGTCCCCCTCGTCTTCCTTGAAGGCCGCCGCGCCGAGCGCGGTGCGTCCGGCTTCCTCGCCGCGGCGCCACAGGTCGAGTGCCGCATCGGAGCCGCCTTCGGTGTGCTCGGCCAGAAGAACGTAGGCATCCGCGCAGAGGGCGCTGACGGTCAGCGCCTTCTCGGCGAGCGCAATGCGGCGCTTGGCCGTGCGCGCATCCCACGCCTGATAGATCAGTTCCTGCGCCTGATCGAGCGCATCCGCTTCGCTGGACTTCGACTTGCGTGCCATCTCGTTTTCCCGTCGGACGATCCGAACACGATAACTGCCCTCCGCACCCACGGCGACGATCTTCGCGTGAACGTCCATACGCTGACCCCCCGGCAGTTACGCGCCCCCCTCCCAAACCCTTGAGGACATCTTATGGCGACCCTGCTTCTCGGCGCGGCCGGCAGCCTTGTCGGTGGCGCGCTGTTCGGGCCCGTCGGTGCCATCGCCGGGCGGGCGCTGGGCGCCATCGGCGGCTCCGTGATTGATGGCGCGCTGTTCGGTGGCAACCGCTCGCGCAACACGCAAGGCCCGCGCCTCACCGACCTCGACGTGATGGGCTCCACCGAAGGCACGCCGCTGCCGCGTGTCTATGGCCGCGCCCGCCTCGCCGGGCAGGTGATCTGGGCGACGAAGCTGAAGGAGGTGGCCACCACCTCCACCCAGTCCACCGGGGGCAAGGGCTCCAGCCTCACGCCCTCGGCCCCCACCACCACGACCTACACCTATTACGGCAATTTCGCCGTGGCGGTGTGCGAGGGGCCGCTCTCGCGCATCGGCCGCATCTGGGCCGACGGCAAGCTGCTGGATACCCGCCGCCTCACCGTGCGGCTGCATCTCGGCGACGAGGCGCAGGTGCCCGATCCCGCCATCGAGGCGCGGCAGGGGGCGGGCGCGACGCCGGCCTATCGCGGCGTCGCCCATGTGGTGTTCGAGAATCTGGAGCTGACCGACTACGGCAATCGCCTGCCCCAGATCACGGTGGAGGTGGAGCGCGCGGTGGGCGCGCTGGAACGGCAGGTGCGGGCGGTGACGCTGATCCCCGGCGCCAGCGAGTTCGCCTACGACACGCGCACCGTCCGCCAACTGCACGGGCCGGCGCGCTACGGGCGGGAGAACCGCCATGTCAGCACCGCGGCGAGCGATTTCGAGGTGGCCATCGACCAGCTTACCGGCACCTGCCCGAACGTGGAGCGGGTGTCGCTGGTGGTGGCCTGGTTCGGCGACGACCTGAGGGCCGGCGCCTGCACCGTGCGCCCGCGCACCGAGCGCTCCGACAAGTCCACCTCCGCCGACTGGATCGTGGGCGGCGAGACCCGGCTCAGCGCCCTCGCGGTCTCCCAGTACGAGGGCCGCTCGGCCTATGGCGGCACGCCTTCCGACGAGAGCGTGGTGCTGGCCATCCGGCGGCTGGCGGAGGCCGGCCTGACGGTGACGCTGAACCCGTTCGTGATGATGGACATACCCGCCGCCAACACCCGGCCCGATCCCTGGACCGGGGCCGCCGCGCAGCCGGCCTATCCCTGGCGCGGGCGCATCGTGTGCGATCCGGCGCCAGGGCGGCCGGGCTCGGCGGATGGAACCGCCGCCTGCCGGGCGCAGGTGGCGGCCCTGTTCGGCGCCGCCGCGCCTTCCGATTTCACGCGCTCCGGCACGAACGTGTTCTATCACGGCCCGGCCGAATGGAGCCTGCGGCGCATGGTGCTGCACTATGCCCATCTCGCGGTGGCTGCGGGGGGCGTGGAGGCTATCCTCATCGGCTCGGAGATGGCGGCGCTCACCCGCCTCACCGACGACACCGGCGCCTTCCCCGCCGCCGAGGCGCTGGCGCAGCTTGCCGCCGACGTGAAGGCGGTGGTGGGTTCCGGCACCCGCGTCTCCTACGCCGCCGACTGGACCGAATACGGCGCGCAGGTGATGGCCAACGGCGATGTGCGCTTTCCGCTGGATGCGGTGTGGAGCGCTCCGGCGGTGGACTTCATCGGCATCGACTTCTATCCGCCTTTGGCCGACTGGCGCGACGGCGCCGGCCATCTCGACGCGGCGCTCGCCACCGGCATCCACGACCGCGCCTACCTCAAGGCCAATCTCACCTCCGGCGAGGCGTTCGACTGGTTCTATGCGGACGATGCCGCCCGCGCCGCGCAGGCGCGCACCCCCATCACCGACGGTGCTTATGGCGAGCCCTGGCTGTTCCGCCAGAAGGATCTCAAGTCGTGGTGGGCCAGTGCCCATCACGAGCGCATCGCCGGCACCCGCCTTGCCGCGCCCACGGCGTTCGCGCCCGGCGCCAAGCCCATCCGCCTGATGGAGACCGGCTGCCCCGCCGTGGACAAGGGCGCCAACCGGCCCAGCGTCTTTCCCGATGCCAAGTCATCGGAAAACGCCCTGCCGCCTTTCTCCACCGGCGCGCGGGACGACCTCATCCAGCGCCGCTTCCTGGAGGCGGTGCTCGCCACCTTCGCCCCCGACGCCAATGAGGCCGACAACCCGCCCGCGCCGATTTACGGCGGGCGCATGGTGGAGGAAGCGTTCGCGTGGACCTGGGACGCGCGGCCCTTCCCGCAATTCCCCCTCGCCGAGAGCGTGTGGGCGGACGGCGCCAACTGGGCCATCGGCCACTGGCTCACCGGCCGCCTCGGCGGCGCGCCCCTCGACGGGCTGGTGGCGACGCTCTGCGCCGATTTCGGCGTCGGCGACGTGGACGCCGCACGCCTCTCCGGTGCGGTGGACGGCTATGTGGTAGACCAGCCCATGGCCGGCCGCGACGCGCTGGAGCCCTTGGCGCGCGCCTTCGCCTTCGAGGCGGGGGAGGAGGAGGGCCGCATCGCCTTCCGCTCCCATGGGGCCGGGGCGGTGACCGAGATCGGCGCCGACGACCTGGTGCGCACGGAGGACGGGCCGCTCGTGTCCTCCACCCGCGCGCAGGAGAGCGAGCTGCCGTTGCAGGTCTCCATCGGCTTCGTGGACAGCCTGAAGGACTATCGCCGCGTCACCGTCTCCTCCCGCCGCCTCGCGGGAAGCAGCCGCCATGTGAGCCATGCGGACCTCGCCGTCGTGGCCTCCGACGCGGCCATGGCGCGGGCCGCCGACATCTGGCTGCAGGACCTGTGGGCGGGGCGCGAGACTTTCACCTTCGCGCTGCCGCCCTCGCACCGCGCGCTGGTGCCCGGCGATCTGGTGCGGCTTACCATCGACGGGCGGGCGCGGCTGCTCGAAATCACCCGCTTGGAGGAGGCGGAGGCGCTCGCCGTCACCGCCCGCAGCATCGAGCCGGAGGTGTTCGACGCGGCGCTGGCGCAGGCGTCGGCGGGGAGCGTGGCGCTGCCCGCCGTGTCCGGTCCGCCGGAGGTGATGGTGCTGGACCTGCCCGCCTTGTCGGAGGCGGAACCGGTGCCGCTGCAATATCTTGCGGCCGCCGCCACGCCATGGCCGGGGACCCTCGCCATCTGGCGCTCGGGCGATGGCGAGAGCTTCGAGGCGGTGGCGCCGGTGACCGCCGCCGCCACCTTCGGGACGCTGGTTTCCGATCTCTCGCCGGGGCCGCTGTGGCGCTTCGACCGCTCGAACAGCTTCGATGTCATGCTGCAATCCTCGCTCCTCGTGCCGACAAGCGAAGGCGCGGTGCTCGCGGGCGCCAACCTCGCCGCTCTGGTGGCGGAGGGGCGGGCACTGGAGCTCATCGCCTTCACCGGGGCCGAGCTGATCGACACCGATACCTACCGCCTCTCCGGCCTGCTGCGCGGCCTTGCCGGCACCGAAGCGGCGGGCGCCTCGACCTGGCCGGCGGGCACGCGCCTGGTGCGTATCGACGGCACGCTGGTGGCGGTGGCGAGCGGCCTCTCGGCGCTGGGGCGCAGCTCCATCTACCGGGTCGGCGCGGCGCGGGAGGACCAGGGCGCGGAGGATGTCACGCAGGTGAGCGCCACCGCCTCCGGCACCGCCCTGCGTCCGCTGTCGCCGGTGCATGTGCGCGGGCGGCGCACGGCGGATGGGATCGCGCTCTCCTTCATCCGCCGTACCCGCATCGCGGGCGACGGATGGGACGCGCTGGAGGTGCCCCTCGGCGAGGCGAGCGAGGCCTACCGCGTGGAGGTCCTTTCGGGCGCGGACGTGGTGCGTGCCTTCGAGGTGGCCGCGCCGCAGGTGCTCTATGCGGCGGCGGACGAGGTGGCCGATTTCGGTGCGCCGCAGGCGGCTCTCATCGTGCGCGTCGCCCAGCGCTCCGCCAGCGTCGGCCTGGGCGCGGCGGTGACGGCAATGGTGCGGGTCTAGAGCGCGATCCGATCAGATTGAATCAATCTGATCGGTGAATCGCCCTCTAAACTCAAGAAAGAGAACGCGTTGCCCGATCAGCTTGCGATGCAGGCTGATCGGCGCGTGCTCTAGAGCGCGATCCGATCAGATTGAATCAATCTGATCGGTGAATCGCCCTCTAAACTCAAGAAAGAGAACGCGTTGTCCGATCAGCTTGCGATGCAGGCAGATCGGCGCGTGCTCGAGGCGACTTATCGAAACACGGCCCGGCGAAGCGGGAAGTGGAGCCTCAAGGCGCACCGCATCATGTCCGGCCTCGTCCCGGCACGGCCGCTGTTGCCGATTTTCGCCTCGGCGATCGGAACCCACTTCCAAGGATTGCTCCATCGGCACGGCGTGGATGCCCGGGACGGGCCCGGGCATGACGAAAGCCGGGGGCTTGCGAACGAGGTTCCGGTGTTCGTGCCGAGGCTGTGGGCTCGCCTGTTTCGTTTCGCCTTCTTTCTCTCTCCACCCTCCCCGAGGTCCCCATGACCGACCAGTCCGCCAACCTCGCGCTGCCCTATATCGCGGCGGCGCAGGCGCAGAAGCATGTCACCCACAACGAGGCCATCCGCCGCCTCGATGCCTTGGTGCAGCTGGTGCTGGAAAGCGCCACC
Organism: Xanthobacter autotrophicus; assembly: GCF_030015065.1. Lineage (GTDB taxonomy): Bacteria > Pseudomonadota > Alphaproteobacteria > Rhizobiales > Xanthobacteraceae > Xanthobacter > Xanthobacter autotrophicus_D. Next base: position 15,328 of record NZ_JAIVFN010000059.1, on the reverse strand, counting down.
GCCACCGCCCCGCCGGCCACCCCCGCCGAGGGCGCGCGCTGGTTCGTGCCGGCCGGCGCCACCGGCGCCTTCGCGGGGCACGCGGGCACCATCGCCGCCTATGAGCAAAGCGCGTTCGACTTCCTGCCGGTGGCGCAGGGCTTCCTCGCCTTCATCCGCGACGAGGGACGCCTCGCGGTTTTCGACGGCACCGCCTTCGTCTCGCCGTTCGCCGCCAGCGCCCATCGCGCCGCCATCACGGGGCGCGTGATGGAGGAGGATGTGGCGCTCACCGGCGCCTATGTGGAGACGGCCATGGCCATCCCGGACCGGGCCATCGTGCTTGGCGTCTCCACCCGCACGCTCACGGCTGTTACGGGCGCAACCTCCTACGACTGCGGCATTTCCGGAGAGACCTCCAAGTTCGGAGGCAGCCTCGGGGCGGCGGCGGGCTCCGCCAATGTGGGCGTCGTCGGCCCCACCGCCTTCTACGCCGCGACGCCGGTGCGCCTCACTGCCAATGGCGGCAGCTTCTCCGGCGGCACGGTGCGCGTCGCCCTCCACATCCTGCTCTGCGCCGCGCCCGAGGCGTGAGGCCAGCGGCGCAGCCTTATCCCCTCCATCGGAGATCCCCATGCCCTACGATTCCACCCGCGATCCCCTCAAGGGATTTGCGTCGTCCCTGTCGTCGCCGGCGCGCCAGCTGGTGCGTATCACCCCCGCCGACGGCGCCGACCTTGCCACCTATGCCAAGGCCCTGTGGGTATTCGTGCCCGAGGACGTGGCGGGCGGCGTCGCCACCATCCGCATCACCCCCGTGGCCGGCGGCGATGCCGACACGGTGGATGTGCTCGCGCTGCCCGGCCTCCAGCCGCTGCCGCCCTGCCAGGTGCGCCGCGTGTGGGCCACCGGCACCAGCGCGGGGCTTGCCGTCTACGCCCTCTGCGACCGCTGACCGCCACTCGAGGAGGCTCCATGCTCTCGCTTTCGCTCTCGCTCGCCGCGCTCCGGCGCCGCGCCGGCCTGCCCATGCGCAGGGTGGTGGGCGGCATCGCCTATGGGCGCCTCAAGGGCAGCAACGGAGCGCTGCTGTCGTCGGCCGATGGCCGGGCCCTCTATGGAAGGATTGCGTGATGTTCCTGACCGACGATCCCGATTTCGCCGCCGCACGGCAGGCCGCGCAGGGCTACAACCGGTCCACGCTGGTGCTCATGGGCGACAGCCGCCTTGCCGGCTTCTACAACGATCCCAACACCAAACTGATGCGCCAGGGCGGCAATTTCCTGCGCTACGGTCTTGCCCTTTCCGGGCAGCGGATGCGGGTGGAGAAGTCCTTCGCGGTGGCGGGCCAGCGCTCCGACCAGTATCTGGCAGCCGCCAACGTGACGCAGGCGCTGGCCTGCAAGAGCCATTGGCTCGTCATCTACGGCGTCGCCAACGACATCGGCACCTATGGGGGCGCGGTCGATCACTTCACGGCCAACATCAAGCCGGTGGCCGACGCCTGGACCGCCACCGGCCGCGGCGTGATCCTCATCACCGAGACCGGCGCCAACAGCTACACGGGCAATGCGGCCAACATGGGCGCTGTCTTCAAGTACAACCGGCAGGTCCGCGACTATTGCCGGGCGAACCGCGGCGCCATCCTGTTCGACGCGGCGGCGGTGGTCATGGACCCGTCCCAGCCCATGACGGTCAACCCCGCCTATTCGGGCGACGGCCTGCATATCGGCCTCGTGGCCGGGGCTTATACGCTGGGTGCGAAGTTCGCGGACCTCATCAAGCAGATCGCCCCGCCGTGCGACGGCCTCATCTATTCGGCCGGGCAGGTGATCGCCAATGGCGGCGTGCAGCTCCATCCCAACCCCTTGTGGCTCACCACCACCGGCGGCAGCGGGAGCTCCATCATGACCGGCATCGTGCCGGCGGGCATCACCAGCATCTCCGCGCCTTCGGGCTCGTCCATCACCGGATCGGTGACGGCGGGGGCCTATGGCAACGATCTCCAGTTCGCCATCACGGCCGGTGCCGCCGGCGTCTTCAAGATCAAGTGCGATTTCGCCACCGAGCAGGAGATCGTGGGCGAGACCTATTACGCCAACGCCGAGTTCGATGTGGCCGCCGGAGCGAGCAACTTCCAGTCCTGCGGCGTGCACCTCGAATGCAACCGCGCCGGCACCACGACCCAGACCGAGGACGGCTTCGTCAGCACCGCCAACGGCAACCTGCCGTCCGGCGCCTACAGCTTCATCTCCGAGACGGAGCGGCTCACCATCCCGTCCGGCAGCCGCGGCTGGTTCTCGGCGTGGCTGGTCTTCTACTTCTCGGCCGCCGGCAGCGCCACGGTGAAGGTGCGCCGCTTCGGCGTGTGGCGCCAGCAGGGCTGACCTGCGCCCTTCATCTTCCCAAACCATCAGGTGACACCCATGGCCAGGACCAGCTTCAAGCCGGCGCTCAATGCCGTGCTCCGCCACGAAGGCGGCTATTCCAACCATCCCGACGACCCCGGCGGCCCGACCATGAAGGGCGTCATCCAGCGGGTCTATGACGGCTACCGGCGCGGCAAGGGGCTTGCGGTGCGTCCGGTGCGCGAGATCGAGGAGGGCGAGCTTCAGGACATCTATCGCCGCCAGTACTGGGACGCCGTCCGCGCCGACGAGCTGCCGGAGGGCATCGACTATGTGGTGTTCGACGGGGCGGTGAATTCCGGCCCCGGCCAGTCGGTCAAATGGCTGCAACGGGCGCTGGGCCTGCCAGCGGACGGCGAGATGGGCGCGGTGACCCTGGCGGCCGCCCGCACGGCAGCGGAGACGGCCCCCGCCCGCCTCGTGGACGACATCTGCGACCGCCGCCTCGCCATGCTGAAGGCGCTCCGGACCTGGCCGGTGTTCGGCCGCGGCTGGGGGCGGCGGGTGGAGGACGTGCGCAAGGCCGGCAAGGCCTGGGCCACCGGTGCCGGCCCAGCCCGCCGCATCCCGGTGGACGGGCCGGACGCCGCGATCCGGTCCGGCAAGGCGCCCGTCGCCAGCGCCCGCCCGGCCCCGAGGCCGCAGGCGGGCGCCGGGGCGGTGGCGGGCGGTGTCGCCGCCTCCGCCGTGTCCGAGGCGGCGCGCCAGATCGCCCCCCACGCGCAGGCGTCCGCGACGCTCGCGCTGGTCTTCACGGGCCTGACGCTGCTCGGCCTCGCCCTCACCCTTGGCGGCCTTGCTTATGTGTGGTGGAGCGCCCGTGCCGGAGCGCGCCGGGCGGCGATCCTCGACCTGCTGCCCGCGGGGCCGGCGGCGTGAGCGGCCTCGCCCATCTTCTGGGCTACGGCGTGCCCTGGTGGGTCTGGGGCATGGCCGGGCTTGTCGCCGTCGCGGCGCTGGCGTGGGTCGCGGGACCGCGCGCGGCGCTCGCCGCGGCGGCCGTGCTCGCCTTCGTCCTCGCGTACCGGAAGGGCGCGCAGCAGGGCTATTCCCACGCCATGGAGAAAGGAGAACGCGATGCCGAGCGCATCCTCGATACGGCCCGTGCTGCGCGCTCTGGCGCTGATCGCCGCGACGGCGACGCTCGCCGGCTGCGCGACGACGACGGGTTCCGGCGCGGGTAAGGTCTATTGCGGCGCCGCCCAGCCGATCCGCTGGTCGGCGGCCGACAGCGACGAGACCATCCGCCAGGCGAAGGCCCACAATGCGGTCGGCCGCCGCCTGTGCGGCTGGAAATGATCGGGGGCGCGCGGCCCTGCGGCGCCGTTCACGCTTGCTCCGCCACGCGCCTCTGTCATTCTCAACCGGCCGGGCGGCAAGGATGAAAACGTTATCCCTCCAAAAGGGGGATGCCGGCCGGCTGGCGCGTGCTTTATGTGGTCGGGAGCCGAAGCCGGAGAAAACCTGTGCGTCTTTTGGTGGTCGAGGACGATCCCGAGCTGAACCGACAGCTCGTCGAGGCCCTGAACGATGCGGGCTATGCGGTGGATCGCGCCTATGACGGCGAGGAGGGGCAGTATCTCGGCGAGACCGAGCCCTATGACGCCATCGTCCTCGACATCGGCCTGCCGAAGCTCGACGGCATCTCGGTGCTGGAAAGCTGGCGGCGCGCCGGCAAGGTCACGCCGGTGCTGATCCTCACCGCCCGCGACCGCTGGAGCGACAAGGTGCAGGGCTTCGATGCCGGGGCCGACGACTATGTGGCCAAGCCGTTCCACATGGAGGAGGTGCTGGCCCGCCTGCGCGCCCTGCTGCGCCGCGCCACCGGCCACGCCTCCAGCGAGATGACTTGCGGGCCGGTGCGGCTCGATACCCGCTCCGGCCGCGTCACGGTGGACGGAAATGCGGTCAAGCTCACCTCCCACGAATACCGGCTGCTCAGCTACCTCATGCACCATGCCGGGCGCGTGGTGTCGCGCGGGGAGCTGGTGGAGCATCTCTACGACCAGGATTTCGACCGCGATTCCAATACCATCGAGGTGTTCGTCGGGCGCCTGCGCAAGAAGCTCGACTGCGACGTGATCCAGACCGTGCGCGGCCTCGGCTATCTGCTCGCCGCGCCGGACGGGCAGCGCTGACGCGCGGAATGACCATGGCACCAGCGTCGCGGCCCTCCGAATACGCCCCCGGCTCACTCGCCTTCCGCCTCGTGCTCTCGGCCATGGGCATCACCCTGGTGGTGCTGCTGGTGGTGGGCTTCGTGCTGTCCTCGCTCTACCGCACCGCCGCCGAGCGCGCCTTCGACCGCCGGCTCGACGTGTATCTCAAGACCATCGTGGCCGAGGTCGCCAACGCCTCCGACGAGGTTCTGCCCGAGCCCGTGGCCCTCGGCGATCCCCTGTTCGCCTTTCCCAATTCCGGCTGGTACTGGCAGATCACCCTCATCTCCGGCACCGGCGAGGCGCGGCGGCGGGCCTCGCGCTCGCTGGTGACGGGAGCGCTGCCGCTGCTCGCGGTGCAGGGCATCAAGGGGCGGCCCGGCCTGATGCGCGAGGGCTATGTGAAGGGTCCCCACGGCGAGGAACTGCGCCTCGCCGAGCGCGACGTGGATCTCGGCTCCGACGCCCGCTACGTGGTGTCGGTGGCGGCAGTGGCCTCGGAGCTGGAGGAGGAGATCTCCGCCTTCAACCTGGCGCTGGCCGGCACGCTGGTGGTGCTCGCCTGCGCCTTCCTCCTCGTGGTGATGGTGCAGGTGCGCTTCGGCCTGAAGCCGCTGACGCGCATCTCGCAGGCCCTCGCCGACGTGCGCTCCGGCAAGGCCGAGCGGCTGGAGGGCGCCTATCCGGACGAGATCACGCCGCTGGTGCGGGAGGTCAATGCCCTCATCGACGCCAACAAGGAGATCGTGGAGCGCGCCCGCACCCATGTGGGCAACCTCGCCCACGCGCTCAAGACGCCGCTTTCCGTGCTGATGAACGAGGCCGGCACGCGGGACGATCCCCTCGCCGTGCGCGTGCGCGACCAGGCCGGGGTGATGCGGGACCAGGTGGCCCACCACCTGGAGCGGGCGCGCATGGCGGCCCGCGTCTCCGTGGTGGCGAGCGTGTGCGAGGTGACCCCCGTCATCACCGCGCTGGCCCGCACCATGGAGAAGATCCACCGCGGCAAGGACCTCGCCATCGAGGTTCACATCCGCGACGACGTGCATTTCCGCGGCGAGCAGCAGGATCTCGAGGAGATGATCGGCAACCTCGTGGACAATGCCTGCAAGTGGGCCTCGTCCCGGGTCGGGCTCGAGGTCTGCATCGGCCAGCCGGGAGCGCCGGGCGACCGGGTCTTCTTCCACGTGATCATCGACGATGACGGCCCGGGGCTCGACCCGGCGCGCCGGGTGGATGTGGGGCGCCGCGGCCGGCGGCTCGACGAATCGAAGCCGGGCTCGGGCCTCGGCCTCTCCATCGTGCACGAACTGGCCCTGCTCTATGGCGGCCGCTTCGAGCTGAGCTCCGCGCCGGTCGGCGGCCTGCGCACCGAGCTCGTGCTTCCGGCCGCCGCGCCGCCGCTTCCGCCATCGGCGCCGTGAGGCTGCCGGTGCCATGGCACGGCCGGAGACCTGTTTCCGTCGGCCCGGCGGATGCGCCTCGTTGACGCGCCCGCGCCGCCGCCGCAGGCAAGCCTGTTTTCAGGCGCGCCGCGACCGCTTAAGAGGGAAGGGAGCCTTGGTGTCGCCCCATTGTCCTCACCCGTGAGACCCATTCGATGCCCGCCCGCATGGTTCGCGTCCGATTGTCCGCCCTCGCCGTCCTTGCTTCGGCTCTGGGCGGCTGCGTGACGGATTCGGGCTCCGGCCCGCGCGCCATTCCGGCACAGGCGGCGCTGCCCACGGCGCCGGTCATGAGCGGGGCGGTCTCCGGCGGGCTCATCAGCGGCGGCATCGGCAACGGCCTCGACGAGGGGGACCGGCGCCGCGCCTATGATGCGGAAGTGTCGGCGCTGGAGACCGGCGGGCCCGGCTATCCCATCGGCTGGAAGGGGGACAGCGGCGCCCATGGCACGGTGGTGGCGGGGCCGCCCTACAATCGCGCCGGCTTCCAGAGCTGCCGCGATTATTCCCACACCATCTATATCGACAATCGCCCCCAGATCGCGCGGGGCGCTGCCTGCCGCGCCGCGGACGGGCGCTGGCAACCGGTGAGCTGAGGCAGCCGGTGCGCCTGACGCGGCCTTCCCTCCGGAAAGCGCAGCGGCAGCAGGGCTGAAACGCGCCCGTCGCCTGAGGCGGTGCGGGCGCTCCTTTCAGTGGCGCAGGACGATCAATAGGACATGAACAGGGGGACCTTGCAGTCCGCCAGCAGCGACTCGGTGACCCCGCCCAGCACCCATTCCCGCACGCGCGAATGGTTGAAGGCGCCCATGACGATGAGGTCGGCGCCGATGAGCGAGGCCTGCTCGCGCAGCGTGCCGGCGATACCTTCCCCGCCTGCGACGAGGTTCTTGACGCTCACATTGACGCCGTGGCGGACGAGATGTGGCGCCAGCTCCGCGCCGGGTACCTCGTGCGACAGCTCCTTCTCGGTGCCGATGGCGAGCACTTCCACGGTGCCGGCGGCCTTGAGGATGTCCATGGCGTCGTTCACCGCCCGCGCGGCGCGGGCGCTGGCATCCCAGGCCACAAGCACGCGATGGAAGGTGAAGGTATCGAAGCCGGGAGGCACCACCAGGACCGGCCGCCCGCTCTCGAACAGCAGCCCCTCGATGAGGCCACGGTCGGCATTGACGGTGGTCGCTTCCGCGTCCAGCACCGAGATGTCGTGCACGCGGGCCTGCGCGATGAACGTATCCACGAGCTGGGGGTAGGTGAGCTGGGGCGTATCCACCGAGGCCGAGACGCCCGCCGCCGCCGCATCGCCCCGCGCCTTCTCCGCCACATCCGCGGCAAGCTGGCGCAGCCGGCGGTTGTGCGCGGCCACGAGGCCGGAAGCGACGTTGCTCACGAAGGTGTTGCCCATGACCACCTTCAGCGAGGCGGCCTGGATGGTGGCATGCGCGCCTGCCTTCTGGGCCAGCGACAGACCGTAGGCCAGAGCGGACGAGGGCTCGTCAATGCCCTCTTCCGTCATGCCGATAAGCACGCTCTTTATGTTCTGAAGCATTTGGCATTTCCTCCACAGACACGACACACTACCTAGCACAGCTTCAGATCTCGTTGCGTCACGTCAACGAACGATCCACCGGTGCGCATCGGTGCGGAACACGGCGGGGGGTGCGCGATGATCGAGGACCTGAACCTGTTTGCCAGCCAGCTGGTGACGCTCTGGGTGGTGCTGGAGCCGTTCAGCCACCTGAGCCTGTTCCTGAGTGCCACATCCCACCTCGATCCGCCGCAGCGGCACAAGGTGGCGGGGCTGGCCCTCGTCTTCGCCTTCCTGATTCTGGTGGTGTTCACGCTGCTCGGACGGCTGCTGCTCCAGGCCATGGGCATCTCCATCCTCGCCTTCCAGATTTCCGGCGGGATGATCCTGTTCCTGTTCGCCATGACGCTGATCTTCGTGGAGACGCCCCATCGCCCGGTGCGGGTCGATCCCGAGCGCGGCCTTGCAACGCTCGCGGTCTATCCGCTCGCCACGCCGATTCTCGCCGGGCCGGGGGCGATTCTCGCCATGGTGCTGTTCTCGGACAACAATCGCGGCGCCCCGCTGTCGCATCATCTGGTCACCATGGGGGTGCTGGCCCTGATGATGACGGTGCTGTTCGTGGTGTTCCTGCTGGGCGACACCATCGCCAGGGTGATCGGCCAGAGCGGCGCGAGCCTGCTGCGCCGGGTCATGGGCATCCTGCTTGCGGCCCTGTCGGTGAACCTGGTGCTCAACGCCTTCCAGAAATGGCTGGGGCTGCCGGAGCTCTGACGACAGGAGCGCGCCGCAACTGGCGGCGCGCGCAGGCGGTTCCCTGTCCTCACCCCGCCAGCACGTCCGTATCCGGCGCGATGCCCCTGGAGGTGGGCGCGCCGTCATCGAGCGGGGCGAGGTGGTCCACCACCATCTGGCGGAAGCGGGGCAGGCCCTTGTAGGCGGCGATGTCGGGGTGAAGGTCCCGCAGCACGCGGTGCAGGCGCCGGCGCCATTTCGGCACCCGGGCGATATCGGCCACGCTGGTGAGGTAGCAGCGGATGCCGAACAGGATCGCGTTGGAGCGCGGCAGGCGATAGAGCGTCTGCAACTCCACCCGCAGGTGCACCTTGTCGGCCACGTTTTCCGGGGTGACGCTCGCCTTGTCCGGGCCCCACACCGGATAATTCTCCGGCGAGGTGTCGAGGCGCGGATTGACGGTCATGGTCCAGTTGAGCCGCCGCACCGGCTGGCCGTATTGCAGGCGCAGCAGGTATTTCAGCGCCCGGTCGAACACCCCCTTCTCGTGGGCCAGCGGCACCGGGCCGTGCCATTCGTGGAAGCTCATGCCGATGTCGAACTCCAGCGACCAGTCGGCCTGTGTGGTCACCATGCCGCCGTCCACATAGAGGTTGTCGTCGCGCTGGTCCTGGAGCGTGAAGTCGCCCTGCGCCTGCCGGGTGATGTATTCGAATGGCCCGCAGGGCAGGGTCTCAACCTTGCCGAAGGTGAAGCTCTGGTGGATGTTGAGTGGCCGGTTCACCCAGGTCCAAAGGTCGCCGGCCCTGGTCAGGGAGAAGTGCTCGGGATAGTCCTGCGCCAGGCTCTCCATGATGAGTTCCAGGCTGTCCCACTCCGCCGCCAGCATGTGCGGCAGCACCTGGCAGCGCTTGGGGTCCTCCTTCAGCACCCGCTCGCGCTCGCGGCACTCGGCGATGTAGTGCTCGTCGATGTCGAACGCCGCCTGGAACGCCGCCGTGGGGCCGCCGCGCACATGGGGCTCGATGTTCACCGAGTACATGTACGCGTCCTCGGGGAACGGGAAGGGAAAGCGCAGGATGTCTTCCGGCGACTTCCTGTAGGTGAAGGTGTCGCGGAAGGTCTCGGCGGGCTTGAACTGGAGGGTCATGGGATGATCCTTTCGGACGGATCCTCTGGGAATGGCAAGGTGTGAACCCTCTCCCGCTTGCGGGGGAGGGCAGGGTGGTCTCCACCCGGCGTGATGTGTTTGCGGAAAGGGCTTGCCCCCTCCCCAACCCTCCCCCGCGAGCGGGAGAGGGGGAGCGACCTTACAGATCGAGCACGAGGCGCGGGCCGCGGGCGCGGGAGACGCAGGTCATCACCAGCCTGCCGCCCGCCTTCTCCTCGGCGGAGAGGAAGTCGTCGCGGTGGTCCACCTCGCCCTCGATGACCGGGGTCATGCATTCGCCGCAGGCGCCGCCGCGGCACAGGCAGGGCGCGTCAACGCCCGCCGCTTCTATGGCTTCCAGCAGGCTCTGGGTCTCGCCCACCTCCACCTCGATGCCGGAGCGTTTGAGGATGGCGCGGAACGGCAGGCCGCCGCCGGCGCCGCCGAAGCTCTCCTTGTGGATCTTGCCCCTGGGCCAGCCCAGCGCTGTGGCGGTGCCCGTCACCGCATCCATCAGGGTGTGCGGGCCGCACACATAGACATGGGTACCCAGCGGCTGGCGCGACAGCAGGCCGGCGAGGTCGAAGGCGGCGCGGCCGCCGCCATGGACGCGGATCTCCTCGCCCGCGGCATAAGGCGCGAGGAGGCGCTCGAACACGGCGGCCTCCTCGCCGCCTGCAAGTTGGTGCAACTCGAAGCGGGCGCCCCGCGCCTTCAGCTCCGGCAGGAAGGACAGCATGGGCGTGATGCCGATGCCGCCGCCGATGAGCAGGTGCTTCCTCGCCGTGGCGGCGAGCGGGAACAGGCTCACTGGGCTTGCCATCTCCAGCACGTCGCCGGGCATGACCTTGCGGTGGAGGAAGGCGGAGCCGCCCCGCGACTGGGCCACGAGACGCACGATGATGTCGTAGCGCGCCCGCTCCATGGGCGCCGAGACCAGGGAATAGGCGTTCTTCATCACCCGCGCGCCGTCGCGCAGGGTGAGCATCACATGGCCGCCCGCGGGCGGGGTGGGGAACAGGCCGCCATGGGCCGGCTCGAACGAGAAGCGCTTCAGGCTCGGCGCCAGCTCCACGATGTCGCGCACGCGCACGTGCAAGGGGTCCCCGGCGGTCATGAATACAGCTCCTCGGCCGGCGGCACCTCGCCCGGCACTTCCGCATCGACCTGCACGGCCATGAAGGCGGCGAGCCGCCGCGAGAAATGATCGCGCACGAACAGCGGCGCCCCGCAGCCCGCGCAGGTGGTGATGGAGGTGGTGACGCCTTCCATCACCGTGCGGCAATGGACGCAGAAGATGCGCCGCGCCTGCGCGCCCACGTGGGCGAAAGCCATCTCCTGCCGGCTGAGGCCGGCGCGCGCGCCGATGCCGTTGGCATCCCACAGGAACGTCTCCGGCCCGGCGGCGTAGAGGCGCAGGCCCATGGTCTCGCGGGCGAGCCGCTCCTCAAGCGCCGAGAACAGGTGAGGCACGGCGCGGAAGACGCGCACCGCGCCGGCTTCCTCGTCCATGGCGGCGCTGCCGGGCACGGCGCTCTTGCGCGCCACCGTCCACACCTCGAAGGCGGAGGGGGTGACCCCCTCCGCCAAAGCCTCGGTCGGGACCTCGGGTCCGTCCACAACCAGCAGATGGTGCCGGCCCTGCGGATCCGGTGCGATCGGCTGGTACTTGGGCCGGCTCTTGATGCCTTGATCGCTCATCTCGTCTCCGCTCAGTAGACCGCGAGGGTGCGCGCCACGATGATCACCACGGCACCCAAAGCGAGGGCGAGGTAGGGCACGAGGCCCGCCCGCGTGCCGGCGCCGGCCTCGGCCTTCAGGTGCATGTCCTCCATCATCGCCGCCGGGAACTGGCCCTTGTCGGTCACATAATGGCGGAACAGGAAGACCGGGATGATGGCGGCCGAGACCACGAGACCCGTCACCAGCGTGCCGGCGCCCCAGATGTCCGCGCCCATGCCGAGCAGGAACAGGTTCACGTAGGCGAGGGTCGTGCCCATGCCGATGAGCCAGGTGGGCGCCTTGAACGGGCGGTCCCAGTTCGGGCGGTCGATGCGGTGCATCCAGGCGGCGTTGAGATTGAGGAAGTTGAACAGAATGTAGCAGACGTTGGAGATGGCGAGGATGAACACGTAGTCCGACATCATCAAGAGGATGAGGTTGAAGCCGAGATCCGTCCACATGGCCTTGGTGGGCGCGCCGTTCTCGTTCACGTGGCTGAGGTACTTGGGCAGCCAGCCGTCCACGGAGGCCTGGTAGAGGGTGCGCGAGGAGCCCGCCATGGAGGTGATGATGGCGAGCATGAGGGCGAGGATCAGCATCACCACGATCACGTGGTGGACGATGGGCCCGCCCTTGATCATGTCCGCCATGGCGCTGGCGACGCCCATGCCGGAATAGATGTCCGCCGACAGGATGCCGTCATAGACCGCCGGCGTCGTCACCGTGCCGGCGGCATCCGTCACCGCCGGGGTCACCAGCTGGCCGAGGCCGAGCACGCCCTGGAACGAGATGGGCACGATGGTGAAGACGAAGATGCACAAAAGGCCCGAATAGAGGATGGCCTTGAAGGTGTCGGTCTTGGGGTCGCGGAACTCCCGCGTGTAGCAGACCGCCGTCTCGAAGCCGTAGGTGGACCAGGCGGCGATGAACAGGCCGCCGGCCATGAGCGTGACGCCGGCCATGTCCCACGATCCGGCGATCACCTTGCCGGCCTCGTCCTTCGCCAGCGGCGCGAACGGGCCGAGATTGGCCGCCAGCACGTCGCCGGTGATCAGGGGCACAAGGCCGATGAGCACCAGCGGCAGCAGCGCCACCACGCCCAGCACCACCTGCACCCGCGCAGTCTGGCTGATGCCGCGATGCTGGATGGCGAAGGCGACGAGCAGCAGCGCGGCGCCGAGGAAGAAGGTGGCGTTGAGACGCAGCGCAAGGCCGGTCTTCAGCCAGCCGAGGTCCACGAGGGTGAGCTGCCACGTATTGATGGCGGCATCCGCCGGGAACAGGATGGAGAGCACATAGCCCGCCGCGAGCCCCGAGCCGATGGACAGCACCGGCGACCAGGCGAGCCAGTTGCACCACACCGAGAAGGGCGCGAGCAGCTTGCCATAGCGCACCCAGGCGATGGCGCCATACACCGAGGCACCGCCGGACTTGTGCGGGAACAGGCCGGCGATCTCCGCATAGGAGAAGGCCTGGATGAAGCCGAAGATGATGGACAGGATCCACACGAACCAGGCCGGCGCGCCCACCGTGGCGCCGATGGCGCCGATGGAGAAGAGCACGAGCGCGGGCACCCCGCTCGCGATCCAGAATGCTCCGGTCCAGCTGATCTTGCGTTGAAGGGTGCCGGCCTCTGGGGGGGCGGCGGCCCCTGTGGTTGCTGCGATGCTCATGTGGTTCCCCTCATTTTTATGCGGGGGAGTTTCCCGGCGCGAAAAAAATTTGTCAATCAAGATGTAAGTATGACGTAAGGTTAGTGCGAGTCATTTTTGGATCAAAGCTGTGCCTAAAATTCATTCATATGCGTATTGAGCGCGCAAAAACACCTCCAGGCGAAATATCGTCTGGAGGTGCTCAAATCAATACATGGTCTTGGCGGCCGAAAGCTCGATCGGCCGCCGTGCATCGCCCGTCAGGCGCGCACCCGGATCTTCTGCGGATCGAAGTGCGGGAAGGGCGCGATCTCGGCGCCGATGCGCTTGCGCAGGCCGTCCAGCTTGCCGATCTCCACCGGCGTGCCCGTGGCCGCATGGGCCACATCGATCCGCGCCAGTGCGATCTGGCCTTTCAGGATGGGCGAATGGGTGGCGCTGGTGACGACGCCCACCTGGGCGCGGCCCATATAGAGCGGATCGCCGTGGCCGACCGCGTCGTTGCCCTCGATCTTGAGCCCCACCATCTTGCGGGCCGGGCTGGCCTTGCGCCGCGCCAGCGCCGCCTTGCCCACGAAATCCTCCTCCTTCTCCGCCACCGCGAATCCGATTCCGGCCTCGAACGGGTCGGTCTGGTCGCAGAAATCGTAGCCCGCGAACACCAGCCCGGCCTCGATGCGCAGCATGTCGAGGGCGGACAGGCCCAGCGGTTTCATCCCCTTCGGCGCGCCCGCCGCCCAGACCGCGTCGAACACGGCGCCCGCATCCTTGGGGTGGCACCAGATCTCGTAGCCGAGTTCCCCCGTGTAGCCGGTGCGCGAGACCACCAGCGCCGGTCCCATGGGTCCGCCGAGCCGTGTCACGGCGAAGCGGAACCATTTCAGTTCGGCGATGGACGCTTGCGTCGGGCTGGTCCAGATCATTTCGGCGAGGATCTCGCGGGAGAGTGGCCCCTGCACCGCGATATTGTGCAACTGGTCGGTGGAGGAGCGCACGAAGGCGTTCAGGCCCCATTCGTTCGCCTTGTCGCGCAGCCAGGAGCCGGTGAACTCCTCCCCGCACACCACCCGGAAATTGGATGGCGCGAGGCGGAAGACGGTGGCGTCGTCGATCATGCCGCCGTGGTCGTAGGTCAGCGCCGTGTAGACCACCTGTCCCACCGCCAGCTTGCGCATGTCGCGCGTCACCGTGCGCTGGAGCAGGAGTTCCGCGTCCGGCCCGGTCACCTCGAACTTGCGCAGGGGGGAGAGGTCCATCACCGCCGCCTTCTCGCGGCAGGCCCAGTATTCGGCAATGGGGCCTTCGCCGGTGAAGCAGGTGGGCAGCCAGAAGCCGCGATACTCCACGAAGCTGCGGGTCATCTGCGACAGGCGCGGATGAAAGGCGCTCTCGCGCGTCAGGCGCGGCTCGGCTGCGGCATTCATGCGGAATGCGGTCCCCCTGGAGAAGCTTTCGGCGCTGTCATAGACGCGCACATGGATGTCGGTGGGCACCCAGCCATTGGCCGGGTCGATGTCGTCGGCGCAGGACGAGGCGGCGCAGACAAGGTCGGTCAGCGCCTTCATCAGCACATAGTCGCCAGGCCGCGACCAGGGCTCGTCCATGGTGAGCGCGTTGGTGTGGTCCACCGCGGTATTGTAGAAGAAGTTGATGGCCGGCCAGCCCGCGCGCGGGCGGATGCCGTAAGGCGAAAGCACCGCATTGAAATTGTCCGAGCAGTTGGCGTGGCCCGGATAGCCCATGTCCTCATAATATTTGGCCGAGCAGGCCAGCGCGAAGGTGTCGTGCCGCCCCACCGTGTCGCGGATCACTTCCACGAGGGGGATCTGGCGCTCGTCATAATATTTCGAGTGCAGTCCCGGCCCCGGATAGGCCGCGCCCATGAGGGTGCGGGTGGTGGTGGCGTCAAGGCCGAATTCCGCGCCCTGCTCCAGCGCCGCCGCATCGAAGGCGAGGAAGTCCGAGCACTGGCGCCCGTCCACGTCGATGATCTGGATATAGTCGCCGGCTTTCACCCGAAAGGCGCGGGCCTGCGCAGCCGGCACCCGCAAGTCGAGCTTCGGCTCGGCCAGGGGCTCCGGCAGGGGGCGCTCATATCCGGGGGCGCGGGTGACGATGACCTCGATATCCGTGGGCGCATCCTGCCCATCGGGCGCCATGGGGCCGCCGGGCGCGGCCACCACGACCATCAGATCGCGCTGCGCCGTGAGCGCGACCTGTGTCTGTGCCGGATGATCGCCGGCGAGCACCCTGTGCCCGGTCACGGCCTCCGGCGCGATCCCCCGCGCGGCAAGCGCATGGGCCACCTGCGCGCTCCCCTCTCCCCCCGGATCCAGCACCGCCGCAAGGGCCGCATCGGCCGGCCCTTCGAGGCCGAGCGCCGTGCCGTCCGCTGGTCCCTCGCCGTCGATGGCGAAGACGAGGGCCGGTTGCAGCCCTTCCGCGTCCCGGATCGCGATGGCGTCGCCGGCGCCGAGCACGATCGCGGCAGCGCCGCCGCCGCGCACCACCACGCATTCACGGGGGCGGGCGCCGGCAACGCTGCGGGAG
>NZ_JAIVFN010000058.1 GCF_030015065.1 Xanthobacter autotrophicus | reverse complement strand
GTCCTGGCGCGACATGGGGGGATGAAGCGCACCTGAGTGTGCAAGCCCCCTGCCGCACCGCACCCAAGCCCGCCCTTGCGAAGCCGGGGGCCGTGCGGCACCCTCCCGGCCATGTCGAGCCACGCCCCGGATCCCGTCCTTCTCGATGCCGCCCGCCTCAACGGGCTGCTGGAGCGCATCGCCGCGCGCATCGGTCCCGCCCGCGTGATCACCGACCCTGCGGAGCTTGCCCCCTGGCTCGTGGAGGGGCGCGGCCTGTTCCAGGGTTCCACCCCCGCCATGGTGGAGCCGGCGACCACGGACGAGGTGTCCTTCATCGTCGCCGCTTGCGCCGAGGCGGGGGTTCCCGTGGTGCCGCAGGGTGGCAATACGGGGCTCGTGGGCGGGCAGGTGCCGTTCGGCGGCCTCCTCCTGTCGCTCAGGCGCATGAGCCGCATCCGCGACCTCGACCCCATCGACCTCACCGTGGTGGCCGAAGCCGGCTGCACCCTGCACCAGGTGCAGCAGGCGGCGGCGGCGGCCGGCTGCCTGTTCCCTCTCTCCATCGCCTCGGAAGGCAGCTGCCGCATCGGCGGCAATCTTTCCAGTAATGCCGGCGGCACCGCCGTGCTGCGCTACGGCAACATGCGGGAATTGACCTTCGGGCTGGAAGTGGTGCTGCCGGACGGGCGGATCTGGAACGGCCTCAGCCGCCTGCGCAAGGACAATACCGGCTACGACCTCAAAGACCTGTTCATCGGCGCGGAAGGCACGCTGGGCATCATCACCGCCGCCGTGCTGCGGCTCTATCCGGCGCCGCGCGTCCGCGCCACCACCCTGACCGGCCTCTCAAGTCCCGATGCCGCCCTCCGGCTGTTCCAGCGCCTGCGCAACGTGGCCGGCGACGCGCTCACCGGCTTCGAGCTGCTGCCGCGCTTCGGCATGGAGACGGTGCTGAAGCATATTCCCGGCACCACCCGCGCGCTTGGCGGCGACCACAGCTGGTATGCGCTCGCTGAACTCACCTCCACCCGCCGCGACGACGACCTCTCCGCCCTGGCGCTGGAGGTGTTCGGCGAGGCGTTCGGGGCGGGGGAGATCGAGGATGCGGTGATCGCCGCCAGCGAGGCCCAGGCCGAGGCCCTGTGGAAGCTGCGCGAGGCCTTGTCCGACGCGCAGAAGTTCGAGGGCGGCTCCATCAAGCATGACGTGTCGGTGCCGGTGTCGCGGGTGCCGCGCTTCATCGCCGAGGCGGCCCGCGCCTGCGAGGCCCACATGCCGGGGGTGCGGGTGTGCGCCTTCGGCCACATGGGCGACGGCAACATCCATTTCAACCTCAGCCAGCCGGTGGGCATGGACAAGGCGGACTATCTCGCCCGCTGGGAAGCGTTCAACCGCATCGTCCACGACATCGTGGCCGGGCTCGGCGGCTCCATTTCGGCGGAGCACGGCATCGGCCTGCTCAAGCGCGAGGAGCTGCCCCTCTACAAGGACCCCGTGGCGCTGGAGCTGATGGCCGCCATCAAGGCCGCCATCGACCCCAGGGGCCTCGCCAATCCCGGCAAGGTGCTGCTGGGGTCGTAGGAGACCGCATCGTCCCTCACTGCGGCCGGCGGCGTACTGCGAAGGCGGTCATCACCGCAAGGCCGAGGGGGATCGCCGCGCCCACGAAGACGAGGCGCGGCATGTGATGGTCGAGCATCCGGCCGAACATCAGCGGCCCCAGCAGCGCGCCGATGTCGTAGCCCGAATAGACCACCCCGAACACCTTGCCCGTCGCCCCCGCCGGAGCGGCGCTGCGCACCAGCACGTCGCGCGAGGGCGTGGTCAGGCCCATGGCGAAGCCCACCAGCGCCACGAGGCCCACCGTCACCGTCGCGGGTACCACGAGCACCGCCGCCAGCAGCGCCAGCGCGCAGGCGAAAGCGAGTCCGCCCATGGCGATGAGGTGATGGCGGGTGGTGCGGTCCGCCACCGCCCCGCCCAGAGAGACGCCCGCCGCATTGCCGCACTGGTAGAGCGTGACGGCCAGAGTCGCCAGCGCCACCGTGGCGCCGAAGCCTTCCTGGAGGGCGACGATGGAGAAGCTCTGGATGCCCGAGAGCGAGATGGAGGTGAGCAGGAAATACAGGAAGGCCGTGAGCACCACCGGCAGCGCGAGCACCTGGAAGAAGGTGGGGGCGGGGCCGTGCGCGGCCTTGGCGCCGGGCGCGCGGCCATGCTCGGGTTCGGTCTTCAGGGCCTTGCGGCAGGCGAAGAGTGCGAGGCCGAGCACCACCACGCCCGCCCCCATGGCGCCGACCGCCGTCCGCCAGCCATGGGCCGTGCCGATGGCGGCGGAGACGAGGGGGGAGAGCGCAAAGCCGATGCTGCCGGCGATCACGTGGGCCGCGAAGGCGCGCCCCAGCCGGGCCGGCGCCACCTTGTGGCTGAGGATGGAGAGGTCCGCCGGGTGGTAGACTGAATTGCCCAGCCCCGCGAGGGCGGCCAGCGGCAGTAGGACCACATAATGGGGCGCAAGGCCCATGGCCGCCGTCGCCGTGCCCTGCAGCAGCAGGCCGCCCAGCAGCAGGCGATGGGCGCCGAAGCGGTCCACGAGGATGCCGGCCGTCACCTGGCCGACGCCGGAGCACAGATAGAAGACGGCGAGCACCGCGCCCAGCGCGAAGAAGGAGACGCCGAGGTCCGCGCGCATCATCAGGAACAGGGGGGCGAGGGCGAGCTGGAGCAGGTGGCTGCAGAAATGGGCGACGCCCACCGCGCCGATGGTGGAGACTTCCCCGGCCGGCCATTCGGCCGTTCGCGCGTTCATGGTCACGGTCGACACTCCTCCCGGGCCGGCATGAGGCCGTCCCCTCCCGGCGATGGCCGCCGGCTGTTGCGTCTCCCCTCGTCTGGCTCCGCGGCGGGTTAATCCCGCGCCTTGGGTCTGGTCTTAAAGTATTTTCGGGCGATGTGGATACCGTCTCGCCTGAAGAAAGTGCAGCTGGCCGGGCCGATCGCGTCCGTCCAGTCGATCTGCCTATACGGAAGGAGCTCGGTCGCCGCCCATCCGGCCGACGCGGCCCCGATCGTGAATCCGTTCCCGTTCAGGGAGGCCGCGCGCCATCACCGGGTGCGGCGCGGTCCGTGCCCGCCGAAATAACGCAGGGTCAGGCAGGTGATGTCGTCGGCCTGGGGGGCGCCGCGCTCGAAGACATGGACGGCGGCGAGCACGCGCTCGGACAGTTCGGGCACCGACCAGTCGGCCGCGCCGCTTCTGAGCAACTCCTCCAGCCGGCCCTCGCCATAGGGCCGCTCGTCCACGTCGAACGCCTCGGTGACGCCGTCGGTGTACAGGAAGAGCGTGTCGCCCGGCTGGAGGTGGAGTTCGTGCTCCACATAGACGAAGCCCTCCAGCACCGCGACCGCCATGCCGCCGGTGGAGGGCACGGTGGAGACCTCGCCGCCGCGGGTGATGCGATAGGGCAGGTTATGGCCGGCATTCACGTAGCTGACCCGCCCGGACGACAGGTCGATGACGCCGTACAGCACGGTGACGAACAGCATCTGCTCGTTCTCCACCGCGAGCAGGTCGTTGAGGCGGCGGATGCAGCCCGCCGGGGAGCGCTCGAACAAGGCGGTGGAACGCAGCAGCGTGCGCGAGATGGCCATGAACAGGGCCGCCGGCACGCCCTTGCCGGAGACGTCCGCCACCACGAAGCCGAGGGTGGTGTCGTCGATCATGAAGTAGTCGTAGAAGTCGCCGCCCACCTCGCGGGCCGGGGTCATCTGGCCGTGCACCGCCACGCGGGCGTCCGGCGGGAACTCCTTGGGCAGGATGGCGAGCTGCACCTGGCGGGCGATCTCCAGCTCCTGCTGGAGGCCGGCAAGCTTGGTCTTGGTGATGAGGGCCTCGCGCAGCTCCACCACCATGGAGGACAAACGCGTGTGCTGCTCCACGATGCGCCGCGAGAGGTCGTGCAGCACGCGGGCGACGCGCCTCAGCTCGTCGTCCTGCCCGCCCTCCGAGCCCTTGGCGAGCAAGGCGAGGACCTCCTCGCGGTCGGTGGGGTCGATGGCGTCGGCGAGCGCCTGCAGCTCGGACGAGATGACCGCCTCCTGGCGACGGCGCACCCGCTCGCGCTGGCGCCGGCTCTCGGCGAGGGCCTGCACGTTGCCGCGCAGCGCCACCACCGCCGAGGCGATGCGGCCGATCTCGTCATTGCCCACATGGCCGACGGTGACCGAGGTGTCGCCCCGCGACAGCGCCTGCAGCACGTCGATGGCCGATTCGAGCGGGCGGAAGCTGTACCAGAGGAAGACATTGAGCCCGATCACGCCGATCAGCACCAGGCCGATGGCGCCGGCCACCGCCGAGCGGTGGATGAGGGAGGTGGCCTGGACGCTCTCGGTGGTGTCCTCGAAGCTGACCAGAGCGCCCACGGTGCTGGAGCTGATGTCGGACACGGGAATGCTGGTGACGTTGTAGTTGCGCCCGTCCAGCACCACGCGTTCCGCGGTGGGCCGGCGGGGCGTGATGGCGAGCCTGGCGCGCTCCCACAGCCGGAAGTCGGTGCTCGCCACCACCCGCCCGCGCAGGGTGACGAGGGTGGTGGTGGCGCTGAGGCCGCGGGCGAAGCGCTCCATGCCGAGCGCGGCGTCGCGCCCGAGGACGAGGACCGCCATGCCCTTGCCCGGCAGCTCCACGGTGCGGGTGGTCAGCACGATCACCTGGGTGGCGCTGACCTGACGCAGGCCGGACAGCACCTCGCCCTTGAGCGCCCGGTCGAGGCTGCCGGCATCGAGGATGTAGCGGTTGGCGCTGCCGCCGTCGCTGAACACCACCTCGCGGTCGGCGCTCACGACCTCGAAATAAGTGGCGTCGTCATTGATGTTGACGCCCAGTTCCTGGAGCGCGGAAGCCACGCCCGGCCGGTCGGAGAAGCCGAGCGCGATGCGGAACGAGGCCGAGCCGTCCACGCGCTCGAGGATGCGGGCGAGGTTCGCGGTCTGGAAGGCGACGATCTCGCGCCAGAGCACGGTCTGGCCCTCGATGGCCAACTCGCTTTCCTGGGCCTCGGCGACGCGGTCGCGCAGCAGGGTCGCGCCCCAGATGCCCAGCATCAGGACGGCGAAGCCGGTGGCGACGATCAGCGTGATGCGGGTGCGCAGCAGCATCAGACGCCTCGTTCCTTCTCAGCCGCGCCGGGTGCCGCCAGCACCTCGCGCCGCACCCGTTCCACGTCCGGCCGCAGCCCTCCGTCGAAATCCACCGCCAGCAATTCCTCCGCATAGGCCTCGAACACGGCGTGGCGGTCGGCCATCCGCCGGTTGCCGCGGTCCAGCGCGCGCAGGGCCCGGCCCACCGCGCCGCGCGGCTTGGAGCGGCGGCTATGGCGCAGGGGGTCGTCGGACTGGCCGTAATCGCCCTCGATGGCACGGATCAGGCCATCCACGAGGCGGGCGCGGTTGCGCTCCAGGGCGCCGCCCACCAGAAGGCCGGCGGCCAGCGCCGCGAGGGCGGCGCATACCGCAACCACGACGGCGGCCTTGAGGCCGATGTCGGCGAACGAGGTGGCGAGGGCGGCGGGGTTGGTGGTGACCTCCACGGAGGCCACCGTGTTGCCGTCCACCGTCACCGGTGCGGAAACGGAATCGGCGCCCGGATGCTCGCCGATGGCGCTGCGGATCTCGCGCCCGTCGGCGCCGCGCAGGACGATCTGGGTGAGGCCCGGCGTGCGCGCCAGGGTTTCGGACAGGTGGATTTCCACCCCTGGGAGCAGCTTCAGCGGAATGCCGAAGCGGGCGGCCTTCTCGAACTGCTGCGCCAGGGTGCGCGCCACCGAGGTGCCGATGACGAGGGCGTCGCGCCGCGCGCTCTCCTCGACCCGCGCGCGATAGCCGTTCACCAGGAGCGCCGCGGCGGCGGAGCCGAGGATGAAGGTGACAAGGAGCGCGAACAGGCCGGTGAGGAGGCGCGCGCGCCCCCCTTCGGGAGGTTCATGCCGCATCGTCGAGCGCTCCCAGCTGCCCGAGCCCGCGATCGACGCGGGCCTCGGCGTCGCGCCAGCTCCGAACCGTCTCCTCGGCGAGTTGCGCGATGCTGTCGTCGTCGATCGAGGTCGTTCCTTCGCCGGAGAGGATGCGGGCCACGCGGTCATAGGGCCGGGTCACGATGTAGGCGAAGAGCAGCGCGGCGAGGACGGCGACCAGGGAGGCGGCGAGCGCCAGCATCGCGGTGCGGGAGAACAGGTCGAGGCCGAGGCGCTCGGCGCGGGTGGCGCGGGCCTCGTCCGAGACGGTCACCGAGATTCCGCCGGCGACGCCGAGGTCGTTCTCGAAGCGGGTGCCGAACACGGTGTCGCCGCGCTCCGCCTCGGTCCACACGCCGTCGGTCGAGAGGCGGCCAATCCAGCCGGGGCTGACCTCCTCGCCGATCACGCTGCGGTCGGTGGAATAGATGGCGCGCCCGCCCGCATTGAAGATGTCGATGGCGAGGATGGAGGGGTCGCTTGCCTTCTCGCGCTCGATTCGCGGCTGGAGCAGGGAGATCTGGTCGAGCAGCAGCCCGATGGACAGGTTGGCCTCGGTGGAGGCGCGCAGGGTGCCGAGCAGGTTGGCGACACGGGCGCGCTCGATCTCCTCGCCCACCTTGTCGCTTGCCGTGAAGGCGATGGCCGCCACCGCGATCACCGCGGCGCTCACGGAAACGACAGCGACCAGGATGAGCCGGCTTACGAAAGTCATGCAGCGAACTTCGATGAAAGGATCGCCGGGACGTTAACCGCCAGCTTCAAGCCAAACCAGATAAAAAACTCCTCTGCGACCAAAAAAACCTTCAATCTCAGGTCCCTTTTCGTGGCATGAAGGGCCTGCCGACGGGGCAGGCTGGCCGTCCCGGTCGCAACGGACAGCATCGGGACCACACCACGCGGATCCTACACATGGCGCGGACCACGCTCGGGCTGATCGCTGTGTTCGCACTGATCGCGGCGGCGTGCGTCGCGTTCGGCGCCTATTTCTCCTATGTCACCCTGCTCAACGCCCACCGTTCGGTGATCGAGGCGCGATTCGGCATCGCCGCCGAGCGTGTCGCCGACGTGGCCGAGCAGGCCGCCTCGCTGGGCATTGCCCTGCCGGCACAGGGCACGCTGACGAGCCTGCTCGACCGGGAGGCGCGGGTGGAGCCCGCCATCCGCTCCATGGATCTGGCCGACGAGCGCGGCATCGTCCTGTTCTCCAGCGATCCGGCGCGGCTCGGCCTCGCCGAGGCGCAGGACGGCGGGCGCGGCCTCACCCGGCCGGTGCGCAACGATCTCAACGAGGTCATCGGGCACGTGGTGGTGCGCTACGATCCGCAGATTCTCGCGGCCGGCGCGGCGGCGCTCGGCGACGATCTCAAGGTGATCGCCCTGCCGGCGCTGATCGGGGCGGGCGCCGCCACCATCGTCATCGGGCTGCTGCTGGCCGCCCTGCTGCGCCGGGCGGCCCGGCGCGCGGCGGACCCCGGCGCCTGGCCGCCGGCGGCGCGGGCCGCTCTCGCCGCGGCCGAGAGCGTCCACCGGGAGGCGGCGCGCGGGTTCCCGCCCGGCAAGCCGACATCCGGCAGGGCGTCGGCGGCCGGGGCGGCGCCCCGGCCGGGCGAATCGCGGAGGCGGGCATGATCGGGCTGCGCGGCGGCATCACCGTCGCCATCGTGCTCATCCTGTGCTCGGCCCTCGCCTTCATCGGCTGGGGGGCCGAGCAGGCGGCGCAGCGCACCATCGCTCCCGAGATCCTGGCCAAGGCCAACACGGTCGCCCGCTCCGCGGCGGACCTCATAGGGCGCGCCGGGGCGGTGGGCGTCCCGTTCGACCGGCTGGAGGGGGTAGGCGACTATTTCGAGAGCCTGCGCGCCGCCAATCCGGAGTTCGCGCAGATCAGCCTGGTCTCGGCGGGAGGCGCGGAACTGGCCCGCGCGGGGGACGCCTCCGCCTTCGCTGCGGCGCCGCAGGCCCGCATTCCGGTGCCGGACCCGTCCGGGAGGCGGCTCGGCGACGTCCTCGTCCTGGTGGATCCCACGGCGGTCACGGCCCAGGTCGGCGCGGTGCTGGTGGACGTGGCCTTCATCGGCATCGTCTCGCTGCTGGTGGCGCTGGAACTGGTGGCGCTGGTGGTGGGCTCGCGCGGCATCGGCGCGCTGATGGCCGTGGAGCGGCGCCTGAAGGCCCTCGGGCGGGGCGTGCTGGCGCGGCACGAGGGCTCCCCCGGCGCCGCGGGCGCTCTCGTCTCCCCCATCGACCGTCATGTCGGCGCCCTCGCCGAGCGCCACGCGGCGATCCGGGCGGCGGCGGAAGCGCGGGGCGACGCCACCGCGCTCTCGCGCCTCGCCGACCTCGAGACACGGACCGGCCTCGGGCGGGTGCAGGCGGCGGAAAGCGAGGCGGCCGTCGCGGTGCGCCCCGCTTTGTTCCTGTTCATGCTGGCGGAGGAGCTGACGCGGCCGTTCCTGCCGCGATTCGCCCAGTCGGTCGCCGCCGCAGGCGGCTCGTTGTCGCCGGACCTCGCGGCGAGCCTGCCCATCGTCGCCTTCATGGCCGTGGTGGCCCTGTGCCAGGTGCCGTTCGCGGGCCTCTCCGAGCGGCTCGGCCGGCGGCGGGGATTCGTCATCGGCGCGATGCTGGCGGCCATGGGCTACGCGCTTTCGGCGGTGAGCCCGTCCTACGCCCTGTTCGTGGCCGCGCGGGTCGGGACGGCGGTGGGCTATGCCCTCGTCTTCGTCTCCTCGCAGGGCCATGTGGTGGACTTTTCCGCGGGGGCGGCGCGCAGCGCGGCGCTCGCGGTGTTCGTGCGGGCGATCATGGTGGCGAGCCTGTGCGGGCCGCCCATCGGCGGCGTCATCGCCGACCGGCTCGGGGCGCCCGCCGCCTTCACCGCCTCTGCCGGCCTTGCCCTGGTGGCGCTCGTGGTGGCGTTCCTGACGCTGCCGAAGACGGCCTGGCGCGCCGGCGCGGCGGCGGGCGTCGGCCTGTCCGACCTCAAGGACGCGGCGCGGGCGCCGGGGTTGATGGCGCTGCTGTTCGGCTGTGCCTTCCCGGCCAAGTTCCTGTTCGCGGCCCTGTGCTTCCTGCTGGTGCCGCTGGAGTTGCAGCGCCTCGGCTATTCCTCCGCCGCCATCGGCCGGTTCCAGATGATCTATCCCGTCATCATGGTGCTGGCGGTGCCCTTCTTCGCCGCCATGGCCGACCGGTTCGACGCCCGCGGCGGCTTCGTGGTGGCGGGGGCGCTGGTGTCCGGGCTCGGCGCCATGGCCATGGTGCTCAATCCCTCCATCGCCTTCATCGTGGTGGCGCTGGTGGCGCTGGGCTACGGACAGGCCATGTCCATCGCCTCCCAGTCGGCGCTGGTGGCGGACACGGCTGCGGCGCTGGGCGGCGGCCGGGCGGCCGGTGTTCTTGGCCTGTTCCGCCTGGTGGAGCGCAGCGGCAACGCCGCGGGCCCGGCAAGCGCCGGATTTCTCATGGCATCCGTGGGATTTGCCCTGGCAACGGCGCTCATCGGCACCGTGGCAGTAGCGGGAGCGGCCCTGTTTGCGCTATCGGAACTCAGAATGAAGCAATCTCCCCGCCGCGCCTCGTCTGCGGCCGCATCGGAAGGAAGCTCCGCCTGATGGACCGTCGCTCCCTCCTCGCCCTGGGCCTCGGCGCCGGCGCCGCAGGGCTCGCGGGCCGATTGCCCGGCGCCCACGGCCAGCCGGCTCCCGCGGGGCCGGCCGCCCCCGGCGCCGGCGCGGCGCAGGGCCGGCCCTTCCGCATCCTGATGCTCACCTTCCGGGGCGACACCGACGTGGAGCGCGGCTTCCGCGATTATTTCGCCGCCAACGAGATCAAGGTGGAGTTCCTCACCCGCGACGTGGAACGCGATGCGAGCCGGGTGAAGCCCATCCTCGCGGAGGCGCTGCCCGGCTTCAAGCCGGACCTCATCTACACCTACGGCACGCCCAACACCCTCGCCGTCGCCGGGCCCTACGACGCCCCGCCCGACGCGCCCTTCGTGCACGACATCCCGGTGGTGTTCGCGCTGGTGGCGGCGCCGGTGCAGGTGAAGATCGCGCCCTCGCTCGCCTCCTCCGGACGCAACGTCACCGGCGCGGTGCACGTGGTGCCCACCGACGTGCAGATGCGCGCCATGCAGAGCTACAAGGCGTTCCGCAAGGTGGG
Organism: Xanthobacter autotrophicus; assembly: GCF_030015065.1. Taxonomy (GTDB): domain Bacteria; phylum Pseudomonadota; class Alphaproteobacteria; order Rhizobiales; family Xanthobacteraceae; genus Xanthobacter; species Xanthobacter autotrophicus_D. The sequence continues at coordinate 18,117 of NZ_JAIVFN010000058.1, read as the reverse complement.
CGTCATCTACTCGCCCAACGAGCGCAACTCGGTGGCCATCATCGAGGAGATGCAGGCCTTCTGCGCCGGCATCGACGCCAGCGTCATCGCCCAGCCCCTCACCATGGTGGGCAACCGCCCCACCGGCGAGGGCGTGGAGGATTTCGTGCGCAACCTGAAGGCGCAGGGCGCCGAATGGCTCTATCTGCCGGCGGATACGTTCCTCGCCACCATCTTCGACCGGGTGGGGCCGGCGGCGCTCAGCGCGGGCCTGCCCACCTTCGGCGCCACCGAATTCTTCCTGCGCGAGGGGCTCGGCCTGGTGGGCCTGGTCAGCCGGTATTACTCGGTGGGCCAGCTGGCCGCGTCCAAGGCTGTGGAGATCCTGGTGCAGCGCGTGCCCCCTCGGAATATTCCCATAGAGACGCTGCGGCGCTTCGCGCTCATCATCAACATGAACATTGCCAAGCAGCTCGGGGTGTATCCCCCTATCGCCATGCTCAACTATGCGGAAGTGATCACCTGATGAATGCCCTCCGCGAGTTCGCGCTGAACGAACCGCTCACCTCCCGCGAGCTCGGGCCGGACGATCTCGATGCGGTCGACGCGCTCCACCATCTCGCCATCGGCCCCCTGGTGCGGCCGGAGGTGGTGAAGCCGGAAAACCGCTCGTATTTCGAGGGCATCCTGGGCGGGCGCGGCTGGACGGTCGGGCTCTATGACGGGGCTCTGCTGGTCGCCTACGGCATTCTCCAGCACGACCATACCCCGAAGGACGGGCCGCACCGCCTGCTCGGCCTTCCGCCGGAAGCGAAGGTGGGCCGGCTGGCCGGCGCCTCGGTGCACCCCGCCTATCGCGGGCGCGGGCTCCAGCGGGTGATGATCGCGGCGCGGGTCCAGGCGGCGCCGGCCGACATGGTGCTGTTCTCCACCGCCGCGCCGGTGAACACGCCGAGCTGGTCGAGCCTGCTCGCCGAGGGCTTCCCCATCCACGACATCCAGCTCTTCTTCGGCGGCTATGCCCGCTACGTGCTGGTGCGCGACGGCACCACCTACGACCCGGGCGAGGCCATTCTCGTCGATCCGCTGGACATGCCCCGGCAGAAGGCGCTGTTCGCCGATGGCTGGCACGGCTATGAGCGCAGCCGGCTCGAATGCGGCGCCGCCGGCGTCCTGTTCGCGCGGCCCAGGCCGGCCTGACCGGGCGACCGCGGGGCCGCGACCCGGACGACGGCCGCCGGAGTTTCCGCCCGCCGTCGTCTTCATTACACTGCCGCCGCCGGACCACGCTCGTGGTCCGCGCCGGCCGGTCCGCATCGTACAGAGACACGCGCGCATGAAGATCGAGAGTAAGCCGCTCGGCCCGGGCCTCGTCCTCGTCAGCCTTGACGGGCGTCTCGACATTGCCGGCGCCGCCCAGGTGGAACCCCAGTTCAAAGCGGCCTGCGACGAGGCCGCGCTGCTGCTGGTGGACCTGTCCCGCACCCCGTTCATGGCCTCCATCGGCATCCGGCTCCTGCTGGCGGGCGCCAAGGGGCTGCGGCGCAAGGGCGGGGCGATGCATCTGTTTGCCTGCGACCCCCAGGTGGAGAAAGTGCTGGTGACGACCGGCGTGGACCAGCTGGTTGCCATCCACGCCACGCGGGACGAGGCGCTCGCCGCGGCCGGCGCCGCCAGCGGCACGTGACGGCCGGCCATGCCCGCGCCGACAGCCTCAAGCCTCATCTCCTGCCTCGACGTGCAGGCGCGCATTGATGACATCACCAAGGCGACGGGCTGGCTCGGCGCCCTGGCCGAGGCCGAGGCCTGGCCGCAGGCCACCCGATTCGCGCTGGAGCTGTCGCTGGAAGAGGCGCTGACCAATGTGGTCTCCTACGGCTTCCGGGACAGCGACGCCGTCCCGCGCATCCGCATCGAGTGCCATCGCCTGCCGGAGGGGCGCATCGCCGTGCGCCTGATTGACAACGGCGTGCCGTTCGACCCGACGACCATCGCCGAGCCGGAAGTGCCCGCCTCCATCGAGGACGCCCGGATCGGCGGGCACGGCATCCAGCTCATGCGCAATTTCCTGGAATCCCTCGCCTATGCCCGCGAAGGCGGGGAGAACCACCTGACCCTCGTCGCCGGCCGGCCCGACTGAGCCGCCCGGCGCCGGACCCGCGCCTTGACCCGGCGTCCCCTGGCCGTCCCTTGGCCGTCCCTTGGACGTCTCCGGGGCCGGTGGCGATCTGTCGTCGTCATAATGATACAGACCGGCGCTAGACTTGAAGGTCATCCCCCTATCCGGACTGAGGACGCTGCGGAGCAGCCATGGCGATCATTGCGCAAATTCTCGCCGGGCTCGGCCTGCTCTTCGTGGGGCTGAAGATGATGTCGACGCACCTGCAGCAGGCCACCGGCCGGCGGGTGCGGCACCTGCTGCGGACCGCCACGCGTTCCCCGCTCGCAGGACTGGCCTGCGGCGCGCTGGCCGGGGCGGCCACCCAGTCGTCCAATGCGGTGGCGGTCATCAGCGGCAATCTGGTGCGGGGCGGCGTGCTCGGCACGCGCGATGCCATCCCCATCGTGGCCGGCGGCAATGTGGGCACCGCGGCCCTCGTCTTCGTGGCCGCCATCGATTTCCGCCTCCTCGTCCTCTACCTCGTGGCGCTGGTGGGCTTCGGCTTCCAGTTCAAGCTCGACCGCCGCCCGGCGCTGAAGGAGTGGATGGCGGTCGCTCTCGGGCTCGCTTTGGTGCTGCTCGGCCTCGACTACATCAAGCAGGGGCCGCGGGGGCTCGACGTGACCGCCCTCGCCGCCCTGCTGGACCACGGCATCGCGCCCTGGGTCGGCTTCCTCCTGGGGCTGGCGGCGGCCGCCGTCAGCCAGTCCTCGTCCACGCCCACCATTCTCGTGGTGGGGCTGATGCAGGCGAACGTGCTCGGCCTCGACGATGCCATCGTCATCGTGATGGGCGCCAATCTGGGCTCCGGCCTGTCCGCCGTGCTGTCCGCCGGCGAGCTGGAGGGGACCGGACGGCAGCTGTGCTACGTCCATGTGCTGGTGAAGGCGGTGGGCTGCCTCCTCGTCGGGGCGGCCTTTCCCGTCGCGGCCTGGCTCGGTGCGGACCCGGTGGCGGCGCTCGGCCAGCTGGGGGGCGGCCAGCCCTCGGCCGCGCTCTCCCTGCTGTTCCTCGCCCTGCAGGTGGCCGGGGCGGTGCCGGTCTCCCTCGCCCGGCGGACGACCGAGTCGATCGCCGCGGCGCTGAGCCCGCCCACCGTGGAGGACGGCGCCTCCAAGCCGCGCTTCATCCACGAGCGCGCGCTCGGCGACTGGGCCACCGCCCTCGACCTGGCCGAGCAGGAGACCATGCGGCTGGTCAAGCTGCTGCCCACGCTGCTGCCGGACCTCGACCAGCAGGACCAGGGCGGGCCGGCGGAGCGCCTTGCCCTGTGGCGGGGCGCCAATGCCATCGGCGTGGCCATCGACCAGTTCCTGGCCGACCTCATCGCCCGCGGTATACCGCGGGCCAGCCTGCCGCAGGCGCTGCACCTGCAGGCGCTGACGGAGACCGTGCGCACCCTGCAGGACACGCTCCACGCCTTCACCGAGGTGGTGGAAGGCTTCGACGAGGTGCCCCCGCTCGCCTTCAACCTCTCCGAATCCCTGCGCACCATCATCCTGTCGCTGGCCGACGCCACCGATGGCGATGCGGAGGATCTCGACCTCATCATCACCCTCACGGCGGATCGCAGCGACCTGCTGAGCCGGATCCGCCGCCATCTCGCGGCCTCGGCGCTGGGCACCGGGGAGGATGCGCGCCAGCTCCTGCTCGCCACCAGCCTGTTCGAGCGCGGCGTCTGGCTGGTGCGGCGCACCGCAGTGGCGTTGCGTGCGCCTGCGAATGAGGTTAAGCCGATGGCTACCGCCGCCCCCGGTGAGGCGCGCAAGCGAGAAGAGGCCGATGCACATCGAACGTGAGCAGGTCGGGTCCGACGTGGTCCTGAAGGTGGCCGGGCGGCTGGATACGCCCAACGCCAAGCCGTTCGAGGCAAGCCTCATGGAAGTGGTGTCCACGACGGATGGCGGGTTGCTCGTCAACCTCGCGGGCGTGGACTACGTCTCCTCCTCCGGGCTCAGGGCGCTGCTGGTCGCGGGCAAGGCCATGCGCTCGGCCAAGCGCAAGCTGACCTTGTCGTCGCTGCAGCCGCAGATCCGGGAAGTGTTCGATATTTCAGGCTTCTCGACCCTGTTCGAGATCAGCTGAGTTCGAGATCAGCCGACCGGCGCCCACAGCACATCCTCGATGCGCCGGGCCCCGCTCGCCAGCACCGCGAGGCGGTCGAAGCCCAGCGCGCAGCCGCTCGCGGCCGGCATGGCGGCGAGGGCGGCGAGGAAGTCGGCGTCCAGTGGATAGCGCTCGCCGTAGAGCCGCTCCTTCTCGTCCATCTCCTCCTCGAAGCGGCGGCGCTGCTCGACCGCATCGGTGAGCTCGCCGAACCCGTTGGCCAGTTCCAGCCCGCAGGCATAGAGCTCGAACCGCTCGGCGAAGCGCGGGTCTTCGGGCTTCGGCCGGGCCAGCGCGGCCTCGCTCACCGGATAGTCGCAGAGCAGGGTGGGGCGGCCCACCCCCAGTTCCGGCTCGATCTTCTCCACCAGCACCCGCGAGAAGATGTCGGCCCAGGTGTCGTCCGGCGCGGTGCGGATGCCGCGGGCCGCCGCCACCTCGGCGAACGGCTTCGGGTCGGGCCGTTCGCCCGGGCCGGGCAGGACGCCGGCGAGGGCGATACCCGCATGGCGTTGGAACGCCTCCTCCAGCGTCAGGCGCTCCGGCGCGGCGAAGGGATCGCAGGAGCGCCCGCGCCAGGCGAAGGCGGTGACCCCGCCCGCCGCGGCGGCGCAAGCGAGGATGCGGGCGCAGTCGTCCATCAGCCGGATATAGGGCGCGCCGGCGCGGTACCATTCGAGCATGGTGAATTCGGGATGGTGGGCCATGCCCCGCTCGCGGTTGCGGAAGACGCGGGCGAACTCGAAGATCCGCTCCTCCCCGGCCGCCAGCAGCTTCTTGGCGGCGAATTCCGGCGAGGTGCGCAGATAGAGCCGATGCCGTGTCCCGTCCGGGGCGACGAGGTCGGTGGCGAAGGCGTGCAGGTGCGCCTCGTTGCCCGGGGAGACCTGGAGCGCCGGCGTCTCCACCTCGATGAAGCCGTCTTCCTCGAGCATGACGCGGATCGCGGCCGAGATCCGCCCGCGCGCCAGCAGGAACGGCCGCCTGTCCGCATGGACCGACGGGCTCCACCACGGGCTGGGGCCGGGGCTTTGGGAGGCTGGTGATACCGCCATGGGGCGAGAAATCCTTGTCGCGGCAGGGGCGGGAGGCAGAAAGGCGGGGCACAAGACTGGCGTTCGACGCCAAGATCGCTATGTTGCGCGCCGACGGATCAGGAGCGGCACGCCGCCGCACACAGTTTGAGGAACACGCGACGTGGTCAAGGTCATCGCCAGCTCTCTGCGCAAAGGCAACGTGGTCGATATCGACGACAAGCTCTACGTGGTGCTCACCGCCGAGAACATCCATCCCGGCAAGGGCACGCCGGTCACGCAGCTCGACATGCGCCGCATCTCCGACGGTGTGAAGATCTCCGAGCGCTATCGCACCACCGAGCAGGTGGAGCGCGCCTTCGTGGAAGACCGCCCGCATACCTTCCTCTACGAGGATTCGGACGGCTACACCTTCATGAACCCTGAGAATTTCGATCAGGTGATCGTGACCAAGGATGTCATGGGCGATTCCGCGGTCTATCTGCAGGAAGGCATGGAATGCATGCTCTCCACCCATAACGGGGTTCCGATCGCCATCGAGCTGCCGGCCCGCGTGACGCTGGAGATCGTGGACACCGAGCCCACCGTGAAGGGCCAGACCGCCTCCTCCTCCTACAAGCCGGCCATGCTGTCCAACGGCGTGCGCACCATGGTGCCCCCCCACATTTCGGCGGGCACCCGCGTGGTCATCATGACCGCCGACGCCTCCTACGTGGAGCGCGCGAAGGACTGACCCGGACGGGCGGGACGGGCCAAGGCGCGTCCCGCCGTCTTGCGGTGCAGCTTCGCAGCCGCAGTATCCTGCGGAAGCAATGGAACTTTCCGGTACGCTCGTCCGTTGTCGCGGAAAGCCGGTGTCAGCCAGGGCGTGTCGCGATGATCTTTTCGGGAAAGCGGGTTCTCGTCGTGGAGGACGAGTTCCTCGTGGCCTTAGGGCTGGAAGACAATCTGAGGTCGCTCGGCTGCACCGTGGTCGGCCCGATCGCGAGCCTGTCGGCCGCCATGGCCGCGGCGGCCCATGAAAAGGTCGATGCCGCCATCCTCGACGTGAACCTCGCGGGGGAGGCGGTCTATCCCGCCGCCACGATCCTGGCGGACCGGGGCATCCCCTTCCTCTTCTGCTCCGGCTATACGGGCAGCGTGCGCATGCCGGCGGAATTCGCCGACGCGCCCCGCGTGGCCAAGCCCTATACCAGCCGCGTGATCGCCGATGCCTTGTGCGAATTGCTGTCCGGTGGCGCCACGCCGGACGCCACCCTGCTCCGCCCGGAGACAGCCTCCGGCCGGGTCTGACTGTCGCCGCGGCAGTCCGGACGGCGTCACTCCATAACGAGGTTAGCCCGGACCTCCGGGGCGATCAGGCCGCCCCGGCTTCCTTGTCCGCGCCCGGCGCGGCCTCGGCCTTGGGGCCGCCGCGGGCGACGCCCACCATGGCCGGGCGCAGCACACGCTCGCCGATGACGAAGCCGGCCTGCACCACCTGGACCACCGTGCCGGTGGGCACGCTCGGGTCGGGGACCTCGAACATGGCCTGATGCAGATTGGGGTCGAACTTCTCGCCCTTCGGCTCGATCTTGCGGATGCCGTGCTTCTCCAGCGCCTTGACCAGGCCGCGCTCGGTCAGCTCCAGGCCCTCGATCAGCGATTTGAACGGGCCGTCGGCGGCCGCCTTTGCGGTCTCGTCCAGCGAGCCGAGGGCGCGGGCAAGGTCGTCGGCCACGTTCAGCACGTCGCGGGCGAAGGAGGCGATGCCATAGGTCCTGGCGTCCGCCACCTCCTTCTCGGCGCGGCGGCGGATGTTCTCGGCTTCCGCGAAGGCACGCAGGAACTTGTCCTTCATGCTCGCGACCTCGGCTTCGAGGCGCTGCCTTTCCCCGGCGAGGTCGCCGGCGATTTCCTGATCGGCGGTGGCGAGGGCTTCCGCCTCGGCGGTCGCTTCATTGATGCCCTTGTTCGCACCGTTTTCGCTTGCGTCGCCGCCGGTCTCGGGCGCGCGCTTCTGCTCGCTCATCCGGTTTCTTCCCCTGCCTTGAGATTTCGCCCCGCATGGGGGCAAAGGCCAAATGTCCCCGCGCATATCGGGGCCATGGCGCGAAAAATCAAGACTGCGCGAGAACCGGCGTGGCGCCGCCCCCCGAAGATGCGGGCATCCGGGACCGGTCCGCTCAGGCGGCGTCCACGCCGGGCGCGCCGAGCACGCGGCTCACCAGGCGGGCGGTGAAGTCCACCATGGGCACGATGCGCCCGTAATTCAGCCGCGTGGGGCCGATGACGCCGAGCACGCCCACCACGCGCCCCTGCCCGTCGCGATAGGGCGCGACGATGGTGGAGGAGCCGGAGAGGGAAAACAGCCGGTTCTCCGAGCCGATGAAGATGCGCAGCGCCTGCGCCTCCTCCGCCCGGCCGAGGAGGTCCACCACCTCGCGCTTGGTCTCCAGGTCGTCGAACAGGAGGCGGATGCGCTCCAGGTCTTCCAGTGCCCGCAGGTCCTCCAGGAGCTTGGCCTGCCCGCGCACGATGAGCTTGCGGTCGCCCGCCTCCTCGCCGGACCAGGAGGCGAGCCCCGCTTCCACCACCCGCGCGGTGAGGGCGTCGAGATCGAGCCGCAGTTCGGCGAGCAGGGTCTCCATCTCGCCGCGGGCCTCGGCCAGGGTGCGGCCGCGGATGTGGGCGTTGAGGAAGTTGGTCGCCTCGGTGAGGGCCGAGACCGGCAGGCCTGGCGGCAGCGCCAGCACGCGGTTCTCCACCTGCCCGTCCTCGGACACGAGGATGACGAGGGCGCGGCCCGGCTCCAGCGGCACGAATTCCACATGCTTGAGGCGCGGGTCGGTCTTGGTGGCGGTGACCACGCCGGCGCCCCGGGCGAGGCCCGAGAGCAGGGCGGACGCCTCCTGCAGCACGCCTTCCACCGTGGTGGTCTTGGCGGCCGCCAGCACCTGGGTCTCGATATTGGTCCGGTCGCGCTCGTTCACGTCGCCGATTTCCATCAGCGCGTCCACGAAGAAGCGCAGGCCGCGCTCGGTGGGCAGGCGTCCGGCGCTGGTGTGGGGGGCGTAGATGAGACCGGCGGTCTCCAGGTCGGCCATCACGTTGCGAACCGAGGCCGGCGACAGGGTCATGGGGATGAGGCGCGAGATGTTGCGCGAGCCCATCGGTTCGCCGGTAGCCAGGTAGCTTTCCACGATCTGGCGGAAGATCTCCCGCGCGCGCTGGTCGATCTGCGCGAGGCCGCCGGACGACAGGGGCAGGAACGGATCGAGCGCCACGTGTGTCACGCCTTCCTTGGGTCACGCCTTCCACAACAGGCCCGGCGACACATTCGCCGCCGTCGCGGGCATTATGTGTCCATGAGGGGGGGCCTGTTCAAGCGCCGTCGCGCGTCGCCGGCCGGCTTTGCTTCCCTCGCGCCGCCGCCCGCTCTAAAAGGGGCGCCCGATGACCAGACAAGAGGTAAGTCCCATGCGCCCCAGCAAGCGCGCCGCCGACGAGATGCGCGCGGTTTCCTTTGAACGGGGCGTGATGCGCCACGCGGAAGGCTCCTGCCTCGTGAAGTTCGGCGACACCCATGTGCTCGTCTCCGCCACGCTGGAGGAGCGCCTGCCGCCGTGGCTCAAGGGCCAGGGCCGTGGCTGGGTGACGGCGGAATATTCCATGCTGCCCCGCGCCACCCACGATCGCACGCGGCGCGAATCCACCACCGGCAAGCAGTCCGGCCGCACCCAGGAGATCCAGCGTCTCATCGGCCGCTCCCTGCGCTCGGTCACCGACCTCGTGGCCCTGGGCGAGAAGCAGATCACCCTCGACTGCGACGTGCTGCAGGCCGACGGCGGCACCCGCACCGCCGCCATCACCGGCGCCTGGATCGCGCTTTATGACTGCCTGAGCTGGATGCGCCAGCGCTCCATGATCAAGGAGATGCCGCTCAAGGACCACGTGGCGGCGGTGTCCTGCGGCATCTATGAGGGCGTCCCCGTGCTCGACCTCGACTATGCCGAGGATTCGGTGGCCGAGACCGACGCCAATTTCGTCATGACCGGCACCGGTGGCATCGTGGAGATCCAGGGTACCGCGGAAAAGACCCCGTTCTCGCAGGACGAGCTGTTGGGGCTGCTCTCCCTCGCCCGCTCGGGCGTGGAGAAGCTGGTGGGGTTACAGAAGCTGGCGGTGGGCTGATGGCCCATCGGATCCTGAAGGGCCGCTTGGTGGTGGCCACCCACAATCCCGGCAAGCTGATCGAGATGCGCATGCTGCTCGCCCCCCACGGGGTGGAGGCGGTCGCGGCCGGGGAACTGGGCCTCACCGAGCCGGAGGAGACGGAAGAGACCTTCTCCGGCAATGCCCGACTGAAGGCGCAGGCGGCCGCGAGCGCGGCCCAGCTGCCGGCCTTCGCCGACGATTCCGGCCTGGTGATCAATGCGCTGGGCGGGGCGCCGGGCATCCATACCGCGCGCTGGGCGGGGCCGGATCGGGATTTCGAGATGGCCATGGAGAAGGTGCAGGCCGAGCTGGAGAAGGTGGGCGCCGTCGCTCCCGAGCAGCGTCGAGCCCGCTTCGTCTCCGCCTTGTGCCTCGCGTGGCCGGATGGGCATGTGGAGGAGTTCGAGGGCGTGGTTGAGGGCACCCTGGTGTGGCCGCCGCGCGGGGCCAAGGGCTTCGGCTACGACCCCATGTTCGTCCCCGAGGACTACACCAGGACCTTCGCGGAGATGACGGCGGACGAGAAGCATTCCATGCCGCCCAGGGGCTTCGGCCTCTCCCACCGGGCGCGGGCCTTCCTGAAGCTGTCTCAGGCCTGCCTGGAGGGGTGAGGGTGAAACCGGAGCCGGCTTGCACCCATCGGCGCGGCGCGCACCCTCCCCCGCAAGCGGGAGAGGGTGCCCACATGCCCGACGCCGCCGGCTTCGGTGTCTATGTCCACTGGCCGTTCTGCAAGGCCAAGTGCCCCTATTGCGACTTCAACAGCCATGTGCGGCACGCCCCGCCGGACGAAGCGCGCTTCATCGCCGCCTTCCGGCGCGAGATCGCGCACATGCGCGCCCTGTCCGGCCCGAGGCGGGCGCAGACGGTGTTCTTCGGCGGCGGCACCCCCTCGCTCATGGCGCCGGCCACCGTCGCCGCCATCCTCAAGGCCATCGACGACGCCTGGCCGCTCACCGCCGATGCCGAGGTGACGCTGGAGGCCAACCCCACCTCGGTGGAGGCGGAGCGATTCGCCGGCTACGGCGCGGCGGGGGTCAACCGGGTGTCGCTGGGGGTGCAGGCACTGGACGACACCGACCTCCAGGGCCTCGGCCGCATGCATTCGGTGGCCGAGGCCCTGGCGGCGGTGGCCATTGCGCGCCGGGCCTTCAGCCGCGTCTCCTTCGATCTCATCTATGCCCGGCCCCGTCAGACCCCGGAGGGCTGGGCGGCGGAGCTGAGGCGCGCTTTGGCCGAAGGCTGCGAGCATCTCTCGCTCTACCAGCTCACCATCGAGCCCGGCACGCCGTTCGAGCGGCTGTACGGCGCCGGCAAGCTCATCCTGCCCGACGACGACATGTCCCGCGCTTTGTGGGACGTGACGCAGGAGGTGACGGCGCAGGCCGGCCTTCCCGCCTACGAGGTCTCCAACCACGCCCGTCCGGGTGCGGAGGCGCGGCACAATCTGATCTATTGGCGCTACGGCACCTATGCCGGCATTGGTGCCGGCGCCCATGGCCGGCTGGCGGTGGACGGCGCGCGCCGCGCCACCTTCACCGAGCGTGCGCCGGAAGAGTGGCTGGCGCGGGTGGAGGCGGCGGGGCACGCCATCGTCTCCGACGAGGCCCTCACCGTGGCGGAGCAGGCCGACGAGATGCTGCTCATGGGCCTGCGCCTCAAGGAGGGCGTGGACCTCGCCCGCCACGCCCGTCTCGGCGGCCGGGTGGACGCGGCGCGCATCGCCGCGCTGTCGGCGGCGGGTTTCGTGACCCGCAGCGGAGATCGGTTGGCGGTGACGCCCGCCGGCTTCCCGGTGCTCAATGCGGTGATCGCGCAGCTCGCGGGGTGAGCCGTGGCGGCACTGTTCGCCGGTCCCCTCGCGCCTTCTTCCCCGACGGCTGTATAAGCGGCCGGGTAGATGGCGCCTCCGCGCGCCGGTCCAACGAGGCGGAAATGAGCGAGAGCGTGCTGAAATCCCTGTCCGGTCCCGTGGTGCTGCTGGGCGCCGGCAAGATGGGCGGGGCCATGCTGGAGGGCTGGCTCAAGCTGGGCCTGCCCGCCGACAAGGCCGTGGTGCTCGATCCGAACATCCCGGCCGAGGCCGCCGCGGCCCTCGCCGCGCGGGGCGTCGCCGTCAACCCCGCCCTCGCGGACATTCCGGCGCCCTGCGTGCTGCTGCTGGCGGTGAAGCCGCAGGTGGCGCCCGACGCGCTGCCGCAGCTTTCGCCGCTGGTGGGGCCGGGCACCCTCGTCGTCTCCATCATGGCCGGGCGCACGCTCGCCTTCATGTCTGGCATCTTCGGGGCGGGCGCGGCCATCGTCCGCTCCATCCCCAACACCCCGGCCGCCATCGGGCGGGGGGTGAGCGTCTGCGTGCCCGGGCCGAACGTGTCGTCGGCCCAGCGCGACCTCGCCACCGCTTTGCTCGGCGCCATCGGCATCGTGGAGTGGATCGGCGACGAGGGGCTGATGGATGCCGCCACCGCGGTTTCGGGCTCCGGCCCGGCCTATGCTTTCCTGCTGGCGGAGGTGATGGCTGAGGCGGGGGCCGCCGCCGGCCTGCCGCCGGAGCTTGCCGCCCGCATCGCCCGCGCCACGGTGGCCGGGGCCGGCGCGCTCTTGGACCAGTCGGACCTGCCCGCCGCCACCCTGCGCCAGAACGTCACCTCCCCGGGCGGCACCACGGCAGCGGCCCTTGGCGTTCTGATGAACGAGACCGCCGGCTTCGGCCCGCTGATGGTGGAAGCGGTTGCCGCCGCCACCAGAAGGGGCAAAGAATTGGCGGGCTAGAGCGCGCGCCGATCAGATTGCAGAGCAATCTGATTGGATAACGCGTTCTCTTTCTTGAGGTTTAGAGACGGATTCACCGATCGGATTGGTTCGATCTGATCGGGTCCGGCTCTAAGGCGCGCCGTTCCCCATTGCGCGAGGAGAAAGCATGACCTCCGAGACCACCCGCGACGCCTGCCTGCGCAGCTTCCTCGCCCTCGTGGCGGAGCGGCCGTTCGCGCGCATCGCCCTCGGCGACGTGGCGGAGCGCTGCGGCGTGTCGCTCGCCGAGATGCGGGCGTCCTTCGCCTCGACATGGGATCTGCTCGCCGCCTTCTTCCGCGCCACCGACCGGCACGTGCTGGCGGAAGGCGGCCCGGATGCGGAGGATTTCGCGGGGGAGGGACCCAAAGAGCGCCTGTTCGAGGTGCTGATGCGCCGCCTCGACGCGCTGGAGCCGCACAAGGAGGCGGTGCGCTCGCTGCGCGGTTCCGCCCGGCGCGATCCGGTGCTGGCGCTTCATCTGCTGCGCCTGTCGGAAGCCTCCCAGCGCTGGATGCTGGCGTCGGCGGGCATCGACTGCGCCGGCCTTGCCGGCAGCCTGTGGGCGAAGGGCCTCGCCGTGCTGTTCGCGCGCGTGCTCGACGTGTGGCTGGATGACGAGGATCCCGGCCTCGCGCGCACCATGGCCGCCCTCGACCGCGAGCTTCAGACCGGCGGCAAGCTGCTCTGCATGCTGGACGATATCGCCTATATCGCCATCCCGTGGCGCAAGCGCCGGGCCTCGGCCGCGCCGGCCCGGGATGGGGCGCCCGAGGCCGCGTCCGCCGAGGGCGCGCCGGCAGCCCCGGCCGCCTGACGCATGAGCCCTGCCCCCGGTCCGCCCGCCATGCGGGAGGCGCCCATAGCCCTTTATATCGACGCCGACGCCTGCCCGGTGAAGGAGGAGGCTTACAAGGTCGCCTTCCGCCACAGCCTGAAGGTCTTCGTGGTCGCGAACATGCCCATCGCGGTGCCGCGCCACCCGCTGGTGGAGCGGGTGACCGTGCCGGCGGGGCCGGACGCGGCGGACGATTTCATCGCCGGTCGGGTCATCCGCGGCGATGTGGTGGTGACCACGGACGTGCCGCTCGCCGCGCGCTGCGTCGCCGCCGGGGCCGACGTGATCGCGCCGAACGGGCGGCCTTTCACCCGCGATTCCATCGGCATGGCCCTCGCCACCCGCAACCTGATGGAGGATTTGCGCTCGGCCGGAGCGGTCACCGGCGGGCCGAAGCCGTTCGCGGCGCGCGACCGCTCGGCCTTCCTGTCCGCGCTGGACCTTGCCGTCATGCGGCTGAAGCGGGCGGGCTTCGCCACCGGGACGCCGCCGCAGGACGGCTGAGGCTCTAGAGCACGCGCCGATCAGCTTGCATCGCAAGCTGATCGGGCAACGCGTTCTCGTTCTTGAATTTAGAGGGCGATTCACCGATCAGATTGATTCAATCTGATCGGATCGCGCTCTAGAAGCACTCCTCCTGCCGCGTCTTGAGGTCGGCGAGGGGGCCTCGTCCTCTGGCTCCTCGACCATGTGCGAGACGGTTTGGAAAATCCGGCTGGCTTATCCATGTCGCTGGAAAAGAGCCGTCGTCATGACCGGGCTTGTCCCGGGCATCCACGCCTTGCGGCCGGGAAAGACCTTGGGAAAGCGGGGAACGCGGCTCGGCGTGGATGATCGGAGCCCGCATGTTCGCGGGTTCCGTTCTCCAGTGCCGGTTCCGGCGGGGCCGGACGCCCCGGCAGGCCGGAACGCCCCTAAAACGCCGCGTTTGCCACGATGAAGCCGCATGGATACTTTACGCGCCCTTTTGCCGGCGCGCCGGCCCATCCCGAAGTCGCGGACCCCATGACCGATATTTTTCACGAGATCGAGGAAGACCTCCGCCGCGAGCGCCTGCGCAAGCTGTGGGACCGCTTCGGCGGGCTCATCATTGCCGCCATGGTGCTGGTGGTCGTGGGGGCGGCCGGGTGGAGCGGATACAAATACTGGCGGCACCAGCAGGCGGTGGCGGCGAGCGCCGCCTTCCAGTCCGCCGTGGGCCTGTTCGACGCGGGCAAGTTCGCCGAGGCGGAGACCGCCTTCGGCGCCATCGCCAAGGACGGCCCGGCCGGCTACCGCACGCTGGCCCTGTTCCGGGGCGCCGCCGCCGCGGCCGCGCGGGACAAGGCGGCGGGTGTCGCCGCCTTCGATGCCATCGCCGCCGACGCACGCCTGCCGTCGCTGGTGCGCGAGCTGGCGCAGCTGCGCGCCGGACTGATTCTTGTGGACACGGCCAGCCTCGCCGACGTGAAGCAGCGGGTGGCCGCCATCGCAGCCGGCACCGGGCCGCTGCGCAATTCCGCCCGCGAGGCGCTGGCGCTGGCTGAGCTGAAGGCCGGCGACCTCGGCGCCGCCAACAGGACCGCCACCGGCATCACCTCCGACAGTGACACCCCGGCCGGCGTGCGCTCCCGCGCGGAGCTGATCCGCCGGCTCACCGCCGGTGCCGCTCCGGCGCCGGATGCGGCGGCGGCCGAATCCGCTGCGCCCGCCCCCGCCGCCCCCGGCGGCACAGCCACCCAATGAGGACCAGCTGATGACGAAAGACAGTCGCGTTTTCAGGTCGCTCAGGCTGGCGCTGGGGCTTTCCCTGGCGCTGGTCGCCACGGGGTGCGAGGCCCTCGACAAGTTCAACCCCTTCGACCAGCCCAAGAAGCCCCTGTCGGGCACCCGCCAGCCGGTATTCCCCACCGGCGTGCCGGGGGTAGACTATGCGACGCCGCTCGGCCAGCCCAGCAATGCCAACGTCTCCGTAGACCAGCTTCCGCCGCCGCCCCAGGGCGGCCAGCAGCAACGCTGACCCCCTTGACCTGACCGGCCGGACCTCCGCACGCCTGGCCAAAGAGCCCATTTCATGACCTTTTCCCTGGCCATCGTCGGGCGTCCGAACGTCGGCAAGTCCACCCTCTTCAACCGCCTCGTGGGCAAGAAGCTCGCGCTGGTGGACGATCGCCCCGGCGTCACCCGCGACCGGCGGGAAGGCGATGCGCGGCTCGGCGACCTCGCCTTCCGCATCGTGGACACCGCCGGCCTCGAGGAGGCGGACGCCGCGAGCCTCGAAGGCCGCATGCGGGCCCAGACCGAGGCCGCCATCGGCCATGCCGATGCCATCGTGTTCATGATCGACGCGCGCATCGGCCTCACCCCCACCGACCGGGCCTTTGCCGATCTCGTGCGCAAATGCGGCAAGCCGGTCATTCTCCTCGCCAACAAGAGCGAGGGGCGGGGCGGCGAGGCGGGCACGCTGGAGGCGTTCGCCCTCGGCCTCGGCACGCCGGTGCCGTTTTCCGCCGAGCATGGGGAGGGCCTGTCCGACCTCTACGACGCCATCTGCGACGCCCTGCCCGAGCAGACCCGGCCGCAGCACGAGGATGACGAGGAGGAAGATGCCGGCGCCGGGCCCGAGGCGGAGGCCGACGATACGCCGCGCCGCCCCATCAAGGTGGCGGTGCTGGGCCGGCCCAATGCCGGCAAGTCCACCCTCATCAACCGTCTGCTCGGCGAGGATCGGCTGCTGACCGGGCCCGAAGCCGGCATCACCCGCGATTCCATCTCCGTGGAAGTCACCTATGCCGGCACCCGGCTGGAGGTGTTCGACACCGCCGGCCTGCGCAAGCGCGCGCGCATCGAGGACAAGCTGGAAAAGCTCTCCGCCGCCGATGCCCTGCGCGCCATGAAGTTCGCCGAGGTGGTGGTGGTGCTGGTGGACGCCACCCATCCGTTCGAGGAGCAGGACCTGCGCATCGCCGATCTGGTGGCGCGGGAGGGCCGGGCCCTCGTCATCGGCTACAACAAGGCGGACCTCGTGGCCCGCGGCGGCCTCGCCACCCGCCTGCGCGAGGACGTGGACCGGCTGCTGCCGCAGGTGAAGGGCGTGCCCATCGTGCCGGTGTCGGGGCTCATGGGGCACGGGCTGGACAAGCTGGTGGGCGCCATCTCCGCCGCTCACAAGGTGTGGAACAAGCGCGTCGCCACCAATCCGCTGAACCGCTTCCTGCAGCAGGTGACCGACAATCATCCGCCGCCGGCGGTATCGGGCCGGCGCGTGAAGCTGCGCTACATGACCCAGCCCAAGGCGCGGCCGCCGTCCTTCGTGCTGTTCTGCTCGCGTGCCGATGCGGTGCCGGAGAGCTATATCCGCTATCTGGTCAACGGCCTGCGCGAGGCGTTCGACCTGCCGGGCGTGCCGATCCGCCTGACGCTGCGGCAGAAGGACAATCCCTACGCGGATTGATCCCACGCGATTGAACCCCGTCACGGAGTGCGTGCGGGGCGCGATGCGCCGGAGCAGGATGGTTGTGGATTTCGGTACGTAAGATCAGGCGACGGCCGGCGGGAAACCCGCGCCGGCCATCGGGATCAGGCCTCGCCCACGGTGTCGAACAGGGCGGTGTCCATGGCTTCCTTGGCGGTCTTGCCGGCCCAGACCACGAACTGGAACGCGGGATAATAGCGCTCCACCGCGTCGAGGGCGGCGTCCAGGATGGCCGCGCATTGCCGGTCGGAGGCGGTGGCACCGCCCGCCAGCACCAGCGCGTAGCGGAACATGATGACGTTTTCCTGCGACCATATGTCGAAATGGCCGAGCCACATCTGCTCGTTGACGAGGGCGAGGAGCTTCAGCACCTCGGCACGGCGCCCGTCGGGCACCTTGAAGTCGAAGGCGCAGGCGAGATGCAGGGATTCCAGCTCGTCCATCCACTGGAACGAGACGTGGCAGTCCGTCCAGCGGCTGGTGAGCGAGAGGGTGATCTCGTCCTCGTCGGAACGCTCGAACGACCAGTCGTTGAGGGCAGCGAGCTGCTCCACAAGATCTACGGGGTTCGCCGGCGCATCGGCTTCGATGTCGATGAGAGACATGGCCTCGACCTCGCGGTGTGAGGAACGCGGAGAGGGTCGAACGCGGCACCTGCGCGTGTCAGGCCATTTGGCGAACGAGGCCACGTGACATGCGTCGCAGCGTGCCGGGCGGAGGCCCACCAGGGTCATACCCCAAGACGGGGAATACCCCAAGACGGACCTCCTGGCGAGGCTGCGCCCCGTCGTATGCCTGATACGACGAACCGGCTCCGAATCGCCACGAAATCAGTATATCGCGGGTAAAGATTTCCCCGCTACGACAGATTGTATCCCGTCTGGCCCGGCACCACGGCTTTTTTGCGGTGCGGCAGGCCGAGACGTTTCGCCGCCGTTCAGGCCGGGTTTCCCGATACCGTGGAATCCGCCGGGCTGGCCGGGCCGCTCTGGCCGGCGGGCGTGGGATGGGTGTGCGCCAGAAGGGCGGCCTCCAGCAGCAGGACACGGGCGGCGAGGCGCTCGTTCTCGGCGCGGGCGGCCGCGGCGAGGTCCTTCACCGCGTCGAATTCCTCGCGCTTCACCAGGTCCATGTCGCGCAGGAAACGCTCCATCTGCGACTTCATGGCGGTCTCGGCCTCGCGGCGCACGCCCTGGGCGACCCCCGCGGCGTCGTTCACGAGACGCGCCATCTCGTCGAAAATGCGGCCGGTGGTCTGGGTCATGAAAGCCTCCTCGCGTGCGTCGCGCCCGGCGCTGAACATGGCGAGGTGCGCGCGCGGGTGCAAGTGCGGAGCAAGTTCGCAGCAGGGGTGCGCGGCGGCGCCGCACCCAAAGGCGGCGCGTCTGGCGTTTTTGCGGATTGGCGCGGCTGGACCCGTGTCTCAGTTTGAAGTGAAGCGGCTTCGACCAGGTGCACCCGAGAACCCTCTCCCGCCCGAGGCCGGATGTTTCCGGCCTCGGCTTGTGGGAACTGAACTCGGCAACAGCCGAGTTCAGGCGGGGGAGGGCAGGGA
>NZ_JAIVFN010000057.1 GCF_030015065.1 Xanthobacter autotrophicus | reverse complement strand
GTGAGAGGCGGGAGAGGGCTCGCCCCGCCTCTCACATCGAGTGATCCCATGTCCCCTGAGCCCGTCGAAACGCTTGCCACCCCCGAGGTTGCCCCCAAGGGCGGGGTCGCCCGCTCCAGCCGGCGGGTGATGAACCTGTCCCATGTGCTGCGCCAGGCGGCGCGGCGCTTCCCGAACGAGATCGGCTTCGTGGACGGCGCGCGCGCACTCACCTGGGGTGAGATGGACGCGCGGGTGGATGCCATGGCCGCCGAGCTGGCGCATCGCGGCATGGGGAAGGGCGACCGCATCCTGGTGCAGTCGAAGAACTGCCTTGAGATGTTCGAGAGCATGTTCGCCGCCTTCCGGATCGGCGCGGTGTGGGTACCCACCAATTTCCGCCAGACGCCGGGGGAGGTGGCCTATCTCGCCTCCGCCTCGGGGGCGCGGCTGATGATCTGCCACGCCGATTTTCCCGATCATGTCCCGGCCGTGCTGGCCGAGGCACCCTCCGTAGAGGCCGTGATCGCCATCGGCGCCACCGATTTCGGACCGGATTATGCCGACCTCGTCGCCGCCCGCCTCGGGGAGAGGGAGAGGGTCGCGGACGTGGAGCACGACGACCCGTGCTGGTTCTTCTTCACCTCCGGCACCACCGGGCGGCCCAAGGCGGCGGTGCTCACCCACGGCCAGATGGCCTTCGTCATCACCAACCATCTGTGCGACCTGATGCCCGGCACCACCCAGGCCGACGCCTCGCTGGTGGTGGCGCCGCTGTCCCACGGGGCGGGCGTGCACCAATTGGTGCAGGTGGCGCGGGCGGTGAAGACCGTCCTCCTGCCGTCCGAGAAGTTCGACGCGGCGGAGGCGTGGCGGCTGGTGGAGGAATGGCGCGTCACCAACATGTTCACCGTGCCCACCATCACCAAGCTGCTGGCCGAGCACCCCTCGGTGAACACTTACGACCATTCCTCCCTGCGCTACGTCATCTATGCCGGCGCGCCCATGTACCGGGAGGACCAGAAAAGGGCGCTGAAGGCGCTGGGCAAGGTTCTGGTGCAGTATTTCGGCCTCGGCGAGGTAACCGGCAACATCACCGTGCTGCCGCCGGCGCTGCATGATCCCGACGACGGTCCGAACGTGAAGCTCGGCACCTGCGGCTTCGAGCGCACGGGCATCCAGGTGCAGATCCAGAACGACGCGGGCGAGGAGGTGCAGCCCTTCGAGACCGGGGAAATCTGCGTCTGCGGCCCCGCCGTGTTCGCCGGCTATTACGACAATCCCGAAGCCAACGCGAAGGCGTTCCGCGACGGCTGGTTCCGCACTGGCGATCTCGGCCACATGGATAATGAGGGCTTCGTCTACATCACCGGCCGCGCCTCCGACATGTACATATCGGGCGGCTCCAACGTCTATCCGCGTGAGGTGGAGGAGAAGGTGCTCACCCATCCGGCGGTGGCGGAGGTGGCCATCCTCGGCGTGCCCGACCCCATGTGGGGCGAGGTGGGGGTGGCGGTGTGCGTGCTGCGCGAGGGGGCGAGCCTTTCCGAGGACGAGCTGATCGCATTCCTCGACGGCAAGGTCGCCCGCTACAAGCTGCCACGGCGCATCCATTTCTGGGATGCGCTGCCGAAATCCGCTTACGGCAAGATCACCAAAAAAATGGTGCGCGAGGCGTTGGCCGAGCGCGGCCTGCTTGAGCCGCCGCCCGCCACCCGCCCCGCCTGAAGCCGCCGCAGCACCGCAAACCAGATCCAGGGGAGAGACGACATGAGCAGGACGGGAAGCGTGATCGTGACGGGAGGCGCCTCCGGCATCGGCCTCGCCGCGGTGGAGGCGCTTCTGGCGGAAGGCTGGCGCGTGGTCGCGGCCGACATCGACACGGCCGCGGTGGAGAAGGCGCGGGCGCAGCTTGCGGGCCACGGTGACCGCGTGCGCGTCGAGGCGGCCGACATCTCCGACGAGGCGCAGGTGGTGGACCTCGTCGCCCGCACGGACCGCGATTTCGGCCCGCTGTGGGGCGTGGTCAATTCCGCCGGCATCGCTCGCGACGTGCCGGCGCTGGACACCTCGGTGGCGCTGTTCCGCGAGATCCTCGACGTGAACCTCGTCGGCACCTTCCTGGTGGCGCGGGAGGCGGCGAAGGCGATGACAGCCCACGGCGGCGGGGCCATCGTCAACATCGCGTCGGTCTCCGGCATCCGCGGCAATCTCGGCCGCTCGGCCTATGGCGCGTCCAAGGGCGGCGTGCTGGTGCTGACGCAGATCCTCGCGGTGGAGTTCGCGCCCTTCAACATCCGTGTGAACGGCGTCGCCCCCGGCCCCATCGAGACCCCCATGGTGAAGGCCATGCACACGCCGCAGGCCCGCGCCGGCTGGATGAAGACCGTGCCCATGCGCCGCTATGCGGAGCCCTCCGAAGTGTCCGGCGCCATCGCCTTCCTGCTGGACGAGACGAAGTCCTCCTTCGTCACCGGGCAGACCCTGAATGTGGATGGCGGCTTCACCGCCGGCGGGCTGATCGGGCTTTAGGGCCGGCCAGGGTCCGGCGCAACCGATCGCCGAAGGCGCTTCCGGCTCCAGCCGCCGCATCCTTTTGCCTGCTGCGGGGCCCAGGCCCGGCCTTCGCTGGTCCGGGAAACGGGCGATGACTTTTTCGGGGCGCGCCCTTCCCGCAGGAGGGGCGCGCGGCGGTTGCCGCCGTTCCGCTCCCATGGCCCAGTTGACGCCGCCGCCCGGCGCGGCATCGTCTCAGGGGAATGGCCAACCGATTCCGGCGGCGCCATGCTGCGCGCAGCCGGGAGGACGAGGTGGAGGCGGAGATGGCGGACACCTCGGGCGTCTTCGACCTCGCCATCATCGGCGGCGGCATCAATGGCGCCGGCATCGCCCGCGATGCGGCGGGGCGGGGGCTGTCCGTCGTCCTGTTCGAGAAGGGCGACCTTGCCTCCGGCACCTCGTCCGCCTCCACCAAGCTCATCCATGGCGGGCTGCGCTATCTGGAACACTATGCCTTCCGCCTGGTGCGGGAGGCCCTGGCCGAGCGCGAGGTGTTGTGGGGCATCGCCCCGCACGTCATCTGGCCGCTGCGCTTCGTGCTGCCGCACCATCCGGGCCTGCGTCCGGCATGGCTGCTGCGGCTGGGCCTGTTCCTCTACGATCATATGGGCGGCCGCCGCCTGCTGCCGCCCACGCGCACCCTGGACCTGCGGCACGATCCGCTCGGCGCGCGGCTGCGTCCCGGCTTCGGCCGGGCGTTCGAATATTCCGACTGCTGGGTGGACGATGCCCGCCTCGTGGTGCTCAACGCCCGCGATGCGGCGGATCGGGGCGCCGCCATCCGCCCGCGCACCAGGGTGGCGGGCGCGCACCGCGCCGACGGCCTGTGGGTGATCGAGGCGGAAGGGGCGGCCGGGCGCGAGAGCGTGCGCGCCCGTGTGCTGGTGGATGCCGCCGGCCCCTGGGCCGGGCAGGTGCTGGACGTGTTGCAGGTCAAGGCGAACGCCCGCCTGCGCCTGGTCCAGGGCAGCCACATCGTGGTGCATCGCCTGTTCGCGCACGATCGCTGCTACCTGTTCCAGAATGCGGACGGGCGCATCGTCTTCGCCATCCCCTATGAGGGCGACTTCACCCTCATCGGCACCACGGACCTCGACTATTCCGGCCGGCCGGAGGACGTGGCGGCGAGCCCCGGGGAGGTGGCCTATCTGTGCGCGGCGGCGAGCGAGTATTTCGCCGCCTCGGTCTCCCCGGAGCAGGTGGTGTGGACCTATTCCGGCGTGCGCGCGCTCTATGACGACGGCGCGGGCCGGGCGCAGGAAGCCACCCGCGACTATGTGCTCGCCCTCGACGCGCCGGAGGGTGGCGCGCCGCTTCTGTCGGTGTTCGGCGGCAAGATCACCACCTATCGGCGCCTCGCCGAGGCGGCGCTGGGGGGCCTCGCGCCGCACCTGCCGTCCATGGGGCCGCCCTTTACCGCGACCGCGCCGCTGCCCGGCGGGGATTTCCCCCGGCAGGGCTTCGAGCATCTGGTGAAGGCGCTGCGCACGGCCTTTCCCGCCCTCGACCCGGCTTTGCTCCGGCGCCTCGCGCGGGCCTACGGCACCGCGGCCTTCCGCCTGCTGGAGGGGGTCGCCCACGAGGACGATCTCGGCGACTGGTTCGGCGCCCATCTGTGCAGCCGCGAGGTGGACTGGCTGATGGACCGCGAATGGGCCATGACCGCCGAGGACGTGCTGTGGCGCCGCACCAAGCTCGGCCTGCGCACCTCGTTCCACGCGGCCGAGGAGCTCGAAACCTACATGGCCGGCCGGCGCGACGGCGGCGGGTAACAACAACACGCCAGCGGGAGGACGACTTGGCCGCCTACATCCTCGCCATCGACCAGGGCACCACCTCCTCGCGCGCCCTGCTGGTGCGCCGCGACGGCACCATCGCGGCCCTGGCGCAGGAAGAGCTCCCCCAGCATTTCCCGGCCTCCGGCGAAGTGGAGCAGGAGGCGGAGGACATCTGGGCCACCGTCCTCGCCTGCTGCCGCGCGGTGCTGAAGCAGGCCGGCGCGGGCGCTTCCGACATCGCCGGCATCGGCATCACCAACCAGCGCGAGACCACGCTGGTGTGGGAACGCGCCACGGGGCGCGCCATCCACCGCGCCATCGTCTGGCAGGACCGGCGCACGGCCCACACCTGCGCGCGGCTCGAGGCGCAAGGCCATGGCGCGCTGGTGCGGGCCCGTACCGGCCTGCTCATTGATCCCTATTTTTCCGCCACCAAGATCGCCCACATCCTTGATGCGGTGCCGGAGGCCCGCGCGCGGGCGGAGACGGGCGAACTGGCCTTCGGTACGGTGGATTCGTTCCTGCTGTTCCGCCTCACCGGCGGGCGCGTGCACACCACCGACGCCACCAACGCGGCGCGCACCCTGCTGTTCGACATCCACACGGGCGCCTGGGACGACGACCTCCTCGCCGTGTTCGGCGTGCCGCGCGCGCTGCTGCCGCAGGTGCGCGACTGCGCGGCCGACTTCGGCGCCACCGACCCGGACCTGTTCGGCGCGCCCATCCCCATCCGCGGCATGGCGGGGGACCAGCAGGCGGCCATGGTGGGGCAGGCGTGCTTTCAGCCCGGCATGGTGAAATCCACCTACGGCACCGGCTGCTTCGCCCTGCTCAATACCGGCGCGACCCCGGTGGCCTCGCGGCACCGGCTCCTCACCACCATCGCCTACCAGATCGACGGGCGGCGCACCTATGCGCTGGAAGGCTCCATCTTCGTCGCCGGGGCGGCGGTGCAATGGCTGCGCGACGGGCTGAAGATCATCTCCAGCGCCGCCGAGAGCGACCGCCTCGCGGCAGAGGCGGACGAGGGGCAGGACGTGATTCTGGTGCCGGCCTTCGTGGGGCTTGGCGCGCCCTATTGGCGGCCGGACGTGCGCGGCGCCCTGTTCGGCCTCACCCGCGCCACCGGGCCGGCCGAGCTGGCGCGGTCGGCGCTGGAGGCGGTGTGCTTCCAGACCTGCGACCTCATCGACGCCATGCACGCGGACTGGCCGGGGGAGGGCGGCGGCACAGTGCTGCGGGTGGACGGCGGCATGACCCGTTCCGACTTCACCATGCAGCGCCTCGCCGACCTCCTCGGCGCGCCGGTGGACCGTCCGGCGGAGACGGAGACCACGGTGCTGGGCGCGGCCTATCTGGCCGGGCTCCAGTCCGGCTTCTTCCCGCCGCCGGACATCTTCGCCGAAGGCTGGCGGCTGGAGCGGCGGTTCGTGCCGGTGATGCCGGCCGAGGCGCGTGCCGCGCGGCTCGCCGCCTGGCGGGCGGCGGTGGGATGCCTCATCGGCAGGGATTGACCTTGCCCGTCGCTTGCCGCCCACTCGGCGTCATCGAACGCGGAACACCGCGAGTCCAAAAAGGGGAGGGCGCCCGGATGATGGAGGAAGACAATTTCTCGCCGGAAGAGCGCGCCGTCATCTATCGCTGCATTCGCGAGCGACGCGACGTCCGGCGCAATTTCCGGCCCGACCCGGTTCCGCCCGACGTGCTCGCGCGCGTGCTGGCGGCCGGCCATGCGGCGCCCTCGGTGGGGTTCCTGCAGCCGTGGAACTTCATCGTCATCCGCGAGAGTGCCACCAAGGAGGCGCTGCACGCCGCCTTCACCCGCGCCAATGCGGAGGCGGCCGCCATGTTCGAGGGCGAACGGGCCGGGCTCTACCGCTCGCTCAAGCTCGAAGGCCTGCGCGAGGCGCCGCTGCTGTTGTGCGTGACCTGCGAGCGGGAGCGGGCCGGGCCGGTGGTGCTGGGGCGTACCCATCAGAGCGAGATGGACATCTATTCCACCGTCTGCGCGGTCGAGAACATCTGGCTGGCGGCGCGGGCGGAGAATCTGGGGGTGGGCTGGGTCTCCATCCTCGCTCTCGCCGACCTGCACCGCATCCTCGCCATTCCCGATCCCATCGTGCCCGTCGCGCTGCTGTGCGTGGGCTATGTGGACCATTTCGCGCACACGCCCGACCTCGAGCGCGCGGGCTGGCGCAAGAGGCTGTCGCTGGACGACCTGGTGTTCGAGGAACGCTTCGGCGAACGGGAGCGGACCGGCGTCAGCGGGTGAGCGTGACCTGCTGGCTGGTCTCGGAAATGAGGCCCACATAGCGGTTGGGGCCGGACGGCTGGAGCCGGGCGGTGACCTTGCCCTGATGGTTCTGGAGCACGATGTCCGGTCCCATCATGTCCCAGCCCTTGGTCATGAAGATCTCGCTGGGGCAGGACACGTCCGCCTGGGCCGAGAGGCCGGAAAGGCCGCGGTCGGTGCTGAGGCGCAGGGGACAGGAATTGCGCCCGCTGTCCCATGAGAAGGTCCAGGCGCCGGACAGCTGGCCCTGCGCCGCGCTGGCGGCGTAGGCGGTGCCGCCGGGATTGGCCGCGGGCGGGGTGAGCGGCACGTTGGCGGCGGTGGTGCGGGGCGTGATGGCGCCGGTGGCCGTCTCCGCCATGGAGGCCGAAACGTTCGCGGGCGCAGGCGCGCTCTCCACCGAACCGGTGGGCGCCGTCAGGACCCGATTGCCCGCCACGGCGGACGGCTTCGCCCCGAAGCCGTCGAGCTCTGTGCTGCAACCGCCGAGTGCCAATGCACCAAGGGTCAGCGACAGGGCCGCCGATACCTGAACCACCTTCATTCAACGCACTCCGGACGTGCCCGCAAACCTTAGCTCCTCTTCCAGGCCTCCGCTACCTGCGGAACAACCCGGAAGGGCGCCATCAACGTTCGGGTCACGGCCGGTCCGAAGGCAAACTCCGTTGCCGGCTGTGACAGCGGGCACCCTTTCGGCAGAACATGGCAGCACAAAGGCGAAAGCCTCACCTTAATACCGTTACAGGTCGCGGATGGACGCGATGGTTAAGGCGGGTTAATCAGCAGGCCCCTGCCTTTCGTCAGACTCCCTTTCCTTCTTCGCTGGCCGGAGCTGCCCCATGTCCATGCTCGATCCCCGCACCCTGACCCTCCTTGTCACCGGCGCCACCTCCGGCATCGGCGCGGCGACGGTGCGCCGCTTCGCCGGCGCCGGGGCGCGGGTGGTGGCGGTGGGCCGCCGGGCGGAGCGACTCGATGCGCTCAAGGCCGAATTCGGCGACCTCATCCACCCCCTGGTGCTGGACGTGCGCGACGAGAAGGCGACCTTCGCGGCCTTCTCCAGCCTGCCGGCGCCGTTCGACGCCTATAACGTGGTGTTCGCCAATGCCGGCCTCGCCATGGGGCTGGAGCCGGCCTACGAAGCGAAGCTCGACGACTGGAGCACCATGGTGGAGACCAACATCACCGGTCTTCTCTACACGGTGCGGGCGAGCCTGCCCGCCATGGTGGCGCGCAAGGAGGGGCACCTGGTGTTCACCGGCTCCATCGCCGGCGACTATTCCTATCCCGGCGCCAACGTCTACGGCGCCACCAAGGCCTTCGTGAAGCAGTTCTCGCTGAACGTGTGGGCGGACGTGGCCGGCATCGGTGTGCGCGTCACCAACATCGAGCCCGGCCTGACCGAGACCGAGTTTTCCGTGGTCCGCTTCGGCGGCGACAAGGAGCGGGCCGACAAGGTCTATGCCGGCGCCACCCCCATGACCGGCGAGGACATCGCCGAGCAGGTCTTCTTCGCCTGCACCCTGCCGCGGCATGTGAACATCAACCGCATCCAGTCCATGTCCTCGCAGCAGACCTTCGGCCCGCTGGCGATCAAGCGCGACCCGGTGTGAGCCCGGTCCCGGGGGCGGGGGCGTCCGGCGCGGCGAAATCGGGTGGGCGCGGCTTGCCGGCTCTGGTCAGATGGGCCACGCTCGACCTGAAGGAGATGCCCCGTGCTGGCGCTCGATTGCCCCGCCCTCGATTTGTCCGCTTCCGGAGGCCGGATGATTGCGACGCCGGCGACGCCCCTCGCCATCGCCGCCCGCGACTATGACGTGGTGCGCCGGGCGGTGGAGTATATTTCCCGCCATGTGCGCCAGCAGCCGGAGGTGGAGGAGATCGCCGCCGCCGCCGGCGTTTCCGCCCGCGCGCTCACCGACCTGTTCCGGCGCTGGTGCGGGTTGACCCCCAAGGCCTTCCTGCAGGCGGTGACGCTGGACCGGGCCCGCCGCATCGTTGCCGAATGCCCGAACGTGCTGGATGCGGCCTTCGAGCTGGGCCTGTCCGGCCCCGGCCGGCTGCACGACCTGTTCGTGGTGCACGAGGCCATGTCGCCGGGGGAGTGGAAGACCGGCGGGGCGGGGCTGGTGGTGCGCTTCGGCTTCCATCCCTCGCCGTTCGGGCTGGCGCTGGCCATGTCCACGCCGCGCGGCCTGTGCGGCCTCGCCTTCGCCGATGTGGGGGAGGAGGCAGCGGCGCTCGCCGACATGCGCGCGCGCTGGCCCAACGCCACCTATGTGGAAGACCCCGCCGCCACCGCGCCCTTGGTGGCGCGCATCTTCGATCCGGCGTCGTGGCGGGGCGACCAGCCCCTGCGCATCGTGTTCATCGGCACGGATTTCGAGATAAGGGTGTGGGAGACGCTGCTGCGCATCCCCATGGGCCTTGCCACCACCTATTCCAACATCGCCGAGCATGTGGGCCGGCCGAAGGCGGCGCGGGCGGTGGGGGCGGCCATCGGCAAGAACCCCATCTCCTTCGTGGTGCCCTGCCACCGGGTCATCGGCAAGAGCGGCGACCTTACGGGCTACCATTGGGGCCTGACCCGCAAGCGCGCCATACTCGGCTGGGAGGCCGGCAAGGTGGAGCCTGCGGGGGAGTAATGCCAATGGCCCGTGAGCTTGACTCATTGGCCTTTGGTCAAGCTCGCGCCGCGCTTGAGAGTACCCACTCGGCCTCGGTCAACGATCAGGGCCGATGGTTATAAGGCTCAGGCCTTGCGGGTGTTCTTGCGGGCAATCAGCGCGCGGGGGTCGATCTTCTGCATGGGACCGGTGCGCCGGGCACCGATGCCGCGCGAGCCCGCGGGGGCGTAGACGATTTCGCTGCGCTGCGCCATTTCACGGACCTGCGCCAGGCAGGCGCGCCGCAGGGTGATCTCGCTCATTTGCGTCCTTCCAAGGGGTTGCGCGCCTTTTAGCGGAGTAAGGGCCGCTTGGCTCCAGGTCCGCAGAAAAAAATGCACGGTCCCGTGGAGGTCTTTCGGGCGGCGGGGGTTACCCCACCCAGCCCCTTAGCTCCCGCTCCACCACATGGGCGAGCACGCGCATGCCCTCGGCATCGGCGTTGAGGCAGGGGATGGCGGCGAATTTCTCCCCGCCGTGGTGCAGGAAGATCTCGCGGTTCTCCACCCCGATCTCCTCCAGCGTCTCCAGGCAGTCGGCCACGAAGCCGGGATTGAAGACCGCCAGCCGCTTCACGCCGCTTTCCGCCAGCGCCTGCACCGTGGCGTCGGTGTAGGGCTGGAGCCATTCCTCGCGGCCGAAGCGGGACTGGAAGGTGAGCTTCAGGCGCGCCTCGTCCATGCCGAGCCGCGCGCGCAGCAGGCGGGCGGTCTTGGCGCACTGGCAGTGATAGGGATCGCCCTTGAGCAAATAGGATTTCGGGATGCCGTGGAAGGAGGCGAGGATCACCTCCGGCTCGAAGTCGAGGGCCGCGAGGTGGCGCTCCAGCGATGTGGCCAGCGCGTCAATATAGACCGCGTCGTCATGCCAGGGCGGGGCGACGCGCAGGGTCGGCTGCCAGCGCATGGCTTTGAGCGCGTCGAAGGCCTTGTCGCAGACGGTGGCGGAAGTGGCGGCGGCATATTGTGGATAGAGCGGCACCAGCAGGATGCGCTCGCAGCCTTGCGCCTGGAGCGCGGCGAGGCGCTCGGCGATGGGCGGCTTGCCGTAGCGCATGGCGAAATCCACCACGATGCGCGAATCAAGACCGGCGAGCTGCGCCGCGAGTTTCTCCGCCTGGTCGCGGGTGATGGTCTTCAGCGGGCCTTCGTTGCGCTCCTTATTCCAGATGCTTTCATAGTCGCGGCCCTTGGGGCCGGGGCGCCTGGTGAGGATGATGGCGTTAAGGACGAACCACCACACGGCGCGGTTTACCTCGATCACCCGCCGGTCGGAGAGGAATTCCTTCAGGTATGCCCGCATGGACCAGTAGTCGGTGGCCTCCGGCGTGCCGAGATTGACGATGAGCACGCCGATGCGGCCGAAGGCGACCTTCGGGTGGTCCGGCGGCAGGTGCGTCGTGTCGGGGGAGAATGCGGGGGCTTGAAGGGTCATCGGCTCCTCACCTGTTGCCGGCGGGATGGGGCCTCGCGGCACCCGCGTCAACGTCGCGCGTCGCCGGACCGAGGCCGGGGTCCGGCCAGACCCATACGCATCGGCGGTCCCGCCGGATGGCGGTGGCCACCCTGATCCGGATGCGCCCCTGGCCGGATGCCGGGCTGGATGAGGTGAGGGATGGTGGGCGCGACAGGGATCGAACCTGTGACCCCTACGATGTCAACGTAGTGCTCTCCCGCTGAGCTACGCGCCCCCTCGCAGGAGCCGCCTCTATATCGACCGTGATCGCAGGAGGCAAGGCCCCTGATCGCGGATCAGGCGGCTGCCAACATCTTTCCGACCTCGGAGACGAGATCGCGCAGGTGGAAGGGCTTGGAGAGCACCTTCGCCTCGCTGGGCGCCTCGTTGTCGGCGTTCAGCGCCACCGCGGCGAAGCCGGTGATGAACATGACCTTGAGGTCCGGATCGAGCTCCGTCGCCCGGCGGGCGAGCTCGATTCCGTCCATCTCGGGCATGACGATGTCGGTGAGCAGGAGCTCGAACGGCTCCTCGCGCATCCGCTCGTAGGCGGAGCGGCCATTGTCGCAGGACGCGACCGAATAGCCGGCATTCTGCAGCGCCTTCACCAGAAAGCGGCGCATGTCGTTGTCGTCTTCGGCGAGCAGGATTTTGGGCACGCCATTTCCCCTGATGTCGTGAACGGTCCTTCCCCGGTGCGGGGCCGGGGGCCATATGACTTGTCTGACCCAATCGGGTAAATTCGAAGTGAAGGTCGCGCCACCCCTTCACAAGCGGCTGCGGGCCGGGCCATCATGGCGGCCCGCTCCCTGGGATTTTTCTGGAACGATTCCAATCCATTGGGTTCTTGATGACCGCCTGCCTCGCTGACGCCATAGAACCCGCCTTCGAGGTGCTCTCGCCGGCCGAGACCTGCGCGCCGTTCGTGTTCAATTCCCCCCATTCCGGCCGCATCTATCCGCGCAGCTTCGTCGCGCAGACAAGGCTCGACTTTGCCACGCTGCGGCGCTCGGAAGACACGTTCGTGGACGAATTGTTCGTCCATGCGGTGTCGGAGGGGGCGCCGATGATGCGGGCCCTGTTCCCGCGCTCGTTCCTCGACCTCAACCGCGAGCCCTACGAACTGGACCCGCGCATGTTCGACGGCCGGCTGCCGCCCTTCGCCAACACGCGGTCGATCCGGGTGTCCGGCGGGCTCGGCACCATCGCCCGGGTGGTGGGGGACGCGCAGGAGATCTATCCGCGCCGCCTCACGGTGGGCGAGGCGCTGGAGCGCATCGAGGCCTATTACAAGCCTTATCACCAGTCCCTGCGCCGGCTCATCGGCCGGGTGCAGCGCCAGTGGGGCCTGGCGGTGCTGGTGGATTGCCATTCCATGCCCTCCGCCTCCAACCGGGAGGACGTGGCCCGCGCCGATTTCGTCATCGGCGACCGCTATGGCACCAGCTGCAGCGAGATCGTCACCGAGGCCATCGAGGCGGGGCTGACCGCGCGCGGCTACAAGGTGGTGCGCAACAAGCCCTATGCCGGCGGCTATATCACCGAGCATTACGGCAACCCCTCCGCCGGCCTGCACGCGGTGCAGATCGAGCTCAACCGCAGTCTCTACATGGATGAGGCCGCCTATGAGCGGCACGACGGATTCGAGCGCGTGCGCGCCGACATCGCTGCGCTCCTGCCGGAGCTGTTTGCCGCCGTAGCCGACCGCCTCGCGCCGCCCCGCGCGGCCGCCGAGTGATCGAGCATTGCATTTTTTAAACTGGTGCCTTGCGTTTTTCGAATGGCAAGGCTACGAATTCACCCACGGCTGATGGTTTGAGCATCATTGTACCGTTTGCGGCCATCAATGCTGATGCATTGGTGCCGGATTGGTATTGATGTGGGGAGAAGGTGGCGCGAGGCCGCCTGCCCGCAATCCAGCAGATCAGCCGTTCAGGGCCTGCGCCGCATGATATGCGCCAAAAGACAGGCCCAAAAAGAAAGGGGCCGTCCGCGTGAGCGAACGGCCCAAGTCTAGGGAGGAAACGCCCAAGGAGGGCAGCGACAGAGCGACGCCAATCGCCATGTCGCAGTGCACAAATAGCCCAGTGCGGTGCCATAAATCAAGTCCCCTTTTGTCGCAGTCTGGTATGCCACGCTAAATCATTGATTTTCGTGGCGCTTCCAGATGAGCCAGAAGGCTGTGCGCGCATGCGTCAGTGGTGTCTGGCAAAAATAATTCGCAAAAATAATTCGCCATCGAGTCGCGCGGGGTGCCCTCCGGCTTCCCGCGGAGAGGTGTCCGGGACGGTCGCGGCGCGATGGATTCATATCCAGCGGCTGCGGATCCAGGGGGCCCGGGGATCCAGGGGGCCCGGCGGCGTTCCGTATGGTCTCATGGCCGGATGGGCATGGGATGCGCGCAGAAGGAGCGACGCAGACGGGGAGTGGCGCCGGCAAGCCCGGCATGGGCACGGACAGCGGCCCCGTGGCGGCTGGCCGGATGGCAGCTGACCTGATGGCGACTGACCCCGGTCGCAGTCTGCGCGGATGGGCTCCCGGCGAAACGGCTCCCAAAGAGGAGGCTGCCCGAGAGGAAGCTCCAGTTGAGCGCAGCGGGGCTCCAAAAAGAAAGGGGCCGCTCACGTTGCCGGAGCGGCCCAAGTCTAGGGAGGAAACGCCCAAGGAGGGCAGCGGCAATGCAACAAGCAATGCCGCGCTGCACCAATATGCGCGGACTCGCATTTTGCATCAAGCCCGCACCGGGTGGATTGTTTAGGCAGCGACATTCGGGCTGAAACCATTCAACTCCAGACCTTTGCAGGCACTGCTGCCTGTTTTCTGCGCGACTGCACGAAAACGATGCCCGTGGTTCGCACAACCACGGCGCGAATCGGCGCATCCGATCTTTTCCCTTGGCAGGCGCCGGGCCACGCGCTTTCTTGGCCGCGCGCGTCTTGCGCCGACCGCCGCGGCTCCGGCGCCGCATGGCGGCGCCCATCCGCGGCATTCCCGATCGTGTTCATTCTGCGGAGCCGTCATGACCGCCGTCGATTTCGACGCTTTCGTCCATAAGCTCGCGACCGTTTCCGGCGAGGCCATCCTGCCCTTCTTCCGCACTGCCCTCGGCGTCGAGGACAAGGGCGCGGGCCGCGGCTTCGATCCCGTCACCCAGGCCGACCGCGCCGCCGAGCAGGCCATGCGCAAGCTCATTCGCGAGACCTTCCCGGCCCACGGCATCATCGGCGAGGAGTTTGAGAACGTGGCCGCCGCCGGGCCTTATGTCTGGGCGCTGGATCCCATCGACGGTACCAAGTCCTTCATCGCCGGCCTGCCGGCCTGGGGCACGCTGATCGGCCTCCTGAAGGACGGCGATCCGGTCTACGGCATGATGCACCAGCCCTTCATCGGCGAGCGCTTCTTCGGCGACGGCGGCGTCGCGCGCTATCGTGGCCCGGCGGGGGAGCGGATCCTCGCCGCGCGCGACTGCGGGCGCCTCGAGGACGCCATCCTCTTCACCACCAGCCCGCGCCTGATGAACACCGCCGACCGCGCCGCCTTCGAGACCGTGGAGGAGCGCGTGCGCCTCTCCCGCTATGGCGGCGACTGCTATGCCTATTGCATGGTGGCGGCCGGCCTCGTGGACCTCGTCATCGAGACCGAGCTGCAGGACCATGACGTGATCGCCCTCGTCCCCATCATCGAGGGGGCGGGGGGCATCGTCACCAGCTGGGAAGGCGGCTCGCCGGTCAAGGGCGGGCGCGTGGTGGCGGCGGGCAGCCGCAGGGTGCACGAACAGGCGCTGCGCGTCCTCACGGCCTGAGGGCCGGGCGCCGCCGCCTCACAGGATCGGCGTGCCGGGGATGAAGGCGTCGAACGCGGCCCAGAACTGGGCGCGGAAGATGTCCTTCTCCATCATCAGCTCGTGGCGGCTGGCCGGCACCACCACATGGGCGCCGGCGATGAGCCGGGCCGCGAAATGCTCGATGGCCTTGTTCGACACCAGCCGCTCGCCCCCGGCGGCGATGATGAGCAGAGGCTGGCGGATCCGGCTGATGGTGTCGGGATGCGTCAGCATCGCCATGGTGGCCTCGGCCCCGGCGAGCCAGCCCATGGTCGGCGCGCCGAGGTCCAGCATCGGGAAGGTGCTGGCCAGCGCCTGTGTCCGCTCGAACCGGGCGCGGTCCGAGGTCAGCAGGTTGCCCTCGAAACGCATGCGCGACAGCGCGCGCCCGTGGCCGCCCGGCACGTAGGAACGGGCGAAGCCGAGATGGGCGAGGGCGATGGACAGGGGGCGCACGATGCCCTCCAACGGCACCATGTCCAGCCCCAGCATGGGCGCGGTGAGAACCATGCGGTCGAACCAGCGCTGGCCCTCCAGCACCGATGAGAGGAGAATCGCGGCGCCCATGGAATGGGCCAGCGCGAAGTGCGGCGGCGGGCAATCGGGCAGCAGCACCTCGCGGGCGAACACCTCCAGGTCGAGGAGATAGTCGGAGAAGCGGGTGACGTGGCCCTTCAGCGGATTGCGCAGCAGCCGCTGGGAGCCGCCCTGGCCGCGCCAGTCCACCATCGCCACGGCGAAGCCGCGGGAGCGCAGCTCGCGCACCACCTCGAAATATTTCTCGATGAACTCGCACCGGCCGCCGAACAGGGCGACCGTGCCCCTGGTGCCGCCTTTGGCGCCGCCCTCGGGCGCCCAGCGGGCAAAGCGCAGCTTCACACCGTCGGCGGCAACCAGCTCACTGGCCACGCAGCCGTCGGGCACCGGATGGTTGGGAAGGGCGAACAGGGTCATGCGGGGCTTCGGCGCGGCTCTGGAGCGGTTTCGGGCGAAGGGATACCGGATCGGGGGACGAAACGCAGGGATGCTGGGGCAGGAGCATGCGCCGCGAGCCGGGGCGAACGGAAGATGCTCCGATGAACCGCAAGCCGGAAGGCCCGGCCCGATGCGCGAGGGTTACACGCTTGGCGGGGCCTTCACAATCGCGGCCTTCGCCCCTCGCCTCCGATGCCCGCCTCCCCTGCCAAGGTCCCCGGTCACCGGCCGGCGAGGGGAAGGCTTCGCCCGTCGCCTTTGGTCACGGGGCGGCGGGGCGGAAGCCGATCACCTGCATGCCGTTGATCTCGCCGCTGTCCGCATCCAGCACCAGGCGCACCCGTTCGCCGCGCGGCCCGGTGGCCTCGGCGAGGAAGCTGCGCCCGCGCTGGCGCACGGCGCTCACGTCCACGAAGCCGCGGGCCACCAGGCTCGCCGCGACTTCCTCGGACCTGAGGGGAGGGGCGCCCGGCGGCCGCGCCTGATAGGGCACGTAGGCATCGGGCCGGGTCAGCTTGAGCGGGGAGCCGGCCTGGACGGCCAGCACCTCCGTCGCATGTCCAAGGCGGCTGCGGGTTGCGCCCGGCGTGATCATGCCGGCCCGGGTTTCGCGGGCCGCCGCGACCTCGCGTCCGGCCGGGCCCGCGGGAAGGGAGGGCGCCTGGGACGCCTCGAGGGCGCACTGGGCGCCGACCGGCGGCGCCGGCATCGCCAGCGCTGCCAGCAGGAAGGCTGAAATGGCAGCCGGCCCGGCGCGCATCGCCTGCTCCTCCCCTTTCCGCCGCATCGGCGGATGGAGCTTCACGTAGGAGGAGAAGTCTAGCGGCCCAGCTTGAACGCAATCCGACGTGGCCGTTCATCTGCGGTTCAGGAAAGCTGCCCGCTCCGGCCGGCCCCTTGACGCCCGAAAACGGCCTCCCCACATCCCCGGAAGGCGCCGGGCAAACCTGACGGCGCCGGGACCGGACCCGGCTAGATGCGGGTCCCGCATGTCGCTTCAAAGGAGGATATGCCATGCGCACATTTGATCTGTCTCCGCTGTATCGCAACACCGTCGGCTTCGACCGGCTGTTTTCGCTGCTCGATTCCGTGGGAGGCGTGGACGCGGCTCCAGCCTACCCGCCCTACAACATCGAGCGTACGGGCGAGAACGCCTATCGCATCACGGTGGCGGTGGCGGGCTTCACCGAGGCCGAACTCGGCATTGAGGTGAAGGAGAATACCCTGACCCTGAAGGGCGAGAAGAAGGCGGTCGAGACCTCCGAGGCGGGCCAGATGCTGTATCGCGGCATCGCGGCGCGCGCCTTCGAGCGACGCTTCCAGCTTGCCGACCATGTGGAGGTGAAGGGCGCCGTACTTGAGAATGGCCTTCTGCACGTGGACCTCGTGCGCACCATTCCCGAGGCGAAGAAGCCCCGTATCATCCCCATCGCCGCCGGTGCGGGCGCCGAGGCGCCGAAGAGCATCGAGGGCGCGGTGGGGCCGGCTCAGGCCGCCTGACGAGGGTTGCCTGATCAAAGCCCGCCGGGCCGGCGGGCTTCGGGGGCGAACAGGTTTCGCCCCCTTCCTTCAGGGCGGCGCCGAAAGCGCCGCCTTTTGCGTGCCGGCGTTTCGACAACCGGCATTTCAACAACCCTGCCTTGCCTCGGGCAGGGTTGATCTGCGCGGCGCGGCAAGAGAGGAGGGGCGGTTGCCGCCTCCCGAAAGGTTTGCTCAGTTGTCCGCCTCCCGCCCCAGGGTTCTCGTCACCACCCGCCTGTTCGATGATGCCGCCGCCCGCTTCCTGGAGGAGCAGGGCCTTGAGGTCGTGCCCTCCGGACTGCCGGGCGACGCGGTCGATACCCACATTCCCGACGCCGACCTGAACGCCATGCTGGATGGCGCGGTGGCCTGGGTGGTCGGCCTGCGGGCGGTGACGCGCGACGTGCTCGCCGCTCATCCGCAGCTCAAGGTGATCGCCCGGCGCGGCGTCGGCTACGACCGGGTGGACGTGGCGGCGGCGCGCGACCTCGGCCGCGTGGTCACCATCGCGGCGGGGGCGAACGATCCGGCGGTGGCCGACCACACCCTCGCTTTGATGCTGGCGGTGCTCCGGCGTCTCAAGGCAAGCGACGCCGCCATCGCGCGCGGCGACTGGCGGGTGGTGAGCGGGGCCGACCTGACCGGAAAGACCGTGGGGCTGATCGGCTTCGGCCGCATCGGCCGGCAGGTGGCCCGCCGCCTGTCCGGCTTCGACGTGCGGGTGCTGGTGTCGTCCCGCACGCCGGATCCGGATGCCGCCGGCGTCACCTTCGTGCCCCTGGCCGACCTGATCGCGCAGAGCGACGTGGTGAGCCTGCACGCGCCGCTGACGCCGCAAACGCGGCACGTCGTGGATGCCGCCGCGCTGAAGGCGATGAAGGCGGGGGCGGTGGTGGTGAACACCTCGCGCGGCGGCCTCATCGACGACGCGGCCCTCCTCGCCGCGCTGGAGGAAGGCGTGATCGCCGGCGCCGGCCTCGACGTGTTCGAGGCGGAAGCCGACCCCGCCCTGCGGCCGCTTGCCGAAGCCCTTGCCGCGCGCGCGGACGTGGTGGCCACCTCCCACGCGGCGGGATCGAGCCGGGAGGCGCTCGCCCGCGGCAATTGGATCTCCGCGCAGTGCGTGGCGGCGGCCCTCGCCGGAGAGCCGGTTCCGCCCGGGTGCCTCATCGTTGACGGGCGTCTGAAATAATTCATTTACCATATTGGAATGAAAGCCTTTCGACTCGGGCGGCGGGCCTGCCGGGCCGAAGGGCGATGCGGCACATCGGGCCGGATGACGTTGCATCGATATCTCAAGAAGCCCAGATAAGTTTATGGTTAATAAAACCTTTCTTTCGATCGGGCGGAGCCTCGGCCGGCGCTGATGGCGATGCGGACGAATGCGCTGGCTCCGGGGCGAGCGACAGGCGTCTGGCGGCGACCCGATCCCGCCGGACGCCGGAATTTTCCGTCGCGGCGGCCCTGCATGCCCCTTGGAATTTCAGAACTGATGATTTACGATATTCGTCAGTTCTGATGGAGGGTGGCGTGAACGTGAGGGTGAGGGAGACGGCGGACGAAACCCGCGAGCGCATCGCGCGGACGGCGGAGCAATTGTTCCGTCGCATGGGTTTTGCCAAGACTGCGGTGGCGGATATCGCCGCCGAACTGGGCATGTCGGCGGCCAATGTCTACCGTTTCTTCCCGTCCAAGACCGCCATTGTCGCCACCATTTGCGAGCGCTCCCTGCTGGAAAGCGAGGCGGAGATTGCCGATGTGCTTGCGGGCGAAGGCACGCCGCAGCAGCGTATCATCGCCGCCTATCTCGCCATCATGCGCTATCACAAGGAAAATTTCCTTGAGGAACGCCGCGTGCACGACATGGTGCAGGTGGCCATGGAGAACAATTGGGACGCCATCGAGGCCCACAAGGCGCGCATCGGCATGATGATCGCCAAGGTGCTCGCCGAGGGCATCGAGAGCGGCGTTTTCCTGCCGCACGATCCGGGGATGGCGAGCCAGATCATTCTCGGGGCGTGCGTGCGCTACTGCCATCCGGTGCTGGTGGCGCAGCATATCGACGAGGATCTGGAGGCTGGTCTCAAGGCCTCCCTGACCTTCATCCTGCGGAGCATCGAGGTGGAGCGGACCCCCTTCCCCTGAATGGGGGTGATCCGCGCGGCTTCGTGCGCCTTAAAAGTGACGATAGTTGAGTTTCGTCAGCGTTGAGCTGTAACTCGATATTTGACAGGACCGTACCATGCCCGTCGCTGCCCATGACCTTCATGCGCCCTCCGGCGCACCGCGCCGGTTGGGTGCCGGCCTCTTCGCCGGCTCGCTCGTGGCCCTGGCTGCGCTCCTGAGCGGCTGCGGCGAGCAAGCGCCCGCCCAGACTCAGGCGGACGCGCCCCAGATCGTGGCCCGCCCGGTTCAGGTGACCACGGTCGCCTTCAGGCCGCGTGACGCCGAGAAGACCTTCGTCGGCGTGGTCCGGGCGCGACGGGAGATCGACCTCGCCTTCCGCGTGGGCGGCAAGGTGGTGCAGCGCACGGTGGAGGTGGGCGACCGGGTCGCCGCCGGCGACGTGGTGGCCCACCTCGACAAGGAGGATCTGCGCCTGGAGCTGGAGAGCGCGCGCGCCGAACTCGCCGCGGCCACCGCCAACCTCGCCCAGACCACGGCGGAGGACGGGCGCTACCGCTCCCTCACCGCCAAGGGCGCCGCCTCCGCCGCCGACCTCGACCGCAAGAGCCTTGCCAGGGAGGAGGCGGTGGGTCGCCTCGAACGGGCGAAGCTGTCCCTGGAGCTGGCCGAGAACCGCCTCTCCTATGCCGATCTCGTGGCCGATGCCGCGGGCGTGGTGGTGGCAACATCCGCCGAGCCGGGGCAGGTGGTCTCCTCCGGCCAGACCATCGTCCGCGTGGCCCGCCTCGACGAGAAGGAGGCGGTGGTGTCCCTGCCGGAGACCGCGCTCGCCGACGCCCGCGCCGCCGACGCCATCGTCTCCCTGTGGGCTGAGCCCGGCCGGCGCATCCCCGCACGGCTGCGCGAGCTTTCGCCCCAGGCCGATTCCACCTCCCGCACCTATCCGGCCCGCTTCTCCCTGGAAGGGGCGGATGCGACGGTCGCCCTGGGCATGACCGCGACTGTTACCCTGCGCCCGAAGGAGCAGCAGGTGGTGGCGCGGTTGCCCCTGTCCGCCGTCATTGATCGCGGCCATGGCCCGCAGGTGTTCGTGGTGGATGGCGCGAGCCGAACGCTCGCGGCGAAGCCCGTCACCATCGCAGCCTATACGGAGGATCAGGTGCTGGTCGCCGCCGGGGTCGCCCCGGGCGACGAGGTGGTGACGCTGGGCGTGCAGACGCTGCTGCCCGGCCAGAAGGTGCGCACCGCGCAGGTGCCGGGCACCACCACCGTGGCGCAGACCGAGGTGGCGCGGACCGGCGCGGAGGCCCGGCCATGAGCCCCGCCGACCGCTCTCGCGACGATACCCCTGCGGGGCAGGGCGGCCCGGGCTCCGAGGGACCCGGCTCGCGCTTCAACCTGTCGCGCTGGGCCGTCACCCACCGCACCCTGACCCTGTTCGCCATCCTGCTGCTGGCGGCGGCCGGGGCCTATTCCTACCTCAATCTCGGCCGGGCCGAGGACCCCTCCTTCACCATCAAGGTCATGGTGGTGCAGGCCGCATGGCCGGGAGCCACCGCTTCCGAGATGCAGGCCCAGGTGGCCGACCCCATCGAGAAGAAGCTGCAATCCCTGCCGTACCTCGACCGGGTGGAGAGCTATTCGCGCCCCGGCGTCTCCTTCGTGCAGATCTTCCTGGCGGATTCCACCCCGGCGCGGGAGGTGAAGGACCTCTGGTACCAGGTGCGCAAGAAGGTCTCCGACATGCGCGGCGACCTGCCGGCGGGCGTCATCGGCCCCGGCTTCGACGACGAGTATGGCGATGTCTATTCCGCCCTCTACATGCTGAGCGGGGAGGGCGCCGCCCCGGCCGAGCTGAAGCGGCAGGCCGAGATCATCCGCCAGCGCCTGCTCCGCGTGAAGGACGTGGAGAAGGTCGATCTCATCGGCGAGCGGCCCGAGCGCATCTATATCGAATTCTCTCACGCCCGCCTCGCCAATCTCGGCGTCACCCCGGCGCAGATCTTCGACAGCGTCGCCCGGCAGAATGCCGTGGTGGCGGGCGGGGCGGTGGATACGAGATCCGACCGCATCAATTTGCGCCTGACCGGCGCCTTCACCGGCGCCGAGGCCATCGCCGAGGTGCCGGTGGCGGCGGGCGGCTCGCTGGTGCGCCTCGGCGACATCGCCACCGTCAAGCGCGGCTATGAGGACCCGCCCGCCTTCCTGGTGCGCCAGCACGGCCAGCCCGCCATCGGTATCGGCGTCTCCATGGCGCAGGGCACCAACATCCTCACCCTCGGCGAGGAACTGAAGGCGGCCATGGCCGAGGCCACCGTCGAGCTGCCCGTGGGCATCGACGTGACCCAGGTGGCCGACCAGCCGCACATCGTCGGCGATTCGGTGGGCGAGTTCCTGAAGACCTTCGTGGAAGCCCTCGTCATCGTGCTGGTGGTGAGCTTCCTGTCGCTGGGCTTCCGCACCGGCATCGTGGTGGCGCTCTCCGTGCCGCTGGTGCTGGCCATCGTGTTCCTGGTGATGTTCGCATCCGGCATGGACCTGCACCGCATCACGCTCGGCGCCCTCATCATCGCTCTGGGGCTGCTGGTGGACGACGCCATCATCGCCATCGAGATGATGGTGGTGAAGATGGAGGAGGGCTGGGACCGCATGCGCGCGGCCACCTTCGCCTGGACTTCCACCGCCTTCCCCATGCTCACCGGCACGCTGGTGACGGCCGCCGGCTTCCTGCCGGTGGGCTTCGCCAAGTCGTCCTCCGGCGAATATGCCGGCGGCATCTTCTGGGTGGTGGGCTTCGCGCTGATCGCCTCGTGGTTCGTGGCGGTGATCTTCACCCCCTATCTCGGCACGGTGCTGCTTCCCGATATGAAGAAAGCCGATGCCCATGAACTTCATGATGGTCGGCTGTACCGGATGCTGCGCCGGGTGCTGGAGGCGTGCCTGCGCCACCGCTTCCTGGTGATCGGGGCCACGGGGGCCATGTTCGCCGGCTCCATCGTGGCGTTCGGCCTTGTGCAGCAACAGTTCTTCCCCACCTCCACCCGGCCCGAGCTGTTCCTGGAGATGCGCCTGCCGGAAGGCACCTCCATCTCCGTGACCGAGGCCACCGCGAAGAAGGCGGAGGCCCTGATCGGCGACGATGCCGACGTGGCGACGGCCACAACTTATGTGGGCCGCGGCGCCCCGCGCTTCTGGCTCGGCCTCAACCCCGTGCTGCCGAACCCGAATTTCGCTCAAATCGTCATCGTGGCGAAGGACATCGAGGCCCGCGAGCGGCTCAAGGCCCGGCTCGACGGCACCATCGCCGAGGGCGCGCTGGCGGAAGCACGGGTGCGGGTGGACCGCTTCGTCTTCGGCCCGCCGGTGGGCTTCCCGGTGCAGTTCCGCGTGGTGGGGCCGGACCCCATAAAGGTGCGCGACATCGCCGAGAAGGTGCGCGTGCTCATGGCGTCCGACAGGGACATGATCGACCCGCACCTCAATTGGGGCGAGCAGGTCAAGTCCATCACGCTGAAGGTGGATCAGGACCGCGCCCGCGCCATCGGCACCACCCCGCGGGACCTCGCCGAAACCCTGCAGACGCTGCTGTCCGGCTACACCGTGACCCAGCACCGCGAGGGTAACCTGCTCATCGACGTGGTGGCCCGCGCCGTGCCCGAGGAGCGGGTGGACCTGGAGCACCTCTCGGCCCTGACCGTGACCACCCGCAACGGCCTCGCCGTGCCGCTGGGCCAGGTGGCGCGCATCGTCTATGCCCACGAGGAGCCCATCCTCTGGCGGCGCGACCGCGACCTCGTGCTCACCGTGCGCGGCGACGTGCGGGACGGGGTGCAGCCGCCGGACGTGACCACCCGCATCCTGCCCCGGCTCGACGCCATCAAGGCTGAGCTTGCGCCCGGCTATCGCATCGAGACCGGCGGCTCCATCGAGGAGAGCGCCAAGGCCAATGCCTCGCTGGCGGCCGTGTTCCCGGTGATGATCATCGTGATGCTGACGCTGCTGATGATCCAGCTCCAGAGTTTCTCGCGCCTGGCGCTGGTGCTGGCCACGGCGCCGCTCGGGCTCATCGGCGCGGCGGCGGCGCTGCTCATCGCCCACAAGCCGTTCGGCTTCGTGGCGCTGCTGGGCCTCATCGCGCTCGCCGGCATGATCATGCGCAACACGGTGATCCTGGTGGACCAGATCGACCACGACATCCGCGACGGCCACACCCCCCACCGCGCCATCGTGGATGCGACGCTGCGGCGGGCCCGGCCGGTGGTGCTCACCGCTCTGGCGGCGGTGCTGGGCATGATCCCGCTCGCGGAGAGCGTGTTCTGGGGCCCCATGGCGGTGACCATCATGGGCGGCCTGCTGGTGGCCACCGTGCTCACCCTGCTGGTGGTGCCGGCGCTCTATGCCACCTGGTTCCGCGTGAAGGTTGCGGACGACGCGGCCGCGCCGGCGGCCCTGCCGCAGCCGGCGGAGTAGACCGGCGGAGTGAATTCGCCGCCTGGAGCCGGGATCCGCTCGGATCCCGTGCGCTCTGGTGGCGCAACAGCTGTCCCGGTGCCCTCCGGGACGGTCCTCCTCGCCCGGTCGCGGCTATCGCCCCCGGCCGTGGCCGGGCAGGAGGTTATACTGGATCAGCAGTGCTCCGCCCGGTGGTCCGGGCGGAGCATGTCCTGCCTCAGGACTTCTTCTCGCGCAAGGCAAGGCCGAACATCAGCGTGCCGACGCCGTTGACGATGAGGTCGATGCCGAGGAACAGGCCGAGGATATAGACCGAGTTCACCGGCCAGCGGGCGATGATGATGAGGCCCAGCAGTAGGGTGACGACG
This sequence comes from Xanthobacter autotrophicus, assembly GCF_030015065.1. Lineage (GTDB taxonomy): Bacteria > Pseudomonadota > Alphaproteobacteria > Rhizobiales > Xanthobacteraceae > Xanthobacter > Xanthobacter autotrophicus_D. Next base: position 4,512 of record NZ_JAIVFN010000057.1, on the reverse strand, counting down.
CCCGATACCACGATGAAGCCCCAGCCCTTGCCGGGGCGCGAGCCGATGCCGGCGGCGATGCGGAAGAAGCCCTCGACCGCCAGCGCCACGCCGATCATCAGCGTGAGCACGCCGGCGCCGAGCAGCGGATTGTACATCATGAGGGCGCCGGCCACGACATAGAGCACGCCGGCCAGCAGCCAGTAGAAGAAGCGGCCCCAGCCCTTGACGCGGAAGGCGTGGATGACCTGGACCACGCCGCCCACCAGGATCAGCGCGCCCACATACAGCACCGTGACGAAGGTGGAGGCGAGCACATGGGCGAGGGCCACGAAGCCGAGCACGATGAAGGCGAGGCCCAGCACCGCGAACCAGCCCCAGCTGGCTCGGACGGCGTGGAGCTGGTCGGCGACCGTGGATGCAGGAGTTTGCGCAGGCATTGTCATTTTTGCCGTCTCCGGATGCGAGGGTAAGGGCCTCTCGCCGGCTGGGACGAGTCGGTTTCGCCCAAGCTCATCTTACAGGAGGTCGCCAGTGGCGTGCAGCTGCCACGCACGGCAACTGCAAAATGGGCGGAAGCAGGGAAGGCCGAGCGGAAGGCAGATGCGCGCGGGACGTCGCCGACCCCTTCGGCGCCGCAGGAGCGGACGAATCGGCGCGGACGGGACGGGCAGGCGGCAGCGCCAAGGCCCCCGCGGGGGCGCGAAAGCCCCAGTCTCGGGCGACGACACGGCCGGCCCGGGGGCGCCCGCTGTCGGGGGCTGCCCTTCCGGGGCGCGGCTCCCGATTCGGGATGACACGTGCAGTGGGACGGCGCCCTTCGGGCGTCCGGATCAGAGCTTGGCTTTTGGAGAAGCGCCCCGCGGCACGGGGGCAATTGCCGTCACATGCGGGATGCAGGGGCACCGGGTCTTGGTGCGCACGGGCCTTGGTGCGCATCCGCGCAGGGACAAAAACGGTCGGCGCGTCGCGCGCCGACCGTTGATCGGGATCAGCGCTGGGCCGCGGCCGCGGGCTTGCCGGCCGAAGCGGTGGAAACCGCAGCCGGGGCGCCGGCATTGGCCTGCGAGCCGCCGGTCTTGGGAAGGATCACCACCTTGGTGCCCACGTTCACGCGGTCGTAGAGGTCTTCCACGTCCGCGTTGAGCATGCGGAAGCAGCCCGAGGACACGAACTTGCCGATGGTCTGGGGCTCGTTGGTGCCGTGGATGCGGTAGATGGTGCCGCCGAGATACATGGTGCGCGCGCCCAGCGGATTGCCCGGTCCGCCGGCCATGAAGCGCGGCAGGTAGGGCTGGCGCTGGATCATCTCGGTCGGCGGGCGCCAATCGGCCCATTCCGCCTTGCGGCTGATCTTTTCGGTCCCGGCCCAGGTGAAGCCATCGCGGCCGACGCCGAGGCCATAGCGGATCGCCTTGCCGCCACCCAGCACGTAATAAAGGTAGGTGTTCGGCGTATCGATGACGATGGTGCCGGCCGGCTGCGTGGTCACGTAGTCCACCGTCTGGCGGCGGAAACGGTCCGGCACCGGCTCGGACGGGTCGACGTTTTCGATGCGGGGGCCGGACGGCGCTTCCGTGGTGCCGGGCACGACGCCGGCATTCGAGGAATAAACCCCTGCGGGCGGCGGCCCGGCATTGATGCTGGCATAGATGGCGTCCTGGTCCACCGCGCCGCGGCCGGAGCCGCCATAGGTGGCCTGCGCCGGTGGCTCATAGGCCGCCGGGGCCGGCTGGCCATAGGCCCCGCCGGCCTGCGGTGCCGCATAGGTCTGCTGGCCGTAGCCCTGGTTGCCATAAGCCTGGTTGCCGTAGGGCTGGCCCTGCGGGACCACGGCGCTGGGCTGGGGGGCGGCCTGGGGCACGACCGCGGCGGGCGCCGTGGCATAGCCCGGCTGCACCGGCTGCGGATAACCCTGCTGCGGATAAGGCTGGGCTGCCGGCGCGCCATAGGCCGGAGTGCCCTGCTGGCCGGGAGGAGCAAGGTCGGTGCGCTCCACCTGGTCGCGGCGAACGGGCGCCTGACGGGCATAGGGATCGGAATAGCCGGGCGGGGGCGCGCCGTAGCCGCCCACCGAGCCCGGCGGGAGCGTCCCGGTCTCCTCTTCGTCCGCCCCGTTGTCGGGCAGGCTGTAGTTCGTGCCATAGGCTGCGCCCTGGCCGAAGGCCGGCGCGGTGAGAACCGATGCCCCGAAGGCGGCGAGGAGGAGTTTGTGGCGCAAGGTCATGTCAGAGGTGTTAACCGTGAAACGTGACGAAATTGGAAACGGGGCGCGGAAATTTTCGAACGCCTCGTCGGTAATATCATATGGAGGCGCCGGGCATTCCGGCACCGCCACCGATCTGTGACAAAAGCGTGTATGCCCGCTCTCCTGCCGGCGCAATGGCGCTGGGCGCAGCGCCGCTGATCGTGATCGGCATGGCTCGTCCCTCCACTCGGAAGCCCTTCGCCATGGCGCGGCAGAAGCGCTTGAATGTAGCGACGTTAGGATATAAAGATATCTTTATGTCAGATCCGAAGTCGCGCCAGCCTTTGTCTTTCCCGGCCGTGCTCGAAAGCCTCAAGGCGGCGGGCGAGGATACGCGCCTGCGCCTCGTCGCGGTGCTGGGCGAGGCGGAACTGACCGTTTCGGACCTCACCGAGATCCTGGGCCAGTCCCAGCCGCGCATCTCGCGCCATCTCAAGCTTCTCGCCGAGGCCGGGCTGGTGGAGCGGCACCGGGAGGCGAGCTGGATCTTCTATCGCCGGGCGGCGGACGGCCCCGGCGGGCGAATCGGCGCCGCGCTCCTCGACCTGCTGGATCGCGACGATCCGGTGCTGGTGGGCGACCGGGCGCGGCTCGTGGCGGTGCGGGCGGCGCGCGCCGCTGCGGCGCAGGCCTATTTCACCGCCCATGCCCGCGAGTGGGACGAGATCCGCCGGCTGCACGTGCCCGAGGCGGCGGTGGAGGCGGCGGTGCGGCAGGCGCTGTTCGATTCGTCCCTCGGCGCCGGCCCGATCCGCTCTTTGCTGGATCTCGGCACCGGCACGGGGCGCATGCTGGAAGTGTTCGCCCCCGACATCGAGCGCGGCATGGGCATCGACCTGTCGCCGGACATGCTGGGCGTCGCCCGCACCAATCTGGAGCGCGCCGGCATCCGTCATTGCCTGCTGCGCCAGAGCGACATCTATGCCGTGCCGGCGCCCCGCGATTCGTTCGATGCGGTGATCGTGCATCAGGTACTGCACTATCTCGACGACGGCCGCCGCGCCCTGAAGGAGGCGGCGCGGGTGCTGCGCCCCGGGGGCCGCCTGCTGGTGGTGGATTTCGCCCCCCACGGCCTCGAATTCCTGCGCGACGCCCACGCCCACCGCCATCTCGGCTTCCCGCGCGAGACCGTGGAGGGCTGGCTGGCCGACGCCGGGCTCGACCTCGTTACCTTCCGCACCCTCGCGCCCGACGGCGCGGCGGGAGACGGGCTCATCGTTTCGCTCTGGCTGGCGCGCGATCCGCGCATCCTCATGGCCGGGGCCGACCTTGCCGACAGGGAGATTGCCTGATGACCACGCCTGCCCTTGCTCCCGCCCCGGTCCGGGCGAGCCGGGAGATGGACCGGCCGCCGGTGAAGGTCTCCTTCGAGTTCTTCCCGCCCAAGACCGAGGAGATGGAGAAGACCCTTTGGGCCTCCATCGCCCGGCTGGCACCCTTGTCTCCGGATTTCGTCTCGGTGACCTACGGCGCCGGCGGCTCCACCCGCGAGCGCACCCACGCCACCGTCGAGCGCATCGTGAAGGAGACGGACCTTGCGCCCGCCGCGCACCTCACCTGCGTCGCCGCGACCCGGGACGAGATCGACGCCGTGGTGCGCGCCTATGGCGATGCGGGCGTGAAGCATATCGTCGCCTTGCGCGGCGACCCGGTCACCGGGGTGGGCACGGCCTACGAGCCCCATCCCGGCGGCTATGCCTATGCCAGCGACCTCGTGGCCGGCATCAGGCGCATCGGCGATTTCGAGGTGTCGGTCTCCGCCTATCCGGAGAAGCATCCCGAGAGCGCGAGCCTCGATGCCGACATTGATGTGCTCAAAGCCAAGGTGGATGCCGGCGCCACCCGCGCCATCACCCAGTTCTTCTTCGAGAACGACGTGTATTTCCGCTACCTCGACAAGGTGCGGGCGCGGGGCATCGACATTCCCATCGTGCCCGGCATCCTGCCCGTCACCAACTTCAAGCAGGCCTCGAGCTTCGCCACCCGCACCGGCGCCAGCGTGCCGGCCTGGCTGCTGCGGCGGTTCGAGGGGCTCGACGACGATGCCGAGACGCGCAAGCTCATCGCCGCGGCGGTGGCCGCCGAGCAGGTGACGGACCTCGTTGATCGCGGTGTCACCGATATCCATTTCTATACGCTGAACCGCGCCGACCTCGTCTATGCCATCTGCCACCTGCTGGGCCTGCGGCCCAAGGCGGCGAGCGCGGTGGCGGATGTGCCAAAGGCGGTCGCCATCTGAGCGGTCAAGCCCTCTCCCGCTTGCGGGGGAGGGTCCGTCTCTTATA
>NZ_JAIVFN010000056.1 GCF_030015065.1 Xanthobacter autotrophicus | reverse complement strand
GGCCTACACCGACAACTCCATCTTCGGGGTTCCATTCGACGTCGGCGCGCACTGGATCCACACCCCCAACGCCCATCCCCTGTCCGCCTTCGGCCGTGCCGCCGGCCTCGACATCTATCGCGCGCCCGACACCGGCCGGCTGATCGCGGACGGCGTGACCGCGAGCGAAGCCGAAGCCGCCGAATTCTTCGCCGCGACGCGGCGCGGGGAGCGCGCCATCGTCGCCATCGGCGAGGCCGGGCGGGACGTGGCCGCCGGCCGGGTGGTGCCGGACCTCGGCCCCTGGGATGAAAGCGCGCGCTTCGCGCTGGGGCCGTTCTCCTGCGCCAAGGCGCTGGACGAGGTCTCCACCGTGGATTTCACCCAGTCCGAGGAAAAGGAGATGGACGACTTCTGCCGGCAGGGTTTCGGCACCCTGGTGGCGCTGCTGGCCGCGCCGCTCACCGTGCGCCTCGACACCGCTGCACATACCGTGGACCTCAGCCGGCGACGGATCTCCGTCGCCACCAATCGCGGGACGCTGGGGGGGCGGGTGGTCATCGTCGCGGTGCCACCCAGCGTGATGACTGCCGGCAGGCTGCGCATCCTGCCGGGCCTGCCGCAGCGCTGTCGCACCGCGCTGGAGACCATCACCCTCGGCGCCTACGACCACATCGCCTTCGATCTGCCGGGCAACCCGGCCGGACTGAAGGCGGACGAACTGATCTATTTCAAGGTCACGGGCCCCAGGGCCTACGGCCTCCTCGCGCGCATCGGAGGCGGCAGCCTTCACAGCCTGGAGGTGGCCGGCCCGATGGCCCGCGATCTCGCCGAGGCGGGAGAGGACGCCGCGCGCACCTTCCTCATGGAGGCGCTGACCCATGAGTTCGGCGCCCGCACCGCGGCCAGAGTGGGGCGGGTGCACGCCACGAACTGGGTCCGCGAGCCCTGGGCGCTGGGCGCATTCTCCTGCGCCCTGCCCGGCTATGCCCACATGCGCCGCGCCTTCATGGAGGTGGTCTCCGAACGGCTCATCTTCGCCGGCGAGCACGCCCACGAGACTCTGTGGGGTTCCGTCGGCGGCGCCTGGCTCTCCGGCGAGCGGGCGGCCCGGCAGGCGCTCGGCCTCCTGGGGTAGGCCCCGCCGCGCCGCCGCCCGGAGGCCCGCCGAAGGGGGCGACCGGGACACCCGATTGTCCACCGGCCCACCTCGCCCAGCCGCGCCGGCCATGCTAGCGTCCGACCCGTGACCGACCAGCGCTTTCCCCCCCTGACCCGCCGCGGCTTCCTCGCCCACGGCGCCGCGCTCGCGACCGCGCCCCTCGCAGCCCTGCCCTTCGGCGCCACCCGCGCGCTCGGACAGCAGAGCGAGGCGGATGTCATCATCATCGGCGCCGGCGTCGCCGGCATCTCCGCCGCGCGCCGCGTCGCCGAGGCCGGGCGCTCCTATGTGCTGATGGAGGCGTCGAACCGGGTCGGCGGGCGGACCGTCACCGACACCGCCCTGTTCGGCGTTCCCTTGGATCTCGGCGCGGCGCGGCTCAACATGCCGGCATCCCGCCCCATGGCCGCCTATGGGCGGGCGGAGGGGCTCGACATCGTCCGCGCGCCGGAGGGCGGCCGGCTCTATGTGAACGGGCGCGAGGCCCGCGACGCCGACTACGAGACGTTCATCGCCACCGTTCGCCGCGCCGAACGCGCCATCGGCGCCGCCGGCGATGCCGGGCGCGACATGCCCGCCGCCCGCGCTCTGCCCGACCTCGGCCCGTGGGGGCCCAGCGCCCGTTTCGTGGTGGGCCCGCTCGACTGCGCCAAGGAGCTGGACCAGATCTCCACCGTGGACTTCGCCCGCTCCGAGGAGCACGAGGGCGAGGAGGTCTGCCGCCAGGGCATCGGCACGCTGGTGACCCAGCTGGCCCGGCCGCTCACCGTGCGGCTGGAGACCGTGGCCCGCAGCGTGGACCTCAGCGGCCGCCTGGTTACGGTGCAGACCAACAGGGGCAACCTGCAGGGGCGCACCGTCATCCTTGCGGTGCCGCCGAGCGTGATCGCCGCCGGCAAGCTGCGCATCCTGCCCACCCTCGCGCCGCGCTACCGCACCGCCGTCGAGAAGATCACGCTGGGCGCCTATGACCACATCGCCTTCCGGCTGCCGCGCAATCCCGCCGGCCTCGCGGCGGACGAGACCATCTATTTCAAGGCGGACGGCCCGCGCGCCTACATCATGCGCGCCCGCATCGGCGGCAGCGACCTCTATACGCTCGACGTGGCCGGCGATACGGCGGCGGGCCTCGCCAACGGCACGCCCGAGGCGGCGGCCGCCTTCGCCCGCGAGGCGCTGACCCGCGAGTTCGGCGCCGACGCGGCGGCGCGGGTGGTCAAGGTGCATGCCACGCGCTGGAGCAAGGAGCCCTATGCCCTCGGCGCCTTCTCCTGCGCCCTGCCCGGCTACGGCAACATGCGCCGCGCCTTCATCGAGACGGTGGCGGGCCGCATGGTGTTCGCCGGCGAGCATGCCCACGAGACCCTGTGGGGCACCGTGGGCGGCGCCTGGCTCTCGGGCGAGCGCGCGGCGAGGCAGGCGCTGGGGCTCATCGGCGTGCGCTCGGGATAGAGCGTTTTCGAGCGACGCGGAAACCGCTCCGCGTGAAGAAAACGCGATCATTCAAGAGCCTGGAGCGATTCCTTGTTTCCATGAAGGGATGAAGCGCTCCAGGGCTGCCCGCGCCTTCCCGTCGCCGCCTCAGCCCACGCCAGCGACTCCGCGCCCTGATCCGCGCCGGGAGGGTTTCGCCCGGACGCCCCGCAGGCTTCATGCCACCGGTCGAAGAGCCGGGCCCGGCGGACATGGGCCTCACGCCACATGCGTCTCACGCCACATGGGCCCCATGTCATCGACCGCGGTCTTCGACCGATGCCAGGCGGGTTCGCCCAGGCCCCGCGCGGGCTGGTCAATGGCCGACGAGCGCAACTCACCGGATAGAGTCCCCAGTGCGCGCGAGCCTCAGTGCGCGCGGGCGAACATCTCGTTGAAGGAATAGCCGGCCCCGCGCACGGTGCGGATGGGATCGGACTGGCGGCCGCGATTGATGGCCTTGCGCAGGCGGCCCACATGCACGTCCACGGTGCGCTCGTCGATATAGACGTCCTGGCCCCAGACCCCGTCGAGCAGTTGCTCGCGGGAGAAGACACGGCCGGGGCTCTGCATCAGGAATTCCAGCAGCCGGAACTCGGTGGGGCCGAGATGCACCTCGCGTCCGGCGCGGTGGACCCGGTGGGTCTCGCGGTCGAGCTCGATGTCGCCGGCGCGCAGCAGGGTGGCCACGTGCTCGGGCTTGGCCCGGCGCAGCAGCGCCCGCACCCGGGCGAGCAGCTCGGGCACCGAGAACGGCTTCACCACATAATCGTCGGCGCCGGTGGCGAGGCCGCGCACGCGCTCGGTCTCCTCGCCGCGGGCAGTGAGCATGATCACCGGCAGGCGCTCGGTCTCCGGGCGGGTACGCAGGCGCCGGCACAATTCGATGCCCGACAGGCCCGGCAGCATCCAGTCGAGGATGACGAGATCGGGCACGCTCTCGCGCAGCCGCGTCTCGGCCTCGTCACCGCGGCCGACGCTTTCCACGCCGTAGCCCTCCGACTCCAGATTGTAACGGAGCAGGAGGGTCAGGGGCTCCTCGTCCTCGACGATCAGAATACGCGCCGGCACAGTGCTTCACCCGTCTTTGCAACTTCGGCCCGCCGGACCCGGCCCCGACGGACCGGGACCAGGCTCAGACCGGCCATCACGTCCGCTCAAGCCTGGGCGGAACGCCCCGGAAACGCCACGGTGGTCTCGCTGGAGGCGTCCGCCTTCGGGCGGCTCTCCGGCAGGTTCTGGCCGGTGACCATGTAATAGACGATTTCAGCGACGTTGGTCGCGTGGTCGCCGATGCGCTCGATGTTCTTGGCGCAGAACAACAGGTGCGTGCACACGGAGATGTTGCGCGGATCCTCCATCATATAGGTGAGGAGTTCGCGGAACAGCGACGTGTACATGGTGTCGATGGCGCCGTCGCGGCCCCACACTTCCACCGCCCTGGCCTCGTTACGGGCGGCGTAGGCGTCGAGCACCTCCTTGAGCTGCTCCAGCACGAGGTCGGAGATGTGCTCCACGCCCCGCACCAGCTTCGCCGGATGATACTCGCCCTCGATGGCGATGACGCGCTTGCCCACATTCTTGGCGAGGTCGCCGATGCGCTCCAGATCGTTGGCGATGCGGATGGCCGACACGATCTCCCGCAGGTCGTTGGCCACCGGCTGGCGCTTGGCGATGACGAGGATGGCGCGATCCTCGATCTCGCGCTGCATCTGGTCCACGGTGGAATCGAGCAGCACCACCTTCTGGGCGAGCGCGCCGTCGCGCTTGATGAGGGAAGAGACGCTGTCGGCGACCAGCCGTTCGGCGAGGCCGCCCATCTCCACCACCTTGCGTCCGATTTCCTTCAGCTCCTGGTCAAAGGAGGCAACGGTATGCTCCGGCATCGGAATAATCCTTCTCAAGCATTTTCCTGCGAAGTGGACACCGGTTCGCGTGAAGAAAATGCGCTAAAGCAAAAATCTCGAGCGGCCCCGCGACCGGGCAGGCGCGAAGCCGCTCCGGTCGTCAGCCAAAGCGGCCGGTGATGTAGTCGCGCGTCTTGATCTCCTTCGGATTGGTGAAGATCACGTCCGAAGGCGCCACCTCGATCAGCTCGCCGAGATAGAAGAAGGCGGTGATGTCGGCGCAGCGCGCGGCCTGCTGCATGTTATGCGTGACGATGACGATGGTGAATTCCTGCTTCAGCTCGTCGATCAGGTCCTCGATCTTCGAGGTGGAGATGGGATCGAGCGCCGAGGTCGGCTCGTCCAGCAGGATCACCTCGGGGCGCACCGCAATGGTGCGGGCGATGCACAGGCGCTGCTGCTGGCCGCCGGACATGCCGAGGGCGGAGGTGTGCAGGCGGTCCTTGGTCTCGTCCCAGATGGCGGCCTTGCGCAGGCACCATTCCACGCGCTCGTCCATCTGCGCCTTGTTCAGCTTCTCGTGCAGCTTCACGCCGAAGGCGATGTTGTCATAGATGGACATGGGAAACGGGGTCGGCTTCTGGAACACCATGCCGATGCGGGTGCGCACGATGGTGGGGTCCAGCTCCTTGCCCACGATGTTGACACCGTCATACAGCACGGCGCCCTCGGCCCGCTGGCCGGGATAGAGGTCGTACATGCGGTTGAAGATGCGCAGCAGGGTGGACTTCCCGCAGCCCGAGGGACCGATCATGGCGGTCACCCGCTTTTCCGGAACCTCGAAGTTGATGTTCCGCAGCGCGTGGTTGCTGCCGTAGTAGAATTGCAGGTTCTCCACCTTGATCTTGGCGGGCGCCGGCGGCGCATCCGGCCGGGCGGCGACCGAGGAGGAGAGGTTGAAGGTGGGATCGACGGCTGAAGTCATCTTGGCCTCGCTTCGGAGGATGAATCCGGGATGGTTCGGGTACGGCGGAGCCTAGCGGTTCCGCGCCAGGAACAGGCGGGACGCCACGTTGAGCACAAGCACGCCCACGGTGATGAGGAGTGCGCCGGCCCAGGCGAGGGAGACCCAGTCGTCAAACGGGCTGCCAGCATACTGGTAGATGGCGATGGGCAGGCTCGCCATGGGCTTCGACAAGTCGGTGGACCAGGAATTGTTGCCGAGCGAGGTGAAGAGCAGCGGCGCCGTCTCGCCGGCCGCGCGGGCAATGGCGAGCAGGATGCCGGTGACGATGCCCGCCCGCGCCGCGCGCCAGGTGATGAGCATCACCACCTTCCACTGCGGCGCGCCCAGCGCGAAGGCCGCCTCGCGCAGGCCCACGGGCACCAGGTTCAGCATGTCCTCGGTGGTGCGCACCACCACCGGGATGACCAGGATGGCGAGGGCCACCGCGCCGGCCCAGCCCGAAAACCCGCCCATCGGGGCAACCAGGAAGGTGTAGACGAACAGGCCCACGAGGATGGACGGAGCCGACAGCAGGATGTCGTTCACAAAGCGAGCCACATGGCCCACCGTGGTGGTCTTGCCGTTCTCGGCCAGGAACGTGCCGGCCAACAGGCCGATGGGCGTCCCGATGACCATGGCGATGCCGATCTGAATCAGCGACCCCACGATGGCATTCAGCAAGCCGCCATTCTGGCCGGGCGGCAGCGTGACCTGGGTAAACACGTTCAGTCCGAGAGCGGGAAGCCCCTTCTGAACAAGGGTGAAGAGAATCCAGGCAAGAAGAAACAGGGCCAAGACCGCGAACCCGGTGCTGATTGCCTTGACGGCGTAGTCTTTGCTGCGACGGACGGCGAGGGAGGACATGCTGGTCTGCTCCTCAGGACTTCAGGTTCGAGCGGACGAGGAAGCGCGAAAGCGCCAGCACAATAAAAGAGATCACGAAAAGAATGAAGCCGAGGGCGAGCAACGAGTCGAGCTTCAAGGATCCTTGCGCGGCCTCGGGGAATTCATTTGCAATGGTGGATGCGATGGTCGCGCCGGGCGCGAACAAGGATGCGGAAAGCCGCGTGGCATTGCCGATGACGAAAGTGACCGCCATGGTCTCTCCCAATGCCCGGCCAAGGCCCAGCATGATCGCGCCGACCATCGCCGTGCGGCCATAGGGGATGGAGACGTTCTTGTAGACTTCGTAGGTGGTGGCGCCGACGCCGTAGGCTGATTCCTTCAGCATGGGCGGCACTGATTCCAGCGTTTCGACAAACATGGCGGTAATGAAGGGAAGGATCATGATTGCCATGATCAGGCCCGCCGTCAGCATGCCGCCGCCCAGTGCGGGTCCCTGGAACAACAGGCCGATCACCGGCAGCGGACCCAGAAGGTCGATCAGCGGCGGCTGCACGTATGCGGCCATCAGGGGCGCGATGATGAAGAAGCCCCACATGCCGTAGATGATGGACGGCACGGCCGCGAGCAACTGGATGGCGACGCCGATGGGCCGCCTCAGGGATTCCGGCGCGATCTCGCTGAGAAAGAACGCAATCCCGAATGAGAGGGGCAGCGCGATGACGACGGCGATGATGGCACTGAACAGCGTGCCGTAGATCATCACCAGGGCACCGAAATTCTCGGTGACGGGATTCCAGGTGGCGGTCCAGAGGAAATCCAGGCCGAAGTTGCGAAACGCCGGGAGGCCGCCCTCGAACAGCATCGCGATGATAAGGCCGAGCAGGATGAGCACGAAAATGCCACATCCCCACAGCAGGGCAACGAAGATTGCGTCGGCAGTCCGGCCGACGGCCCTTGCGGAGCTGATCGACTCCAGCGCGCCGCCCGCCGAGGGGCTACCGGTTCCATTCATGGTCGCGTCCATCGTCCGTTTTCCCCCACCACGACGCTCAAATAATCTGCCGCGATCAAAATCATCCGATCAGAAGGGCGGCGGCCGGAGATCCGGCCGCCGCCCGTCATTCCGTCCGGCAGGACGGTGCAAACACCTCGATCAGTTCGCCCAGACCGGCTTGCCGTCCACCTTCACCTCGGCCTTCCAGGCCTCGCGCACGCGGGCGGCCACATCCTTCGGAAGGGGGATATAGTGCAGCTTCTCGGCGATCTCGTTGCCGTTGTCGAAGGCCCAGTTGAAGAACTTGATCACCTCGGCAGCCTGCTCACCCGACTTCGGCTCCTTCGGGAGAAGGATGAAGGTGGCGCTGGTGATCGGCCAGGTGGCGTCGCCGGGGGTGTTGATCATGGAGGCGGCAAAGTCCTTTGCACCGGCCCAGTCCGCGTTGGCGGCAGCGGCCTGGAAGGCCGGGACGGTCGGCGACACGTACTTGCCGGCCTTGTTCTGGAGCTGAACGGTCACAAGGTTGTTGGCAGAGGCGTAGATGTATTCCACGTAGCCGATCGCGCCCTTGGTGTTCTTGACGGTGCCGGCAACGCCTTCGTTGCCCTTGCCACCGGCGCCCGCCGGCCAGGACACGGAGGTGGCAGCGCCGACCTTCGACTTCCAGTCGGCACTCACGTCGGACAGGTAGGAGGCGAACACGAAGGTGGTACCCGATCCATCCGAGCGATAGGTCGGCACAATGCCGAGGTCGGGCAGCTTCACGCCGGGGTTGAGGTCGGCGATGGCCTTGTCGCTCCACTTGGTGATCTTGCCGAGATAGATGTCGGCGAGCACCGGGCCCGTGAGCTTGAGCTGGTTGGCGGCGATGCCTTCGAGGTTCACGATCGGAACCACGGAGCCGATCACGGCCGGGAACTGAAGGAGCTTCTGCTGGGCAAGCTTCTCGGTCTGGACCGGAGCGTCGGAGGCACCGAAATCCACCGTGCGGTTGAAGATCTGGGTCTGGCCGGCGCCGGAGCCGATGGACTGATAGTTCAGCCCGGTGCCGGTCTTCTCCTTATAGGCAACGGCCCAAGCCTGATACACGGGGGCCGGGAATGTCGCGCCGGCGCCGGTGATGTCGCCAGCGGAAGCGCTGCCGGCAAACAGCGTTCCGGCCACGGCAAGCATGCCGAGAGCGGTGGTGATCTTCACGGTATCTCTCCTTGCCAAATCCGTTGCCATTCCAGGCCTGACGCCGGGGCAACATTGGGCTCGGGACTCTTAGCCCCGGTCAACCAAGGTTCTATGACCACCTCATGACAGACAGATGACGTATTAAGCCGCTGTCTGTTCACTGTTTTTTTCCGGACCCGGCAAAGCGTCAAGCCGGACGCTGAAGGTTGCGCCCTCGCCCAGCACGCTGTCGATGCCGAGCCGTCCGCGGTGGCGCGCCACAATGTGCTTGACGATGGCGAGCCCGAGCCCCGTACCGCCCTGGTCGCGGCTCGCCGCCACGTCCACCCGGTAGAAGCGTTCGGTCAGGCGCGGCAGGTGCTCCGGTGAGATGCCGGGGCCGAAATCCCGGATGCTCACCACAGCGGTGCCGTTCTCGCGCGAGAGGCGAACCTCCACCTTCTTGCCGTGCGCGCCGTATTTCAGGGCGTTCTCCACCAGGTTCTCGAACAGGCGGATGAGCTCGTCGCGGTCGCCCAGCACCTCCAGCGGCACTGCCCCCTTCACCTGCTCCAGCACCACGCCGCGATCCCTGGCGAGGGGCGAGAGGGTGTCGCACACATGGGCCAGGATACCGGCGAGGTCCACCTTCGTCTGCGGTCGCACATGGGCGTTGAGCTCGATGCGCGACAGGGAGAGCAGATCGTCGATGAGCCGCGACATGCGCCGCGCCTGCGCCGCCATGATGGCGAGGAAGCGCTCGCGCGCCGGAGCGTCGTTGCGGGCCGGGCCCTGCAGCGTCTCGATGAAGCCGGACAGGGAGGCCAGCGGCGTGCGCAGTTCGTGGCTGGCATTGGCCACGAAATCGGCCCGCATCTGCTCCACCCGCCGCTGCTGGGTGAGGTCCCGGAAGGTGAGCAGCACCGCATCCGGCGCATCCGCCGCGCGCCGGCCCCCGGAACGGATGCCCGGCTGGGCTTCCAGGCGCAGCGGCACCACATGCGCCTCCAGCCAGCGATCGAGCGGAATGCGCTCGGCGAACTCCACCCGCCGCGGCAGGCCGTCCTCGGCGGCGGCGCGCACCGCGTCCAGCACCTCCGGCACGCGCACCACGAACGACAGGGGATCGCCCACGCGGGTCGGCCCGATGGCCAGCGCCACCCGCTCGTTGGCAGTCATGATCTCGCCCGCGGCCGACAGCAGCAAGGCCGGCTCTGGCAGGGCGGCCACCACCGCCGCCGCCTGCGCGTCCCGCCGTGCCGGCAGGGGGGGCGGCGGCGCGGCGATCTCGGGAAGGGACCAGGCGGCCGGAGCCGGCGGCAGGGCAAAGAGCATGGCCACGAGCAGGGCGGCAAGCACGATGGCCAGCACCGGATCGAGCGCCTGCAGCATCACCCCAGCAACCACGGCAAGCCCCAGGGCGCCGATGAGGAAAATGGCGCGACGGCGCGTGTTCCGGGCCACCGGCACGCCGCCGGCCGGAGCGCCCGGCGGCTCGACCTCTGCCGGCGCTGCGGCCGCCCCCGGCGCGTTGAGGCTGGCGATGCGGCCGCCCTCCTCGCCCTGCCGCGCGTCGAGCCGGATGTCGGCGTTCCGCTCTGGTCCGGCCATGGCCATCGTCTTCGGCCTCCCTGGAGCGCGATCCGTTCGGATGAAACGGAGAATCGCCCTTTTCTATTATGGACCGGGATGGATTCGGCGTTTAGCCGGGACCGCGGACAGCCCCCTTCGGGCCGATCCGGTTCCGGCGTCCCTTCGGCGCCCCCGCGCGAGACCCGGCGGCTCACGCGAGAAAAACCCTTGAAAACAACATTCTGGAGCACATTCCGTGGGCCGGCGCGACCGGAAGATGCTCCCATGGAATCCATGCCGGGCACCCGCGATGCGAATCGGCATCTGGGTTCCGCAGCATTGATGCTCGCGCCCGTCAACGAAGGCATTACGACAACGACGGCCATCCCGTGGCGGATCCACAGCCGTGGAGACCGGCATCTGCGCACGCCACCTGATGGCTACATTTCTGGGATATCTTAATTTTGCGTCCGAAGGGCGGCACCGGGGCTTGCGGGCCTCCGGCCCCGATCTGCTATGAGGAGGTCCGAGCGGAGGAACCAACCATGCGACAGCCCCAGTCCTGCCGGGCCACGCGGCGCGGTTTCCGTGTGGCCGCAGCCACGCGCGCTCCGATAGCCGCCGTGGCCCGCATCGCGCTGTGCGCCGTGCCGCTCGCTGTCCCGCTCATGGGCTGGGGCACCGCCCGCGCGGACCCTGTCCCCCTGCCGGCGGTGGATTTTGCCGTCAGCGCCGACCTGCGCCGGGGCGGCACCATGGAACTCGCCCACAGCCAGGGCAAGATGCGGGTGGAGATGGTGAAGCCCAACGTGCCCGGCAGCATCGTGGGGATCATCGACCTCAGGGCGCGCCGCATGGTGGTGCGCACCCCCAACCTGCCGAACATGGCGGTGGAGATCGAACTGCCGCCCGAATACGCCCTCGGCGCCCTCAGCGGCTCCGGCCTGCGGGTCGGGGAAAGCCAGGTGGCGGGCGAGCCCTGCGACCTGTGGAAGCTGGACACGCAGATGAGCACCTCCGTCGGCCCCACCACCGCATGCATCACCCCGGATGGCATCGCCCTGCGCACCGAGGTGGAGGTGCAGGGCCGGAAGCAGACCGTGTTCGAGGCGCTGAAGCTCACCCGCGCGCCGCAGGATCCCAAGCTGTTCCAGTTGCCGGCCGGCGTCCAGGTGATGAAGGTGCCCAAGGGCAAGATCGGCACGGCGCTGGGCCTGCCCGGCCTCGGCGCGCCCCTGCTCGATCCCGTGCCGCCGGCCGCGCCCAAGCCGTAGGGACCGGCCTCCTGCGGGACGCGCCGTTTCCGTGACCGCCGAAGACGGGCCTTCAGCCGAAGGTCAGGGCCACCGGTACGTGATCGGAAGGCTTGTCCCAGCCGCGGGCATCCTTGAGCACCGTCATGGCCCGCGCGGCGGGCGCCAGGCTCTCGCTGGCCCACACATGATCGAGCCGGCGGCCGCGATCATTGGCCGTATAGTCGGGCGAGCGGTAGCTCCACCATGTGAACAGCTTGTCCTGCGGCGGCACGAAGGTCCGCATCACGTCCACCCAGGGTCCGGAGGCCTGGAAGCGGTTCAGCTTCTCCACCTCGATGGGGGTGTGGCTCACCACCGAGAGGAGCTGCTTGTGGCTCCAGACATCGGTTTCGAGGGGGGCGATGTTGAGGTCGCCCACCACCACCGCGTGGCGCCCGGCGTCCGCCGCGGCGGCGGTGAGCGGCGGCCAGGCCGTTACCTCGTCCAGGAAGGCGAGCTTGTGGGCGAACTTGGGGTTCAGCTCGGGGTCCGGCACGTCGCCGCCGGCGGGGACGTAGAAATTGTGCACCGTCAGCGGCTTGCCCAGCGCATCCTCGGGCGCGAGCGTCACCGCCACGTGCCGCGCATCCCCCTTGCCGCAGAAGTCGCCCTTCTCCACCGCCTGGAACGGCCGGCGCGAGAAGGTCGCGACCCCGTGCCAGCCCTTCTGCCCGTTGAGGGCGATATGGGGGAAGCCCATGTCGCGGATGGCGTTCATGGGAAACTTGTCGTCCTGGCACTTGGTTTCCTGGAGGCACAGGACGTCGGGCCGCAGGGTCTCCACCGCCGCGCGGACGATGTCGAGACGAATGCGGACGGAATTGATGTTCCAGGTGCAGATTGTGAGGGGCAAGGCAATGGCGGGCTGAAATGAAAGGATCGGCGAGCCTTACACCCCCGCGCCGCGCGCGCGCAAGCCGCGCAGCCCGGGGCTGGCTGCGGCAAAGGCTCCGCTGCGGCAAACATGCCGCGGCGCCCTGACGCTCCGCTGCCGGCCGCACCGCTCGGCCACGTCCTGCGCGCCCTGCCGGACCTGTCCGGCGAGCCGGCGGCGGGGTTCAGAACACTGCCGGGGAGCCGCGTTGCACGCCACACCGCAAAAGGACTTGCCGCCCGTGGATCAACCGAAACGGATGGTACCCATCCGTTTCGAAAAGTTGACCCACCAGATCAAAGAGTTGTGGTTCGAGCTGCTCACGACAGATGGGTTCCATCTGTCGTGAGCAGCTCGAACCACTAGGCCGGACCACGCGCCAGACGACGCTCAGCGGCGGTCGCCCTCTTCCTGGATCAGGGCCTCGGTCGCAGCGATGGCGCCTTCGAGTTCGGAAATCTTGCGCAGCATGCCGTCGGAAGGGAGGGCGGTGCTCTTTGCTGCGGTCAGAACCAGGTCTCGTTGAGCCGCCTTGAGTCGTTCGAGCAGGCTCGAAAGGTCGGCCTCTGCCTGTTGCGCCATTTTGGTCTTGAACTCCACAAATGCGAAAAACAGGCGAAGCAGGAGGCTTCGCCCGTTCGATAGGCTCGTTCCCGCCGCCCCAATGGAACGGCGGGAAGAGGAATGATCAGTCGGCGAGCTCGATGCCGCGGGCCTCGGGACCCTTCGGGCCCTGACCCACCTGCACCACCACGCGCTGGCCTTCGGCCAGGTCGGTGAGGCCGGAACGGGAGATGACGGTGACGTGCACGAACACGTCCTTGCCGCCGCCTTCCACCGCGATGAAGCCGAAGCCCTTGTCGGGATTGTACCACTTCACGGTGCCCACGCGCTCTTCGGTGGGGCCGGTGGCCGCACGGGGGCCGCCGCCGGCGCGCGGAGCACCGCCGAAGCCGCCGCCCGCACCGGGACCGGCGCCGAAGCTGCGACGGGGAGGAGCGGCCTCGGCCGTGGAGGTGTCGACCTCCAGAACCTCGGTCACCTGGCGACCCTTCTGGCCCTGGCCGACGCGGACCGAGAGCTTGGAGCCGGGAGGCACGCTCTCCTGACCGGCGGCCTCGAGGGCGCGCGCGTGCAGGAACACATCACCCGAGCCATCGGCGAGCTCGACGAAGCCGAAGCCCTTCTCGGGGTTGAACCACTTGACGGTGGCGTCGATCGGCGGGCCGGACGGTGCGGGTGCGCTGAAGCTGCTGCTGGGCGAAGAAAACGGACGGTCCCCTCCGAAGCCGCGATCACGCGGCGGCGCAAAGTCGTCGTCAAAGCCACGGCGGCGCGGCTCTCGGAAGTCTCGGTTACGGCTCATGTGTATTTCCGTTGAGGTCAGTCGCCAATTTTGGCTTAGGGCCATCCACCACTGCCGGATGAAAATGCGTATTTCGTGCTTTAACTTGCACGGTCTGGGCGACTTAAACTCCGCCTTCGCACAACGCTCAATCCAGCCACCCGCGTCTCGCCTCGCAGCCTAATGGACAGGCCGGCAACGTGCCCATGACAATGAGCGCACTCCGCCGGCCAACAAACAGACTAACACATCTGCCTCGCTTTGGTACATGAATGTTGGCCCATAAGGCTCCAACTGCGAAACCGCGCGGCAACGGCGCCGGACGGGTGGCGGGGTGGGGTTTCCCGCTTGCCCGGAAATGGCGGACGGGGAAGGCTTTACCCGCCATGCCGGGCGCCGCGGGGCCGGCACGGCGCATTCGTCCCGCGCTCCGGGGCGCATGCTGAAAACGTCGCTCTACACCGCCGCGGGGACGATTCCGGCGGACCGCCCGCCGGTAGTTCGCGGCGATCGACTGGAACCGCCTGCCGGGGGACTGGAACAACTCCACTTCTATTGTCGCGGTCCAGCGTTTTTCTCCGCCCGCCGGGACTGGCGGGCCGGTTTCTCAAGGGAAGGCCCCATGACTGCCCCCGTTACATCGCCCGTGCCCCGCCACCACCACCAGCCCGCGGCCACGGCGCCGCTGGAGCCCATCGCCATCGCCCCCTCGGACCAGACCCTGGCGCTGCTCGAAACGCGCCGCTCCCTGCCGTTGCGCGCCCTGGTGGAGCCGGGACCCGACGCCGCCGCGCTCGACCGCATGCTCGCCATCGCCGCGCGGGTGCCGGACCACGGGCGCCTCGTCCCGTGGCGCTTCATCGTGCTGGAGGGGGAAGCGCGCGCCGCCGCCGGCGACCGCCTGGACGCGCTCTATGCCGCGCAGAATCCCGGCCTCGGCCCCGACAAGGCGCACATGTGGCGGGATTATCTCCTGCGCGCGCCGGTCACGGTGGTGGTGGTGAGCCGGACCGATGCCGCGGCGAAGATTCCCGCCTTCAACCAGATCCTGTCGGCGGGCGCGGCTGCAATGAACCTGGTTGTCGCGGCCACCGCCATGGGCTTTTCCGCCCTGTGGCTCCTGAAATGGCCGGGACGAGACCCCGATGCCGCGGCCCTGCTGGGGGTGGACGCAGCGGAGAAGGTGGCCGGCTTCATCCATATCGGCCGGCCGGCGGCGCGGGCCGAGGACCGGCCCCGCCCCAGCCTCGACGCGGTGGTGACGCGCTGGCACCCCGAAGGCTGAGACGCCTCAGATGGCGAGCCCGGCCTCCACGCGCCGGGCGCGCCGGAAATAGGTGTAGGTCACATAAGCGGCGGCCAGCGAGAACAGGCCCATCAGGGCATATTCGCCGGCATCGCCCAGATTGAGCAGCCCGGCCAGCGCCCAGCCGGCCGCGACGGCGGTGGCGAAGGCCTCGGTGGCGATGAGGGCGGTCGCGCTGGCGACCGTGACGAAACGGCCGCCGCCCCGCGTGCCCGCAGCCTTCACACCCGCCGCCGAACCTGCCTCCTGCGAACCTGCCATCTTCGTCTCCCGCGGCTTCAGCCTCGAAGCCGGACGTGTCTGTTGAGCGGCAGCGGAGCCGCAACTGCTCGCGCAGGCGCCCGCCGCCGTCTATATGGCCGGGAAACTGCGACGCGGGCGCCGCCGGGTCAAGCCCGCCCTGCGGGAACGCCCAGTTGAATGCCAAAGTGAAGGCCCAGGGAAGGAGACCACGCATGCTGCCGGCCGAAGCCCATGAGAGCACCCACGCCATCCGGGGCATGGTTGCCGCGCCCCACCATCTGGCGGCGGAAGCGGGACGCGAGGTACTGGCCGAGGGCGGCAACGCCATCGAGGCCATGGTGGCGGCGGCCGCCGCCATCGCCGTGGTCTATCCGCACATGAATCATGTGGGCGCCGACGGCTTCTGGCTCATCCGCGAGCCCTCGGGCCGGGTGCGCTACATCGAGGCCTGCGGCTTCGCCGGCGCCCGCGCCACCATTCCCTTCTACCACGACCTCGGCCTTGGGGCGGTGCCCACCCGAGGGCCGCTGGCCGTCCTCACAGTGCCCGGCGCGGTGGACGGCTGGCGCCTCGCTTTGGAGGCTGCCAGGGCCCATGGCGGGCGCATCGGCCTTGCCCGGCTGCTGGAGCCCGCCATCCGCCACGCCCGCGAGGGGGTCGCGGTCTCGCGCTCCCAGGCCGCCCTCGCCGCCGAGAAGAAGGCCGAGCTTGAGGCCGTTCCCGGCTTCGCCGACGCCTTCCTCGATGCCGACAAGGCGGTGCCGCAGCCCGGCACGATGCAGCGCCAGCCGCGCCTTGCCGACACCTTCGACCACCTCGCCCGCGCCGGCCTCGCCGACTTCTATCGCGGCGACGTGGGACGCGAGATCGCGGCGGACCTGGAGCGCATCGGCAGCCCGGTGACGCGGGACGATTTCCAGCGCTACGCCGCGGTGGAGCGGGCGCCGCTGGCGGTGAACCTCAAATGCGGCCGCCTGTTCAACGCCCCGCCGCCCACCCAGGGGCTGGCCTCGCTCCTCATCCTCGCCTTGTTCGACCGGCTCGCGGTGAAGCGCGCCGAGAGCTTCGAGCACGTGCACGGGCTGATCGAGGCCACCAAGCGCGCCTTCATGGTGCGGGACACGGTGGTGCGCGACTACGACCATCTGACCCACGACCTCGCCGCCCTGCTCGCCCCCGAGGCGCTGGACAAGCGCGCCGCCGGCATCGAGATGGGCCGCGCCCTGGCCTGGCCGCAGGGGAAGGCGGGGGGCGACACGGTGTGGCTCGGCGCGGCGGACAAGTCGGGGCTGGTGGTGTCCTACATCCAGTCCATCTTCTTCGAGTTCGGCTCGGGCTGCGTGCTGCCCTCCACCGGCGTGCTGATGCAGAATCGCGGCTCCAGCTTCTCGCTGGAGCCGGATGCCCTCAATCCGCTGCAGCCCGGCCGGCGGCCGTTCCACACCCTGAACCCGGCGCTTGCGGTGCTCGCCGACGGCCGGGTCATGGCCTACGGCACCATGGGCGGGGAAGGCCAGCCGCAGACCCAGTCCGCGGTCTTCAGCCGCCATGTGCTGTTCGGCGTGCCGCTGGGGGAGGCCATCGCCCGGCCGCGCTGGCTGCTGGGACGCACCTGGGGCGACGTGGAGACCCGCCTGCGACTGGAGCCGCGCTTCGACGACGAGGTGGTGGACCGTCTTCGTCTGGTGGGCCACGACCTGGCGCTGGTGCCCGACGCCTACAGCAACACCATGGGCCATGCGGGCGCCGTGGTGCTGCACCCCGCCGGGCGGCTCGAAGGCGCGCACGACCCGCGCTCCGACGGCGGCGCGGCGGGCATCTAGAGCGTTTTCCGTTCGCACTGGCTCACGGTAGTCGCTCTAGATTTTTATTTTAACACATTTTCTTCATGCGAACCGGTGTCCACTTCGCTCGAAAATGCTCTAGAGCACGCGTTCTCTTGCCTTGAGTCAGAGGGCGGTTTCGAGCGAGGCGGAGCCCGGCTTGCGTGAAGAAAATGCGTCAACGCAAGGCGATGGAGCGCGATCTGAGCGGCCGACCCAAAAAATAGCCGGCTGCCCTCCGGGGAGAGGACAGCCGGCGGCTTCGGCTTGATCTTCGGGCATTTCGCCGGGCTGGCAGTCGGCCTTCCCGCCCCGGCCGGCAAAAGCCCGGGCGGAACCGGCCCCAACCCTGATACAGAGCGCATGATCCGGCCCGGCCTGGGATGCAGACCCGCCGGGATGCGCCCTAGAGCCGGATTCACCAGCCAGATCGCGATGCGACCTGGTCGGTGCGTGCTCTAGCGCTGGTCGCGCCGCTCGTCCCGTTGATTCTCGTTCCGTTGGCCTCCCTGCTGCTGGCCACCCTTCTGGCCGGGCATCTGAGCCTGCTGCTGCTGGCCCTTGTCCTTGCCCTGGCCTTCGCGGCCTCTCTCGTTCTGGTTCGGGTTCTGCTTGGGGGGATTGCGCTGATCCTGGTCACGATTGGACATGATCGCTTCTCCAAGCCAGCCCCGTGCGATGAAACGCGAGATTCAGGCCCCGGTTCCGCCCGACCTGCAGAATGTTTGCCGCCACAGACGAAGAGGCCTGCGCCGGATGGTGCCGGAGGCGGGTTGGAGGGGGCTCTGCCTCTGTGTTTTCCCGGCCACCGGCAGCCGCCCATCCGCGGCGGGCACATATGGCCGACACGCATGGCTGGCCCGCGCCATACGCGCGCATGGCAGGGTTGCGCGCTTCCGCGGGACCCTGCCAAAAAGAAAGACCCGGCCGAAGCCGGGTCTTTGGCCTGGAACAGGATCAGGCCACCTGCGTCATCCACCGCGGATCACGCGGCCAAGATCACGCGGCCAAGATTACGCAACCAAGATTACGCAACCAAGATTACGCGGCTTCATCGGCCTCGATCTCGGCGTCGAGGTCGGCCTCTTCCACCGCCTTGGTGGCGCCGCGGCGCGGACCCTTGAGCAGGTTCTGCTCGATGAGCTTCACCGCCTCGGTCTCGGTGATGTTCTGCACCGCCGACAGCTCGCGGGCCATCCGGTCCAGAGCGGCCTCATAAAGCTGACGCTCGGAATAGGACTGCTCGGGCTGGGCGTCGGAGCGGTAGAGGTCGCGCACCACCTCGGAAATGGCGACGAGATCGCCGGAATTGATCTTGGCTTCGTATTCCTGGGCGCGGCGGCTCCACATGGTGCGCTTCACGCGGGCGCGGCCCTGAAGAGTTTCCAGCGACTTCTCGACGATGTTGGTCTCGGAGAGCTTGCGCATGCCGACGCTGGCAATCTTGGGAACGGGCACACGCAGCGTCATCTTGTCCTTTTCAAACGAGATCACGAAGAGTTCGAGCTTGAAACCGGCGACTTCCTGTTCCTCGATGGCCATGATGCGGCCCACGCCGTGGGACGGGTAAACAATGTGCTCACCCGTCTTGAAGCCGAGACGGGTCTGCGCGTTCTTCTTTGCCGACATGCTCTTGTCACTCCTGATCCGGCCCAGGGACGTGAAGCCCGGGGCCGAACCGTTTGATGCGGAGGCCGGCCGGTCCGGTACCGGGACGGCGCGCACCTGGCGCTGCGGACTTGGGTCGCGGCCGGAACGCCCGCCTACCCGCTCTGCCAGTCGATGGCCATGGACAGCCCCCGCGCCACGCCGTAAGTGACGGCTGGCTCGCAAATTCTCGCCCCTGTATTCCCGAGAATGCGCCCATGGATCTGCGCAAACACTGTGCGGGCGCGAAGCGGCTGGTTGGTGGAAGCAATCGACTGTAAAGTCACGTATATCACAATTTTTGTCGGAATCAAAGCGCGCCTGTCGCCAACCTTACTTTGGCGCGTGCGTGCTGCGACTTGACCGCCATCTTGGCAGGCAAGTCGCAGCACGGCCTTGCCGAGCCCGCCCGCTGCCATATAAGCATTTCTTTATATCCTTATTGCCGCAAGGAGGGCTTCGTGCTAAAGGCGCGCATCCCGATCTGCGCCTTGTGCGGCGCGGCGCACTCCAGCGGAGCAATCCATGAGCAACGATTACGTGGTGAAGGACATCAACCTTGCGGACTGGGGCCGCAAGGAGCTGGACATCGCCGAAATCGAAATGCCCGGCCTCATGGCCACCCGCGCCGAATACGGCCCGTCCCAGCCGCTGAAGGGCGCCCGCATCGCCGGCTCCCTGCACATGACCATCCAGACCGGCGTGCTCATCGAGACGCTGAAGGCGCTGGGCGCCGACGTGCGCTGGGCTTCCTGCAACATCTACTCCACCCAGGACCACGCCGCCGCCGCCATCGCCGCCGCCGGTGTCCCCGTCTTCGCCGTGAAGGGCGAGACCCTGGAGGAATACTGGGAATACACCCACCGCATCTTCGAGTGGGCCGACGGCGGCGCCCCGAACATGATCCTGGACGACGGCGGCGACGCCACTCTCCTCGTCCATCTCGGCCTGCGCGCGGAGAACGGCGACACCGCCTTCCTCGATGGCGCCACCAACGAGGAGGAGGAAGTCCTCTTCGCCGCCATCAAGCGCCGCCTGAAGCACAAGCCCGGCTGGTACACCCTGCTCGCCAAGTCCATCCGCGGCGTGACGGAAGAGACCACCACGGGCGTGCACCGGCTCTACGAGATGCAGAAGAAGGGCACGCTCCTGTGGCCCGCCATCAACGTCAATGACAGCGTCACCAAGTCCAAGTTCGACAATCTCTACGGCTGCCGCGAGTCGCTGGTGGACGGCATCCGCCGCGGCACCGACGTGATGATGGCCGGCAAGGTGGCCATGGTCGCGGGCTTCGGCGACGTGGGCAAGGGCTCCGCCGCCTCCCTGCGCAATGCCGGTTGCCGGGTCATGGTCTCGGAGATCGACCCCATCTGCGCCCTGCAGGCCGCCATGGAAGGCTATGAGGTCACCACCATGGAGGATGCGGCCACGCGCGCCGACATCTTCGTGACCGCCACCGGCAATTTGGACGTGATCACGGTGGAACACATGCGGGCCATGAAGGACCGCGCCATCGTCTGCAACATCGGCCACTTCGACAGCGAGATCCAGGTGGCCGGCCTCAAGAACCTGAAGTGGCACAATGTGAAGCCGCAGGTGGACGAGGTGGAGTTCGCCGACGGCAAGCGCATCATCCTGCTCTCCGAAGGCCGTCTCGTGAATCTCGGCAACGCCACCGGCCACCCGAGCTTCGTGATGAGCGCGTCCTTCACCAACCAGACGCTGGCGCAGATCGAGCTGTTCACCAAGCCCGGCCAGTACGGCAAGGAAGTCTACACCCTGCCCAAGCACCTCGACGAGAAGGTGGCTTCGCTCCACCTCGACAAGATCGGGGTGAAGCTCACCAAGCTCACCGACCAGCAGTCGGCCTATATCGGCGTGCCCCAGCAGGGCCCGTTCAAGAGCGAGCACTACCGCTACTGAGCGGTGTCCCGCGGCGCCCCGCGCGCCGTCATGATCCAGCGGAACGCCGGCCCCCGGGCCGGCGTTCTTCGTTTTCGCGGGCAATCTGCGGGGTTTGCGGCAGCGCATTGTCTTCCCCCGCGAACGGAGCTAGGTGTTGCATGAACCCGCCCCGCGCGGGCGGAGCCGGATTGCTCCGGAGCGGCGTCCCCAAGCCTGAGGCTGGACGCGGCACGGGCCCGGTTTCCGTCGGCGTGACCTGGCATGGGATGAGTGGACGGGAAATGCGCGGGGGCTTGCCTTGAATGGTTTCGTGCGACGGTCGCGAGGCATGACACTGCGCGGCACGGGGTTCCAGATGCCTGAGCGCCGCTACATGCCCGCTGAGCACAGCGACACTGCCAAGATCGACGATCCCGGCCGATCCCCCACGCCCGTCGCGCGGCACTGAGCGGCGATCGCCCTCGATGGCCCTCAGCTTTTCCCGCGACCGCACGCGAGCCCTGCCGTTCGCCGCCGAGATCGGCGCCCTCGGCGTGGTGTTCGGCGACATCGGCACCAGCCCGCTCTACGCCCTCAAGCAGGGCGTGCTGGCGGTGGGCGGCACCAATTTCCTCGGCGCCGACGTGCTCGGCCTGCTCTCCCTCATCACCTGGAGCATCATCCTCTCCGTCACAGTGAAATACGTGATGCTGGTGCTGCGGGCGGACAATGACGGTGAAGGCGGCATCCTCGCCCTCGTCACCCTGCTCGACCTCCACCGCAGCGCGCTGGGCCTGCGCTGGTACCTGCTCGCGGCCGGTCTCCTGGGCGCCTCCATGCTCATCGGCGACGGCGTGCTCACCCCGGCCATCTCGGTGCTCTCGGCCATAGAGGGCCTCCAGGTCATCGCGCCGGAGCTGGAGCATTGGGTGGTGGCGCTCACGGTGCTGGTGCTCGCCGCCATCTTCCTGTCCCAGCGGCTGGGCACGGAGCGCATCGCCTCCTTCTTCGGGCCGGTGATGCTGCTGTGGTTCGGCTCGCTCGCGGCGCTCGGCGTCTACGGCATCGTGCAGGCGCCGCAGGTGCTCGCCGGGCTGGACCCGCGCCACGGCATCCTGCTGATGGTCGCGCATCCGGGCCTTGCCGGCGTCATCCTCGGCGCCTGCTTCCTGGCGGTGACGGGCGGCGAGGCGCTCTATGCGGACCTTGGCCATTTCGGCCGCCCGGTGATCGCCCGGGCCTGGCTGTTCGTGGCCATGCCGGCGCTGCTGCTCAACTATTTCGGCCAGGGCGCGATCCTGCTGGTGGATCCCAACGCGGTGCGCAACCCGTTCTACGACCTGTCGCCGGACTGGTTCGACATTCCGCTGCTGTTCCTCGCCACGGCGGCCACCGTGATCGCCTCCCAGTCCATCATCACCGGCGTGTTCTCGCTGGCGAAGCAGGCCATCGAGCTCGGCTACCTGCCGCCCATGCGCATCCGCTACACCTCCGAGCACAATGAGCAGCACATCTATGTGGGCCGCCTGAACTGGCTGCTGATGATCGCCTGCATCGCCGTGGTGCTCGGCTTCGAGGCCTCCGAGAGGCTGGCCTCGGCCTACGGCATCGCGGTGGCCTTCGCCATGGTCACCACCTCCATCCTGTTCATCGCCCAGGTGCAGCGCGCCTGGGGCTGGCCGGCGCCGGCGCTGTGGCTGATGGCGACCTGCATGCTGCTGGTGGATTTCGCCTTCGCCGCCGCCAACATGACCAAGATCCATGACGGCGGCTGGCTGCCCCTGAGCATCGCCGGCGCCATCATCTTCGTGATGGTGAGCTGGCGGCGCGGCCTGGAGGGCGTGGTGGCCCAGCAGGTGCGCTTCACCGAGCCTCTCGACAGCTTCGTCGCCCGCAAGGACCGGGTGAACGACGTGGAAAGCCCGCGCACCGCCATCTTTCTGTCCCGCGCGGGTGCGATGACGCCAGTCGCCCTCTCGCGCATGGCGGACCTCCTGAAGGTCCGGTTCGAGAAGGCGGTCATCGTGTCGGTGTGGATCGCCGCGCGGCCCCGGGTCTCGGTGGAGGACCGGGTGAAGGTGACGACCCTCAACGAGGGCTTCGTGCGGGTGGACCTGCGCTTCGGCTACATGCAGCAGATCGACGTTCCCTCCGTGCTCGGCCCGGCGCTCAGCGCCCGCGGCATTGATCCGGACGCGGCCATCTACGTGATCGGCCACGAGCGGATCATCCCGCCCGACGAGGTGACCAAGATCAAGGACGTGGTGGCGCATGTGTTCGCCTTCCTCGCCCGGAACGCGGAGCGCTCGGTGGACCGGTTCGGCCTGCCGCGGGCCCGCACGGTGGAAATCGGGTATCCGGTGAAGCTTTAAGGGCTTCACCGGCAGGCGCCACGCCGTCACGGCGGGCGGGCAGCGGTTCAGAGCGGGCAGCCGTGCGCCGCCGGCGGAGCGTGATGCGCCGCCGGCGGTGCACGGCCATGGAAGCGCAGCGGTCGGCGTGCATCGATCGAGAAACGCAATCTGGGCGAGCCGGCGGCATCACCATGCGAAAAGAATGAAAATGGCCCTTCAAACGCGCGCGAAAGCGTGCAGATGTGGGCGGGCCGGTGACGTTGCGGGCGGGGGATATCGGTGACGCGATGGGTGTTCGGGCGGTAGCTGCGAAGATCTGGGTTTTCCTGCGGGATCGAGTGGGGCTGCACGGGCTGGGCTTCGTCCTGAGCCTGGCGGTGATCGCGTTTGCGGCGACCGTGCTCTACCGCATGCTCCACAACCTGAAGCTCGCCGACGTGATGGACGCGCTCGCGGCGAAGGAGCCGCGCAACGTCATCATCGGCTTCCTGCTGGTAGCGGCCGCCTATCTCACCCTCACCTTCTATGACTGGTTCGCCCTGCGCACCATCGGCAAGCACCATGTGCCCTACCGCATCGCGGCGCTGGCGGGCTTCTGCTCCTATTCCATCGGCCACAATGTGGGCTTCACCGTCTTCACCGGCGGCTCGGTGCGCTACCGCATCTATTCCGCCTGGGGGCTCGGGGCCATCGATGTCGCCAAGATCTGCTTCGTGGCGGGTCTCACCTTCTGGCTCGGCAACATCGCGGTGCTGGGCCTCGGCATCACCATCCATCCGGAGGCCGCCACGGCGGTGGACCACCTGCCGCCCTTCATCAACCGGATGATCGGCATCGGCGCGCTGGCGGTGCTGGCGGGCTACATCGCCTGGGTGTCCCTGGCGCCGCGCAACATCGGCCGCTCGTCCTGGTTCGTGACCCTGCCGCGCGGGCGCACCACCCTGGTGCAGGTGGGCATCGGCATCCTCGACCTCACCTTGTGCGCCGCCGCCATGTATATGCTGATGCCGGCCTCGCCCTATATCGACCCGGTGTCGCTGGCGGTCATCTTCGTCACCGCCACGCTGCTGGGCTTCGCCAGCCACGCCCCCGGCGGCCTCGGCGTGTTCGACGCGGCGTTGCTGGTCGCCCTGCCCCAGTTCGACAAGAGCGAGCTGCTGGCCGCGCTGCTCATCTTCCGCCTGTTCTACTACATCGTGCCCTTCGCCCTGTCCCTCACCCTGCTCGGGGCGCGGGAACTGAGCCTGCGCCTTGCCGGCTCCGGATCGGCGACGGTCGCGCCGGACGGGAGCGGCGGTGTCGCGCCCAAGGTCGGAGCGGTCTCGCCCGCAGCCAAGGCGGCGGCGAAGGCCGCGGCGAAATCCGCCGCGGAATGACCAAGGCCGCGGCCGCCCGGCTCCGGCAGGGGGCCCGGACGGCGCAGGCTTGCGGATCGGATCGCGCCCTCGCCGCGACTTGTGCGGTTCTTGTCGGGAATATATAAAGCGAGCGCTCGCTCTTTTTATCCCTGCCGTCGAGGCCCACCATGGACTTCACCATCTCCCCCGCCCTCGAGGACCTCAGGCGCCGCATCGGCGCGTTCGTGGATCGCGAGATCCTGCCGCTGGAAGCCGACCCCACCGCCTATGATGCCCACGAGAACATCGCCCCCGCCCCGCTGGCGCGACTGCGGGACAAGGCGAAGGCCGAGGGCCTGTGGAACCTCCAGCTGAAGCCGGAGAGCGGCGGCCTCGGCGTCGGCCGGGTGGGCATGGCGGTCTGCTACACCGAGATGAACCGCTCCATCTTCGGCCCGGTGGTGTTCAATTCCGCCGCCCCCGACGACGGCAACATGATGGTGCTGGAGGCCGTGGGCACACCGGAGCAGAAGGAAAAGTGGCTCGCCCCCATCGCATCCGGCGCGGTGCGCTCCGCCTTCGTCATGACCGAGCCCCATCCCGGCGGCGGCTCCGACCCCGGCATGATGCTTACCCGCGCCGAGAAGCAGCCCAACGGCAGCTACCGCATCTTTGGCCGCAAATGGTTCATCACCGGCGCGGAGGAGGCGGCGCACCTCATCCTCATCGCCCGCACCTCGGACGATCCGCGCACCGGCCTCACCGCCTTCGCCTTCCACCGCGACGCGCCGGGCTGGCGCATCGTGCGCCGCATCCCCATCATGGGGCCGGAGGAGCATGGCGGCCATTGCGAGCTGGAGTTCGAGGGCCTCGAAATCCCCCCCGAGGATGTGCTGCTGGGCGAGGGCAAGGGCCTGCGCGTGACCCAGATCCGCCTCGGGCCGGCGCGCCTCACCCATTGCATGCGCTGGCTGGGCCTTGCCATGCGCTGCGTGGAGATCGCGCGGGCGTATGCGGACGTGCGCTACGGCTTCGGCGTGCGCCTCGCCGACCGGGAAAGCGTGCAGACCCTGCTGGGCCGCATCGCCATGGACATCGAGATCGGCCGCCTCCTCACCATGAAGGCGGCGTGGGAGCTGGATCGCGGCGGCCTCGCCCGCAAGGAGGTGTCCATGGCCAAGATCAAGGCCGCCAACACCCTGCACCTTGCCGCCGACAGCGCCATCCAGATCAACGGCGCGCGCGGCTATTCCAAGGATACGGTGCTGGAGTGGATCTACCGCTACGCCCGCCAGGCGCGCCTCGTGGACGGCGCCGACGCGGTGCACGAGATGGTGCTGAACCGCTTCCTGGAAAAGGAAGAGGGCGCCTTCTGGAACTGGCCGGTGGGAGAAGGAGCATGAGCAATTCCAGCGCATACGGCTTCGACGTCGGCGTCCTCGACGCCCATCTCAAGGCGCACATAAGCGGCCTTGAGGGGACGCCCAAGCTCCAGCCCATCTCCGGGGGACAGTCCAACCCCACCTTCTTCGTCACCTATGAGGGCCGCGCCCTGGTGCTGCGCAAGCAGCCGCCGGGGGAGCTTCTGCCCTCCGCCCATGCGGTGGACCGGGAATTCCGCATCATGCGCGCGCTGGCCGGAACGCCGGTGCCGGTGCCGCCCGCGCTGCTGCTCTGCGAGGACAGGTCGGTCATCGGCACCTTGTTCTATGTAATGGACAAGGTGGAGGGGCGCGTGTTCCACGACTGCACCCTGCCCGGCGTCTCGCCTGAGGAGCGCCGCGCCATGTATGGCGCCATGGCGGCGACGCTGGCGGCGCTCCACAACGTGGATTTTGCCGCCGCCGGCCTCGCCGACTTCGGCCGCCCCGGCAATTATTTCGGCCGCCAGATCGCCCGCTGGACCCGCCAGTGGGAGCTGTCGAAGACCCGCGAGGACGCCAATATCGACCGTCTGGTCGCCTGGCTCCCCGCCCATGTGCCGGCGGACGACACCACCCGCATCGCCCATGGCGACTACCGCATGGGCAACCTCATGTTCCACCCCACCCGCCCCGAGGTGGTGGCGGTGCTGGACTGGGAATTGTCCACCCTCGGCCATCCGCTCGCAGACCTTGCCCATTGCGCCATGGCGTGGGTGTCGCGGCCTGAGGAGTATGGCGGCCTCGAAGGGCTCGACCTCGACGCCCTGGGCATCCCCTCCCGCGCGGACTTCGTGGCGCAGTACGAGGCGGCGGCGACCCATGGCCTGACGCTCACAAACTTCCACATGGCGTTCGCCCTGTTCCGCTGGGCGGTGATCTTCGAGGGCATCGCCGCGCGGGCCAAAGCCGGCAACGCGGCGGCCGAAGGTGCGGCGGAAACCGGCGCGCTGGCAGCCGCCTTCGCCCGGCGGGCGGCGGCATTCACCTGAGCGCCCGGCTCCGGCTTACGTGCGCACCGCCAGCGCGCCTCCCACGAAGCGCGTGACCTGCGCGGCATAGGTCGCGGCGTCGATGCCGCGCGCGCGATACTTGCTGCGCTTCACATACCAGTCCTGCAGCAGCGGCTTGATGAGGGTGGCGGCGAACAGCGGGTCCTCCGCGGCGAACACGCCCTGCCGCACGCCCTGCGCGATCACGTCCGCGAAGATGCGCTCGGTCAGGCGCTCGCTGTCGATGGCGCGCTTGCGCGCTTCGGGCGGGAAGGCTTTCGCCTCCATGTAGGCGAACACGAACCAGGCGTGCATGGCCTCGGACAGCTGGACATGCCGGGCGATGAGCCAGTCGAGATGCGCGGCCGGATCCGCGCGCACCGTCTCGGGCGCGTCCCCCAGCGCCGCCTCCACGGCGTGGGACACCTCGCCGAGGATCATCAGCAGCAGGGTGTCCTTGCTGTCGAGATAGGAATAGAGCCCGCCCATGCTGAGGCCGGATTCGGCGGCCAGCTGGCGCAGGGTCATGGCGTGGAAGCCGTGGCGGTTGGAGAGCTTCAGCGCCGCGTCGATGATGCGCGCGAGGTTCGCCACCGCCACATGGGGCTTCTGGACCTTGATGATGTCGCGGTGCCGCGCATGGATGCGCGCGGAC
Source organism: Xanthobacter autotrophicus (assembly GCF_030015065.1). Taxonomy (GTDB): domain Bacteria; phylum Pseudomonadota; class Alphaproteobacteria; order Rhizobiales; family Xanthobacteraceae; genus Xanthobacter; species Xanthobacter autotrophicus_D. The sequence goes on along the minus strand of NZ_JAIVFN010000056.1, from coordinate 1,538 downwards.
AGGGCCTCAAGGGAATGGTCCCCGGGCGCGACGGGATTGCGCGCGCTGTCGTCACGCAGCTTGTCGTCAGGCGCGCAGGCGTTGGCGGATGGGGTCTTCCCGGCTTCGGCCCTGTCGTCTGCGCCCAACCTTCCACCCCCGGCTCCTGAAGGGGGCAGACTGCGGCGCAGCCCCGGAAAGTCAAGTGCGCCGAGATCCGCGCAGCGGCACCTCAGACCATGGCGCAGAGCGCCTCCATGCGGGCGCAGACATCGCCAAGCGAGGGCGCCGGGCCGTCGGCGGGAAGTGCCAGGAGCAGGTCGGCGAAGTCGTCGGCCTCCTGCTGGCGCAGGAAGCGCACCACGTCGTCGACGCTGGAAGCCTGTATCTCCGCATCGCCGATGACGATGCGCAGGGAAGCGGGATCGGTCGGCGGAAGGCTGCGTCCCATCGTGATCTCCCAATGCCGGGCGCCTGCGGGGCGCGTCATGGCAACCGGAACGTCAACGTGGCCTCCGCCGAAGGGTTCCCGGCTTTCGCATGCCCGCGGCGGCTTTCACGCGCCGTGCTGGATGAGGTCCGGCAGACGGCGGGTCAGGGTGCGCAGCACGCTCTGGGAGCCCTTGTTCATCACGTCGAACACCCCGTCGGAGGTGGCGTCGGTGCTGAAGCCTTCGTGGACGAAGCGGAAATGGGTGCCGCCGCTCTCGGTGGGCGTGAGGGTCCAGGTCACCAGCGTGTCGATGTAATGGCCGAAGCCCTTCAGCTCCTCGTGCCCGCCCTTCCAGCTGAAGGACAATTCACGCGGCGCGATGGCGGTTTTCACCTGGCACTGGAACTCGCCGTCCCAGCGCTCGATGGGCCGGCCCCAGATGGTGAACTTGTGCCCTTCCAGGGGCTGGATGTCGTTGGGAAAGAACCAGACGGCGAGCCATTCGGAATCGGTGATGGCGCGCCAGACGATATCCACCGGCTGGTCGAACTCGGCCTCGGTAACGATGGAGCGGGTCTCGACGACATCCGACATGGCGAAACTCCCAAAAGACGATCAATGAAAAGGCAGGGTGAACGGAATCTGGCTGCCTTGCGAGAAAGCAAGAAGCGGGCCTCAAGACGGGGCGAGCCGCGCCCCGGCAAGCGCGTCCCGGAACTGGCGGGCGAAGGCGGCGCGGTCCTCGTCCCGCGCGAACAGGATGTCGGCGCTCCATTCGATGGAGCGCATCCCGTCCGGCCACGCGCGCTCCGCCCGGTGCCACGACAAGGTGGGCCAGCGCGGGTTGCGCTGCGGCAGGTCATCGGGCCCGCGCGTTCCCGGACGGCCGAGATGGAAGCTCAGGAAGGCCACCACCTCCGGCCGGAAGGCGAGCGCGAAGGCGATGCCGTGGCGGATCTGCCGGGGTGGCGGCCGCACCAGCCCCTGTGCGATCACCGCGAAGCCCGCCGGACCGGCGAGCGGGCCATCCCCCGCCCCGGCCGCAAGCTCGCGCAGCACCAGCACGCGAAAGCCGTGCTCCAGCGCGGTGGCGGGAACCGCATGGACTGCAAGAGCGCTCGGGGGG
>NZ_JAIVFN010000055.1 GCF_030015065.1 Xanthobacter autotrophicus | reverse complement strand
GGCCGCGACGCCGTAGGCCTCGCCGTCGAGCGCGTCGGCCGGCTCCGCGGCGTCCGGCTCGGCCGACCCCTCGTCGAGATCGTCGTCCTCGCTCGCCTCGTGCTTCACCAGCCAGCTCGCGAGCTTCGTCGCATCCGGCGCGAACAGCGCCGACGGATGAACGAACCGCTCCTCCTTGAAGTGCTCGACGAGAGCGGCGCGGGTGTCCTTCACCTTCTGACGCGGCAGGACAGGGGTGTCCTTGCACGAACCTTCGAGCGCGGCGCGGGACAGGCACGAGAGGAATTCGTCCGTGCCCATGTTCGGAAGGAAGCCGTCGGCGCCGATGGCGTTGCCGGCGAGCCATGCGACGATGCCGGAGTCGGTGCGGTTCTCCCGGCAGGACAGCACGTCGATGAGGACGCCACGGGCCGCCAGCTGCAGCGTCTCGCGGTCGAACGCGAGCTTGCCCTCACTGCCGACCAGCCGTGCGGCATGGCGATCCATGCGAGCGTAGCCATAGACGTCGCCCGACGCGCCGGACGCGATGGAGATGTTTCGGCCGGCGAACGCCAGGACGAGCAGCGCCAGCAGCGTGTCGTCCTCGATCGGGGCGCGGGCGAGCGCTTCATGCAGTGCATCGGTCCGGTAATCTCCAACCATTTCGATGCCCTTGCGGGTCACGTCCGGTCGCGGCCTGGACAGGGCAACGCCATCTTCGCCAGCCGCGCCGCCGGCCGCCTCGCCCTTGCCCTTGGCCTTCTTCGGCTCGGGCAGGCGGTAGTGGACCGTCTGCACCTTGCCCTCGCGATCGACGAACATCGCGGTGTGGTCGGATTTGCCGGGCTTGCCGTACACAGGTTCGGCTTTGGGTGGCAGCTTCGCGCGGCCCCAGGTGTCGGCCTCGACGATGACGCCGCGCTTGGGCAGGTGGTTCGCCATCCACTCCTGCTGGGCCCCGAGGAAGGCCTCGACATCCGTGGTATAGCGGCTGTCCTCGTCGGCCGAGGCGAACAGGTCCTCGACCCAGGCGATGCCGTAGGCCTTGGCGAGCTCGTCGTCGAAGCTCGCATCCTTCGCGTACATCCGGGTCTTTTCCAGGCCGTTCGCCACGCTGTACCAGGCGACCTGCGGGTCGGCCTTGGACGGCTTGTGCTTCTTCCAGACCTCGCGCTGCTCGTCGGGCGAGGCTGCCGCAATGGTGCGCAACTGCTTCTCGTTGGGCATGTCGCCCTTCGTCATCTGGTCGAGCATGGCCGGCAGGACATAGGCGAGGAGGCGCAGCTTCTTGATCTGGCGAACCGGCAAGGCAAGCGCGACGCCGATCGCCTCCTCGGTCCAGCCGAGCGCGACGAGGCGCTCGATGGCGCGCCACTGGTCGACGGGGTTCAGCGCCTCGCGGGCGATGTTCTCCACCATGGACCGCATCGCGCCATTGTCGTTGGCGGCGTCGTCGACGAGGACGTCGATCTCTTCGAGGCCGGCGGCGATCGCCTGGCGCACGCGACGGTGGCCGGCAGTGATGATGTAGCCGTTGCCTCCGCTGGTCTCGGGGGCGATGACAGGCGGCTGGACGATGCCGACCGCCTTTATGGTGGCGAGCAACAGGGCGTCGGCCTGTGGCGTGGACTTCGTCAGGCGCATGCGGTCGGGGTTTTCCTTCAGCGCGCGCGGATCGACTTTCATGAGATGCATGGGGAAGCTCCTTGTGGGGATGTTGGACGCCGCCCTTCGCGGGTCCTTCCTTCGTCTTCTTTTTGAAGACCTCCCCCGGCCCGCGGAGCGGACGGGCCGGTGCAACTGCGGCTGAGCATCCCTGCCCGGCCGGCCAAGCGGGGCTATAAGCCCTGCACAGGACGACGCGGCCGGGACTGCGCAAACCGCGGTTGAGCTTCAGCGTCGCCGGCTCGGCCGATCGGCGAACCGGATTTTTCCTGAATGCCCCTCCTTCCCTCCCCATATCGCCCCTTGAATGCCGGCCATGGTGACGTTATATCACGTCAGAACTAGCGTCATTCGGACAACAGGAGGCTCGCATGGGGTTGGCGCAATATGCGGATAACGGCTTCCTCGCGCCCCGGAAGATCGCGGTTGCGTTCCGGACCACTAGCGAGGAAGTCGCCCGCACGGCCGGGCTCGGCAAGGATGCCGTCCAGCGCAAGGACCGCGTCCGGTCGGACAAGACCCAACGCCGGCTGCGCGAGATGGTCGAGGTGATCAACAAGGTCGAGCCTCGCTTCGGTTCCACCTTGATGGCCTATGCCTGGTACCGGTCGGAGCCCCTGCCCGGCTTCTCCGGCCAGACGGCCATGCAGCTCGTGCGCAACGGTCGCGTGGATGACGTGCTCGACTATGTCGACGCTGTCGATGCCGGCGTGCACGCCTGACGACGTGCAATATCGGGGAAAGCTCTATCGCGCGCTGAATCCGGTCTATGCGCGCGAGCCACTGTCCGGGCGGGGTGCCGAACTCTATGGTGGACGGTTCAACCCGAAGGACCTGCCCGCACTCTATGGGTCATTGTCGGTGATGACCGCGCTGCGCGAAGCCAATCAGGTCGGCAATCTCCAGCCGACCACAATCGTCTGCTATGATGCGGAGATCGATGGCATATTCGATTGCCGGGATGATGAGGCGCTCGCGGCAAAGGGAATGGACCCCGCGGCACTCGCCGACAGCACATGGCGCGACCAGATGAAGGCGAGCGGGGAAGCGCGGACGCAGACCTTTGCCCGGCGGCTCATCGCCGGCGGCTATAACGGCTTGCTCGTCAGGAGCTTCGCAGCCGGCGCGACGGCCGAAGATTTGAACCTCGTGCTCTGGAGATGGGGCGACGGGGCTCCGTCTCGTCTCGTATTGATCGATGATGAGAATCGCTTGTCGCGAGAGCTGTCCTAAGCAGCGATCCGATCACGGGAACTCTCGACGTCGTTCGCGAGATCGGCCTCGATCTCGGCGAGCTGCGTGCGCTTCATCTCCAGCTCGTCGGTGAAGGCGAATGCGCCACCCTCGCGCGCCTGGTAGGAAGCGAGGCGGCGGCGGGCATCGCTCAGTCGCTGCCGATATCCTTCCTGTTCCTTCTCGAAACCCGACAGCACGTGCTCGAGCCGAGCGACGGCGCCGAGCGGAGTGACCGTAACAGGCAGATCGATCTCGTAGTCTGCGCCGGTCCGCAGCAGCATTGTGGCGTAGTGGAAGCCATCGCGTCCGACCCGCTCGCCGGAGAATTCGAGATCGAATCCGCCGAGCGAGGCGATAACGACCTCCTCCTCCTGCTGGAGTTGGACAAGCGTCAGGATCTCCTTCATCAGAGCGCGACCGGCGCCCTTGCGCTCGGCGTGGCGTTTCCCGGTCACGGCCATGGCGAAAGCATCGCCGGCAGTTGGCACAAGCCGCTCGATGTCTTGCCCAATCTCGGCCATGCGCCGGGTCGAATGCTCGATCTCACGCTCGGCATCGCGGATCTGGCGGCGAATGGCATGCTGGTCATCGACATGGGCGGCACGCAGGCGATCGAGCCGGGCGATCTCGGCCTCCAGCCCAGCCTTCTGCATCAGGCGCTGATCGCCACTGGCAATGGCCTTCGCCATGGCGAACTGCGATGCCTGCCCTTCGCCCATATCTTCCAGCCTGCGGATCGAGGTGTCGCCGGAAAGCGCGGCGGCGATGAACCGAGCCTTGCGCTCGTTGTTCTGCCACATCGTGGCGTCGAGCGACCCGAGCGTCGCGTACGCGAAGATGTCCACGACGTCATGCTGATTGCCTTGCCTGACGATCCTGCCTTCACGTTGCTCGATCTGGGACGGCAGCCATGGCACATCGAGGTGATGCAGCGCCTTCAACCTGAGCTGCGCGTTGACTCCGGTTCCCATGGTCTCGGAGCTGCCGAGAAGGAAGCGGACCTTACCGGCCCGGACATCGCCGAACAGGCGCTGCTTCGCATCAGAGCGTTTGAAATCCTGGATGAAGGCGATCTCGGAAGCGGGCACTCCCATGCGGACCAGTTCGTCGCGGATCCAGCGATAAGCTGAAAAGCCGCGGGTCTTCTCGACATTGAGCGTGCCCAGATCGGAAAAGATCATCTGTGCGGCGCCAGTCAGATCGTAAGGCTTCCCATCGCCGCGGACATAGGTGATTTTCGCCGTTTCCCGCCAGATGCGGAAGGCGTTCGCGACGAGCTGATTCAGCTTGTTGCCGGGCTCGTTGTCATAGGCGGGACCGACCAGCCGAAGATCGATCGCGGCATGGCGCCCGTCGGTGATGACCGACAACAGGATGTCGTCACCAGGCTCAGGCGGACGGTCGCGCTCCTCGATCGCCGTGATGCGGGCGTCGAGCAGCCGCTGATAGGTCTTGAAGGCGGCGGTCGGCGGCGCAGTGATGATCTGGCGCTTGCCGCCGGAGATCTCTGGGACCTTCACATAGTCGCGCAGGTCGGCCGGCATCACCACATCGGCAAACGAGCGGAACATGGCGATCAGCTCGGCGACGTTCACGAACTGCGCGAAGCGCGTGACCGGCTTGTATTTGCCCGACGGCTGGAGCTCGAGCTCGGTGGATGCGTCGCCGAAGGTCGAGGCCCATGCGTCGAACTCGTGCAGCCCGCGCTCACGCAGCGCCGCGTGGCCGAGTAGCCTCTGCACGGTGAACATCTCGCCAAGCGTGTTTGTGATCGGCGTGCCGGAGGCGAGCACGAGCGCCCTGCCCGGGTTTTTCGTCTCGATGAAGCGGGCTTTGACGAACAGGTCCCAGGCCCGCTGCGAGCCGTTCGGATCGATGCCTTTCAGCGTCGACATGTTGGTGGCGAAGGAGAGCTTGCGGAACTCTTGCGCTTCATCAACGATGATCTGGTCGATACCGATCTCGGAGATGGTGAGAAGGTCATCCTTCCGCGTTGAGAGCGCCTCCAGCCTTTCCTTCAGGCCTTCCTTCAATCGCTCGAGGCGTTTGCGCGAGACGCGATCGTCGCTCTCGACCTTGGTCAGCAGTTCCTCGTAGAGTTCCAGCTCATCCTGGATCATTTGGCTCTCGAACGCCGACGGCACGCCGATGAAGCGGAAGGCGCTGTGGGTGATGATGATCGCGTCCCACGTCGCCGTCGCCGCGCGCGACAGGAAGCGGTGCCGCTTGTCCTTGGTGAAGTTGGTCTCGTCGGCGACGAGGATACGGGCATTCGGATAGAGAGCGAGAAACTCCCTCGCGGCCTGCGCCAGGCAATGGCCGGGAACGACGAGCATGGCCTTGGCGATCAGCCCGAGCCGGCGCTGCTCCATGATCGCGGCGGCGATCGACATGGTTTTCCCGGCGCCGACGGCGTGGGCGACATAGGTGCTGCCGGAGGAGATGATGCGACAGATGACCCGCTTCTGGTGCCCATACAGCGAAAAGGCGCCAGAGGCGCCCGGAAGCTGGAGATGGTCGCCGTTGAAGGCGCGAGGCGCGATGTTGTTGAAGCGGTCATTGTAGACCCGCGCCAGCCGGTCGGTCCGGTCGGGGTCGCTCCAGATCCACTTCTGGAACGCGGCCTTGATCTTGGTGAGCTTTTCCTTGGCGGCTTCCGTGTCGACGACATTGAGCACGCGGCGCTCGCTTTCGCCGTCCTTCACGATGTCGAAGATCTGTGGCACCGAGGAGTTCAGCGCATCCGAAAGGAGCTGGCCGGCGTGACGCCGGTCGGTGCCCCACTCCGACGTGCCGGCCGCCATATAGCCGAGCTGCCGCGCCTCGACGGTCCAGGATGCCAGCTCCGGCATGTGATGGATCTTGGTCTCGACGCCCATCGTCTCCTTCACGAAGGCGACGATGTCGGCGGCCGGGATCCAGGGCGCGCCGAGGCGCGCGGTGATGTCGGAGGGCCGAAGGTCGGCCGGCTGCACGGCCTGCAGTGCGGTGACATTGCGCAGATACGCAGGATCGAGCCCAGCTGCGGCCTGCGCGGAGACGAGCTTCGAGCGGACGGCCCCCGAGAGATAGGCGTCGGCGGTCTGCCAGGAGCCATCGGCCGGGTCGCGGAAGATGCCGTTGCCGAGCTCGGCGATGACAGCCTCGACATCCCGGTGCAGCAACTCGGCAATGTGGTCGGGATCGACATGGCCGCGCTCGTTGAGCACCACGGCGAGCGCATCGGCCGGCGAGGTGATGATCGGCGCCGGTGGCGGCGCGATGACCCGCTCGGTGAAGATCGGGCCGGGCTTGGCCGTGTTGCTCTCAAGGTCGTAGTCCTCGATCGAAGCGACCAGCCAGCAATCGGGATCGTCGAGGAAAGGCTGGATGTTCGGGCGGCGGTGCGTCTCGCGCACGTCGCCGGTCTCCTCATCCTCGCTGGTCGAGAAGACGGTGGTGTTGATGGGACCGAAGTCGCGCACGAAGCTCGACCAGGCGATGCGCAGCTTCACCTGTGCCGGCTTCCATGGCTTGTCGAACTCCTGGGCCTTCAGCACCTCGCGGACCGCGTCGCGGATCGGGATCAGCTTGCGGAGAATGCGGACGTGCTTTTCCGAAATCCCGTTGCCGCTGCGCCCCTTGCGCACATGGATCGCGACCGGCGCGCCGTCGACGACCTGCATGAGGCCATGCCGGCTGTCGACGAAGTAGCTGCCCTCCCGCGCTCGGGACGCGCCGGGCAGGTCGGCGGTCGGGCTCGGCTCCTCAAGATCCGCCGAGATCGGCTCCGGGTCACCGTCATAGATGTCTTCCGGAAGGAAGGTGAGCGTGGCCGCAAGCGCGGCATCGAGATCCTCGCCGTCGCGTGCGCTGCATGTATAGGTCTCGCCGAAGGGGCCCGAGGTCAGGCCATGCGCTCCCAGCACCATGCCGGGATGGCGCGCGAACCAGCGGTTGATCCGGATCGCCGCCTCGTCATCCGTCGCGGGCCGGACCTCCTCGAGGTCAAGCCAGGACAGGTCGCCCCCCGGCTGGCCGTCCCGTCGCCGGCGGAAGAACAGAATATCGACGACGACATCGGTGCCGGTGTCTGCCCGGAAACTGCCCTCGGGCAGGCGCACCGCGCCGACGAGATCGGCCATGGTCGCGATATGCGCGCGGGCCGAGCTGTCCGCCTTGTCCATCGTGTCGTGCGAGGTGACGAAGGCGGCAAGCGCTCCCGGCTTCAGCCGGCTGATCGCCTTGGCGATGAAGTAGTCGTGCAGCCGCAGGCCGAGTGAGCGGAAAGCCCGATCCGAGCGCACGGTGCGGTCGGAGAAGGGCGGATTGCCGATCGCCAGATCGAAATGCGCCGGCAACTCGATATGGGCGAAGTCGCCAGCGATGATCCGGGCGCGCGGCTGGAGGAGCCGGACGATCCGGGCTGTGACGGGATCGAGCTCGACGCCCGTGACATGCGACGACGCCCGCAGTCCGTCCGGCATCAGGGCGGGAAACAGCCCCGTGCCGATGCCCGGCTCCAGCACCCGGCCACCGCGCCAGCCGAGACGCAGTACGCCAGCCCAGATGGCGCGGACGATATATTCGGGCGTGAAGTGCGCATACTGCGTGCAGCGTGCGAGCGACGCATAGTCCGCGTTGCTCACGGCTTCCGCCAACCCGGCTCCGAGCGTCTCCCAGCCCTTCCGGAACCCGCCCTCGCCGGGCCGGCGAAACATGCCATTGGCGAGATCGGACGCGCCGAAGCCGGTGAACTTGATCAGCGCCGACTGCTCCTCCGGTGTGGCCGAGCGCTGCGCCTGTTCGATTTCGGCCGAGAGGCGTATGGCGACGAGATTGTCGCGGGCGCGATCCTTCCACGAACGGGCAAGCTGGCGGGTGCCGGCGAGATAAAAGTTCTCACCCCCCTCGGCAGGGCGCGCGACGGATCGCCGTTCAGCCGCAGCCATCGGCGCGGCCGGCGCAGGCGTCGTGGGCGGAGGATCGTCGTCGTCCGGTCCCTCGGTAAAGCTTGCCGCGAATGCGGTGACGCCGAGGCCGAGGCCGGATGACAGCGCGGTGTTCCCGAACAGGTCTAGGGTGAAGGGATCGTCTTGCGCCATTGTGGCGGTCTCCTGTGATGAGGGCGCGCGCCATCGGCCCCGCCGGAAGCCGGCGAAGCTGAGACGCGTTCGGTTGTCGGGAAAGGTGGGCGAGGCCCGCCCGCCGGTTCAGCGGCGGATCAGGCCGAGCGACAGGCTGGTGTCGGTCGTCACGATCGTCAGGTGCGTGGCGGCGGGGACGGCGGCCATCAGCCGCTCGAGCTCGACGGCGTCGAGGAATTCGATCCCGTCATCCCCGCCGAAGTGCTGGCGCTTGTAGTGCCAGTAGTCCGGATTGGTCTTCGGATCGCACTCCTCGGCGTAGCAGACGAGGGCGCGCTGCCCCTCGGCGAGCTTGCCATTCGAGAGGAGGTAGACCCCTTCATCGCCGACGAGCCACAGGCCGGGCTGTTCGTCCTTGCCAAGGGAGAGACCGTAATGGGGATTGCGATGGCCGCCATTGGCCGCGGCGTCGGATCGTCCGCGCGCAATGACGGCGCGGACCTCCGGCAGAGGGAAGGTGAACATGAACGCCACCTCACGCCGCGATCGCGTCGGGCAGGTAGCGCAAATGCACCGGCAGCTTGGCGGAGATCTGTACCTCGGTCAGACTGTCGAGCAAGATCAGGCTGGTGCCTTGCTGTCCGCCATAGAACAGCACGGTGCGCTTGCCGCGATCGGCCTCTGGCCAGCGATCGCCGGCATAGCCGCGATAATCGTCATGCGTCGAGCTCCAGATGTGCTCGAGACGCTCGGTTCGCGTCATCGCCTTCACTGGCCGCGATTCCCGGTCGATGATCGCGGCATGCATCCGCTCGGAAGAACCCTTGTCGGCGAGATCGCAATAGCCGTGGAAGTGGCGGAGGTTCCCGTCGATCATCAGCGCGAAGAAGACGCTGGTGACGCTGCCGGTCAGGAATTCGCGCATCGCGAACATGTCGCCGCGCATCCACAGCGGCGGCAGGATCTCAAACATATAGTCGTGGTCGATCCGGTCGATCTCAAACCATTCGCCGGCATAGAGCGCGCTCGCCTGATCCTCCCAGCGATTGGGCCGCTGCGCATGACGGTCGAACATCTGGAACATCTGGCGCCGGTCGGGGACGCCTTGAAACACCTTGCGGATAGGGGTGGAGAGGGTCATGTCGGGGCTCCTTCAGCCTCGTCGGGCTGGAGCGCGGTGCATCCTCCTGGATCACCATCATCTTCAGCCCTTCAGGACCTCTCCCTGCGGCCGCCTCTCGGTCCGGACGGGTCAAGGGCCGCGCAGCGGGCGAAGCGCCACCCTTGACGCGGACGGCGGGCATGCGGCAGCCAGTCTTCTCCTCTCCTCTTCCTGATTTCCTTCCCTATACGACTGCGCCATATTCAGCTCATAGGCTGTGAGATCATGTGAGTTTATCAGAGCATAGGCTTATCTATTTTCATTGCGAAACAGGTCACAGACTGATATTTGTCCGGACGTTATCAGACTATAATCTGATAGATTTGAAAGGACTGCGGATGAAAAGCGATGCACGCAGGCGCGCCCGCGTCCGTCTTGACGAAAGGTTGCGTGTCCTGCAGCCGGTCGACCGTTTCCGGCCACCGCCGAAGGGCTGGATCCGGGCCCTTCGAGACGCGCTCGGCATGACCGGCGCGCAGCTCGGCCATCGCATGGGAATCCGGCCGCAGACCGTGGAGGCGATCGAGAAGTCGGAGGCGGCGGGGTCGATCCAGCTCAGCACGCTGCGCCGGGCGGCCGAGGCGCTCGACTGCACGCTCGTCTATGCGCTCGTGCCGAACAGCTCGCTGGACGAGACTGTCGACGCTCGCGCGCGACAGATCGCCATGCGGGACCTGCAGCGCGTCGCCCATACGATGCGGCTGGAAGCGCAGGAGACCAGCGGCAGCGACTTCGAAGCACGCGTGCAGGCCTATATCCGCGACAGGCTTTCGGAGCGCGACCTCTGGAGCGAAGCATGACCGACCTGTTTCAGGAGCCGGAAGATGCGACGCCCCTTGAGCCCGGCGAGCGCGACGGCCTGCTCCAGAGCTGGATCACACATTGCAAGGATCTGAACGAGGCCGAACAGGAGAATATCGTCGCGGGCGCGGCCTGGGCTCGCGGAAGGCGGCGATTGCCCATCGACAGGATGCTCACCGACGACTTCGTGCGGACGCTGCACAAGCGCATGTTCGGCGAGGTCTGGGAGTGGGCAGGAACCTTCCGAAGCACCGAGCGCAACATCGGCATTCAAGCCTATCGTATCGCGGTGGAGCTCACGAACCTCCTGGGCGATGTACGCTATTGGGTGGAGCATGCCACGTTTCCGCCCGACGAGATCGCGATCAGGTTCCACCATCGTCTCGTCGCCATCCATCCGTTCCCGAACGGCAACGGCCGCCATGCGCGCCTGGCAGCCGACCTCCTCGTCGAGAAGCTCGGAAGACAACCGTTCAGCTGGGGCGGCGGCAGCCTCGCCGATGTCGGCGCATTGCGCGCTCGCTATGTGACCGCGCTGCGATCCGCCGACAATCACGATATTGGTCCGCTTCTCGCCTTTGCTCGCGGATGACTTTCGCGGGCGTCGCCGCATCACCAGTCGAAGTGGGGCAACTCGTCGACGATATTGCCATCACGATCGAAAAGTACGTGATCGCAGCCCTGCTTTTGCGACCAGCTCATGACCGCGAACAGCACCTCCGGGATGGCGTCGGCACCCATTCCGCTGTTTTCGTCATGGGCGTAGACGAGCCAGCCATACTCGCCATAACGCCCTCCGAGGCATGGCCATTGCCGGAAGGGCGTAGCGTCGAGGCGCCGAGCGGTCGCCTCCCGGACATGGCCGGTCGAGATCCCGCGCGAAAATCGCATGGAGATGCTCGAGAGCAAGTGTCATTATCCGTTCCGAGAGGCCCCGGATCGCACTACCGGCCAATGCGGCGACGGCCGAAGGCTCCTCCTGCGACGCACCGGCTGACAGCAGATCGGCCATCAGGTCAGCGAAGCCGTGGTACCCACCGAGCCGAACCGCAAAGTCGGCGCCCGAGCGCGACCGCGGCTGGCAGGCATGATCGCTTATGACGCCGGCGATCTCGTCGAGAAGCGCATCCGCCTGCGGATCGTTTCGTGGCGCCGGACGCGTCCGCAGATCGGCCCTGAGGCTTCCGTCGATCGCCCTCGCCGTGAGCCTGACGTCGGCGAGGGCGACAATCGTGAACAGCGCTCTGACAGCCCCTGCCGTCGGCCGGTCCGCGAGAAGCGGGCAGGCCTGTGTAAGCTGCCGGGATGCGGACGCCTTGAGCGCGCGCCAGGAATGAGGGCTCATTGTTCGATCTCCCCTGGCTCGATGGTCGGGGAGGCCGCCGCCGGCGGGTCGTCGGGATCGCCTGGCGTTCCAGCGCTTACGCACTGTGCTGATCGCTCTCGTCACGATGATCTTCATGGGCGGTCTGGCGCGAATGAGCGGATATGAACCGAGCCTGCTGTTCAGCCCCGAAATCGCCCCGTCATTGCTCTTCGAGGTCGTGATCGCACCCTTGCTCGCATTCTGGTTCTGGAAGGCGGAACGGCAGGCCAACCTATGACCAGCAAATGATGGTTTGCTAAGTCCGCCCTCGCGGCGGGCAAGAGCGGCCTGGCGGTATCCCCAACCTTCCGCGCGGATGCGTGCTTCCCTCCTCTTTCATCCCTTCTTCCTTGTTCGTCCTTCCCAGAATTGCTATCTTTGCTCTCAATGAGCCCAATGGAGCCAAAGAGATGGCCGGAAACCTGCATGTCCGCAATCTGGACGACGATCTGATCGCGAAACTGAAAATGCGAGCGGCGAGGCACGGCCGCTCGGCGGAGGCCGAACATCGCGAGATCCTGCGCCAGGTGCTGGCGAGCGAGGGCGGGCCTGATTTTGACGATCTCGCGAGCGAGCTGCGGAAGCTGACCGCATCGCGCAAGCAGACGCCCTCCGAAGTCTTGCTGCGCAAAGGCCGAGACGAGCGTTGATGGAGACGCTCGTCGTCGACGCCAGCATCGCGATCAAATGGGTCGTGGAAGAGGAAGGGACCGAGACCGCCGTCAATCTGCGATCGCGTTTCCGGTTCGCGGCGCCTGAGCTCTTGATTCCCGAATGCGCCAATATTCTTTGGAAGAAAGTTGCCCGCAGCGAGCTCAGCCGCGACGAGGCCGTCCTGGCAGCCAGGCTGCTCGAACGCTCCGGCATCGACTTCCTGCCCATGACGGGCTTGCTCGAACAGGCAACGAGCCTTGCGATCGAGCTTTCGCATCCGGCGTACGATTGCGCTTATCTCACGGCCGCGCGTGGGACCGGATCAAGGTTTGTGACGGCGGATGCGCGACTGCTGCGCATCGTTGCCGAGCGCGCATCGAGTGAGATCGTGGGCTTATGTGTTTCGCTCGCGGACATGCGGAACGATCCACATTAGGCTCAGCCTCGCGTGCATAACTCCTCGTTCCAGTCGCCCGCCCGTGGGCGAAGCCGCTCATAGGCACAGGTCGCGGCAGCCGCGATCGCCTCCATGCGGCCGGCAAAGACCTCGCCCTGCTCATTGTTGTCGGTCGCCGCGACAAGCAGGGCGCCCGGGTGCGACGCGAGCCCCCGGATGGCGGCCACCGTCGCCGGCGCCCATCCGCCGCCCGTGCTGAGATAGAGGCTATCGGAGCGTAGCTCTTCGATCGCGGCGAGGCTCATCGCGTCGATCGCCGCCTCGGTGACGCAGTGCCGGAGGGCGCCGATCGGTCCGAGGCGGAACAGGACCTTTCCGCCGCCGCTGGCGAAACCGCGCCATTCGGGGCCGCGCTCTTCCCAGCCGGTGACAAGGCCACCCCCATCGACATGGGCAGCCCACATGCTGCCGCGAGGACCTTCGCGGAGCCGATCCTGCTGGATCGCGGCGCGGATGACCGTCTCCGGAAGAGCGCGCTCGTCGCGCAGATAGCGCCAGGTCATGGAGCCGCGCCATGGCTTGCGCCGTGCGCGCCAGCGCTCGGAAACGCCGATGTCGGGATCGCGATCGCGGACCTGCCTCGTCCAGACGGCCTCGCTCGGCACGAAGCCGATCAGGTAGGAGACCTGCCGAAGAACCTCGGTAAAGCCGATATCGTCGAGATGTTCGACTAGCGAAAACACGTCTCCCTTGGCGTCGGACAGGGCATCGAACCAGCCCTTGCCGTCATGGATCACGATGATGATGTCGTCACCACGCCGATACTTGACCGCCTTGCGCGTACTCTCCTTCAGATCGATCGCGAACCCGGCCTTTTCGAGCACGGCCGCACAAGGCACACGCTCCCTCAGCTCCTCGATGTCCCTCTTTTCCATCTTTCTCTTCCGACACGCCCCGGGTCGGACCTTTCCCGCTTGAATTGTCCTTATCCCGCGCCTCGCTGGACCATCCCCCGATGCCGCGAAGAGCGAAGGCGGCAAGGGCGCGGCTGGCAACTGGTGAATCCTGCAGGGCGCGCAGCGCCGTGACATCGACCAGCCGCGGCGCAGCTTCCCTTGCGGCCGCCCGCTCGCGAGCGGCACGCGCCCGGACGGGCGAACCCGGCTCAATGAGCCGGGCCGAACTGGTGGGGATCGTATTCGAACGGGTCATAATCGTGGACGACGATGACGTCGGCATCGTCGAGTTCGTCGCTCGGCATGACGCCGAACTCTCCATCGACCTGAAACAGCGTGACCGGGACCATCAGGGTGCGAGCGAGCTGAAACGCGTGGGACTGGGCGAGGGAAAGATCGTGCGACATTTGAGGGCTCCATCCTGGAGCGAGGTCGATCCCCGCTCGATGGCGTCCGTCAGTGTCCTCAACCGGCCGCGATCACCGCGCAGGCGCAACCGTAGCGGCGGCATGCTGCGCATAGCCGACCCCTTGAGGGTTGATCGTGGAAGGCCGGGTGGAGGACCAGGAAAGCCATCCATGGAGAGCGGGGTCGGACTTGCTCCGAAGATGGTCCGCGCCCTCTTGCACGCTCTTTTCCCGGACGCCGAACCACACTGCCGCGCCCTAACAGATCCTGTCCCGAGCAGCCTCTCACGTCGAAAGGAGGACCTCAGCGCCGAAGCGACGTCGGCGCAGCCGCCCGTTCAATCGCCCTGGTAGCGGGACTCCCTTGCGCGCCGCGTCTCATTGTCGACGATCGCCTGGACCACCGCGAGATCCATCTGCGCATGCGGCGAGATCCTCGCCACTTCGGCCGCCACCTGGGCTCAATGGATGAATTCGCCGGCTTGCCCGGACGCGCGGGAGCGAGCCGCCAGACGCTAAGCCTCATAGTAGGCGCCCGGTTCATCGTGTTCGATGAGTCGGCGGGCGTCCGCCTGCCACCTCTGGCGGATTTGCCTACGGTTCTCGATCCACCGCCGCAGTGCAGCCAGCATGACGTTCTGCCCCCGGCAGCATTTTCTCGTTTCGCGTCAGGGACGGAAGCCCTTAGGGTGAAGACGGCTTCTGGCTTCAGCGCAGCCAACAGCTCGGCCCGCAGGGCGACACCATAGCGTCAGGCTCGAGAGCCCTTCGCTTCTTGCCTCAGAACAAACGAGGATCGAGCGAGAAGGACGCCTCGCCGACGATGCGGACATCGGCCGCAGCCAGATGGCTGTGGTTGATCAGCACGTTCAGGTCAGGTGAGCCGGCGACCGGTACGATCGCCGAGGGGACGCGAAGCAATAAGGACGACCGTCCCTCGTGCCAGGCATCGCCCTTTTCCTGGCTCCAGGCCTCGTGCCGCCGCCAATCGGTCGGGAGGCCTTCCAACGGCACGTCCTCAATCGCGACAGTGTCGGGGATCTCATAGGTGACCATGACCAGCTCGGGCAGGAGCGCGGGATCCTCCACATGGACGAGCTTTTCGAGGACGCAGAGCGCGGGCGATGTCGCGCAATAGGTGACGGCATGGCCCACAGTGTTCCAGCGGCCGTCGAAGTGCAGGCCATAGCCGCCGTCGAGCGCTCGCGCATGCTGCCTGCCCGACAGGCGCCAGAGCAGCATCAGGCGGCTGCGCCCCAGGCGATCTTGCCGAGGATGGTCTCGATCACGCGAGCGCCGGCTTCGGTCTGCGCCACGACCAGCGGCGTCTCGCCGCCGAGCTCGGTGAGCGGGCGGCGCAGCCAGCGATTGGCCTTGTCGAGGTCGCCGAAGGTCTGCTCAGCGAGGGATTGGACGCGCAGCAGACGCACGGCCCGATCCGATTCATCGACCGTCAGCGGCTGCTGCTTGTCGGCGCGGTGCCGGCGGGTGCGCTGCGGGATTACGAACCTCTCGATCTCCTGCTCGCTCATGCCCGCCTGGCTGAGGCCACGCAGGGCCGACAGGGGAAGCCTGTTGCGGACGGCGAGGGCCAGATCGGCCTGCGAGTGCACGACCGTGCCGAGCACGCTCTGGCCGCCCAGCTTGCGGACGACCTCCTCGACGATGGCGATCGACATGAAAGCCTCCTTGCGGTCAACGGCAATATGCTGTGAATATAGGCGGCATATTGCCGAATAGCAAGAGAGCGGGCTCCTCTGGCAAGATTGCGGGATGTCGGCCGTCATCGCTAATGATGTCCGCGAAGGTCGCCTGGTCTGAGCGCCTGCCGGATGTGGGAACGTTGGACTTTCCGATCCATGTCAGTCCGAAAGCGCGGCTCGTTGTCGACGTGTGAAAACGCGCCGAAGTGAACCCCGGGTGGGATGAGGGACAACCCGTTGATCTGGTTCGTTAACTTAGCAGATTACGGGGGTTCCGATCGGCGCCGATCGGGACCCCCATGGGAATGAAATCGTCGGCCAAATCAAAGTGTTACGGCTAATTGAGTGGGGCGCTGCTTCGATGCCTATTCACAGGCTCGTCTTGGATCACCAGCCGGCGAGCATCGTCCTGCCAGCGACACCGGCGGAGATTCCGTCGTTCGGCCCATGCGTTCAGTCGCGCCAGCATTCGCCGCTCCGCCCGATCACCTGATCGTTCCATGTTTTGCATCAGGGATAGAAGCCCGAAAGGCTGAAGACCGCTCGCGGGCTTCAGCCTAGCCGACAGCCCGGCCCGCAGGGCAACGCCCTCCACTCAGGGACCCTCCTGAGCGCATTGACAATGATCGCGTTTGTCTATCATTGAATGATATATTATTCAATGATCAAAGTTGCAGTAGCGGATGCTTTGATATTCTGTTAAAATATTAATGATAAATAGACAGAGCGCCTCGAAACTAAAGCACCTGCTCCAGACCGTGCCGCCAGGCTTCGCTATCAGGCATCACGTCTGTTGTTCTGAACTTCATCAACGAAGACGCGGCAAGCAACTTTGTCGGCGCGTTCCTCGGCTGGAGCGACCGTGATGCGCAGGAGTGAACTCCCAAAACGCCCGGCGCGCCGCGACCGGCAAAAACAGGTCGGATATTTTACAGTTGCGGCACGTCAATGCGGCGCAGCATGGGGCGGGCGAGCCTGCCTGTACGGGACGAGTCACACAGGCGGGGGATCTGCGCATGGCGATCCGGGTGGGGAGATGAGGACGCGATTCTCCCGCGGCCGGCTTCGCGCATGGGTCGAAACACCTGCCTGCACCAGGAGGTCGTTCTATGAGCGACGATGTTTCAGTAAAGCGTGGATCCAGATGGAAGACTTTGGGCACGCTAGCCGCCGTGGCAGCGGTCATCGGTGCCGGCATCTTCTGGTGGGTCGTTACGCCGCCGCGCGTGGATGAGGCCGGACGCGAGCTGCCCGAAACGGCTGACGGTGCTCTGGTCACGCGCGGCAAGTATATGGCCGAACTTGGTGACTGCGTCGCGTGCCACACCTCGCACGGCGGCACGCCCATGGCCGGCGGCCTGCCGCTGGAGACGCCCTTCGGCGTGCTCTATTCCACCAACATCACCCCGGATCCGAAGACTGGCATCGGAACCTACAGCTTCGGCGCCTTCGACCGGGCCATGCGCAAGGGCGTGACGGCCGATGGCACGCACATGTACCCGGCGATGCCGTATCCGTCCTACGCCAAGATGGCGCCGGACGACATGTATGCCCTCTACGTCTACCTGATGAAGGGCGTGGTGCCGGTGGCGAGCGCCAACAAGCCGTCGGAGATCGGCTTTCCATTCAATCTGCGCTGGTCGCTCGCCTTCTGGAACACGGTGTTCCTCGATAGCCGCCCGTTCATGGCGGATTCCGCCAAGGACGAGGTGTGGAACCGGGGCGCCTATCTGGTGCAGGGGCTCGGCCATTGCGGCGCCTGCCACACGCCGCGCGGCATCGGCTTTCAGGAAGTCGCCATGTCCGAGAAGGGCATGAATGGCGCCAAATTCGTTTCCGGCGCCAAGGTGGAGGAGTGGAACGCCATCAATCTGCGCAATCTGTGGACCGTCAAGGACACGGTGGAACTGCTGAAGACCGGGCAAAACCGCTATGCGACCGTGTCCGGCTCCATGACCGAGGTGATCCACAATTCGACGCAGAATTTCAGCGAAGGCGATCTGGTTGCCATTGCCACCTATCTGAAGTCCCTGCCCTCCGATCGCCCCTCCGAGGGGCCTCCGCAGGCCGTTGACACGGATGTGCCGGAGGCCATGTTCACCACCCGTGGTGGCTTGGCCTATGCGCAATTCTGCGCCGATTGCCATCGCCTGAACGGGGCCGGCGTCGCCAAGGTCTTCCCGCCGCTCGCGGGCAATCCCACCGTGGATGCCAAGGACCCCTCGACACTGGTGCACATCACCCTGACGGGATGGAAGACGGCCGAGACCCAGGCCTACACGCGCGTCTTCACCATGCCCGGCTTCGCCCGGCTCGAAGACCAGGAAATTGCGGACATCCTGAGCTTCGTGCGCACAAGCTGGGGCAATACGGGTGCACCCGTTTCACCTGCCGAGGTCAAGGCCGCGCGCCGCACGCTCGACCCCAAGGTGGACAGCTCCAAGTTCGAGACGCCGCGCATCGCCAACCTGCTCGCGGAGCAGAATGCCACGCAACTGGTTCGCGGCATGCGCCTGAACACCGAGACCCACACCCTGCTGCCCAAGAACGTGGGCAATGTGCTCAATTGCACGAGCTGCCACCTCAACGGCGGCACGGTGGCAGATGGCTCGCCTTATGTCGGCGTCTCGGCCTTCTTTCCGAGCTACGCGCCGCGCGCGGGGCGCGAGATCACCCTGGAGGATCGCATCAACGGCTGCTTCCTGCGCTCCATGAACGGCAAACCGCTGGCCAAGGACGGCGACGACATGAAGGCGATGGTGGCCTATTTCGACTGGATGAAGCGAGAGACCAAGCCGGGCGACAAGGTGGAAGGGCGCGGTGTCGGCAAGATCAGCCAGACCATCAAGCCCGATCCGGAGAACGGCCAGCAGGTGTACGCCACCCAGTGCGCGGTCTGCCACGGAAAGAGCGGCGAAGGCTTGAAGGACGCCCAGGGCAAGGTGGTCTACCCGCCGCTATGGGGGGATGAATCCTTCAACATCGGCGCCGGTATGGCCCGCACCTATACGGCGGCGGCGTTCGTGAAGCGCAATATGCCCATCGGCTTCCACGAGCGCTTCCCGCTCGGCCAGGGCGGCCTCTCCGACCGGGCGGCTGTGGACGTTGCCGAGTATTTCAGCCACATGCCGCGCCCGGATTTCCCGGGGAAGGCGAACGACTGGCCGAAGGACAAGAAGCCGGCCGACGCCCGCTACTGATCCTTCGCTCCCACAGAAGAACGAACGCCCGAACCTTGCGGCCCGGGCGTTCGCGTGTCCGGCCCGCCGCGGGACGACTAGGCGGGCAGGACAACCACCTTCGCCCCGTCCGGCACGCGGCGATAAAGGTCGATGACGTCCTGGTTCATCATGCGGATGCAGCCGGAGGAGACCGCCTCGCCGATGGACCACGGCTCGTTGGTGCCGTGGATGCGGTAGAGCGTGTCCTTGCCGTCCTTGAACAGATAGAGCGCGCGGGCGCCGAGCGGATTGCTCTCGCCGCCGGCCATGCCGCCGGCCCAGGGCTGGTATCTCTTCGGATCGCGCGCGATCATCGCGTCGGTGGGCCGCCAGCTCGGCCATTCCTTCTTGTAGCCGACCGCCGCGGTGCCGGCGAATTCCAGGCCGGCGCGCCCCACGCCCACGCCGTAGCGCAGCGCCTTGCCGTTCTCCTGCACGAGGTAGAGGAAGCGGTTCTTCGGATCCACCACCAGGGTGCCGGGCGACTGCCCGGAAGGGTCATTGACCAGCTGGCGCACGTTGCGGGGCTTGATATCCTCGGGATCGGCGGCGGGGATGCGGAAGCCTTTCTCCTCCACCGCGCCGTAGCGTGCGGCGTCCGAAGGCGAGATGCGCGGACGCTGGGCCGCGGCGGGCGGGTCGCTCGATGCGGTGACGCAGGCACCGAGCGCCAGCGGCAGGAGGACCGCGCACAGGAAGGCGCGGGCGGCCGGTCGAGGTCCCGTCATGGCGGGCAGATGGGCCATGGGGTCCTACTTCTCCGCCGCCTGCCGGCGCCGGGCCTCGGCAACGGCCCGCTTGAAGCTGGAATAATCGAGGGTGGATGCCAGCAGCGGGCCCACGAGATAGGTCGGCGTGCCCTGGAGGCCGAGGGAGTCCGCCTGCGCCAGATTGCGCTTCAGGAGTGCCGAGATTTCCGCGCCATGGAGCTGGAGGTCCAGGTTGAGCCGGGCCATGTCCACGTCCGTGCCCTGGACCGCCTTCAGCATCTGCTCCTGCGGAATCTTGCGGCCGGAAATGCCCATCAGGGCATTGTGGACGGTTTCGTACCTGCCCTGGAACTTGGCCGCCAGGGCGAGCTGCGCGCCGTAGACCGAGGCCTCGGTCAGGATGGGCCAGTCCTTGTAGATGAGACGGATATGGCCGTCCTCATTGACGATCCGCTCAAGGTCCGGCGCCGATTTCTTGCAGAAGGGGCAGTTGTAGTCGAGGAAGGCGACGATGGTCACGTCCCCGTCCGGATTGCCGCCGGTGGGGGCATCCGGGTCGCGGAGGATGGCGTCCACATCGACGCCCTGGGCCAGCGCCGGCCTTACCCACGCCAGGGCCATGGCCGGCGGGAGGACGGACAGGGCGGCAAGGCGGATGAAGTCCCTGCGTCGCATATGGTCTCCGATAATCTTGGGGTGGGTCACAGGCCGGCCTTCGCCATCAGGCCTTCGATATCTGCGGTGGTGATCGCGCCGATGTGCCGGGAGCCAGCAACCTCGTGACCCGAAGCGTCCAGCAGGAACAGGGTCGGCGGACCGACGACGGAGAAGCGGGACATGAGCGCGCGCTCGCCATCGCCATAGGCGGTCACGTCGGCGGCGATGCGCGGCATCTGGGCCAGCCGGTCCTGCAGGCCGGGTTGGGCCATCACCGCTTCGTTGGACTTGCACACGGTGCACCAGCCGGCGGTGAAGGAAACGAGCACCGGCCGGCCCTCCTTCTGCGCCGCGGCGAAGGCGGCATCGAGGGCGGCGGGCGACGACACGCGCGTGTCCTGCACACCGGCGGAGGCGACGCGCGATGCGCCGGCGAGGACGCTGAGGGGCCGCAAGGGGTCGTCTCCTCCACCGGCCGCGCCCACGATGAGCGTTGCGCCGTAGATGATGGCCACAAGGCCGGTCGCCTTGCCGAGCCGCGCCGACGGGGCGCTACCGGGGATGGTCCGGTCCAGTCCGCCGAGGAATACACCGAGCCCGAGGGCCAGCCCGCCCCAGAGCGCCAGGGCCGCCGGCGCCGGCAGGAGACGCGCGGCGAGGACCGCTGCGACACCCAGGAAGAGCACTCCGCAGACCTGCTTGATGCGCGAGAGCCATGCACCCGAGCGTGGCATGATCTGCGCGCCGAAGGTCCCGACCAGCACCAGCGGCACCGCCATGCCGAGGCCGAGCATGAACAGCGCCGCTCCGCCGCGCACCGCATCGCCGGTCTGCGCCGCATAGAGCATGGCCGCGGCCAAAGGCGGCGTTACGCATGGCCCCACCACCAATGCGGAGGCAAAGCCGAGGGCGCCCGCTCCCGCGAGGGAGCCGCCTTCCTTTGGAGCGTGTCCGCCGCGCGAGAGTCTGGTCCCAAGCCACGCCGGCATGGCCATCTCGAACAGGCCGAACATGGACAAGGCGAGGGCCAGGAACAAGGCGGCCATGAGGCCCAGCGCCCACGGTGTCTGCAGCGCCGCCTGCAGGTTCGCGCCCGACCATCCGGCGGCGATCCCGAGTACGCCATAGGCCGCCGCCATGGCAAGGCCATAGGAGCCGGACAGGGCGAAGCCACGGGCCGGTGTTGGCCGCGTGCCGCCGCCGGCGAGAATGCCGGAGAGGATGGGCAGCATGGGAAACACGCAGGGCGTGAAGGCGAGCAGCAGCCCGAAGCCGAGAAACGCCATGAGCAG
This sequence comes from Xanthobacter autotrophicus, assembly GCF_030015065.1. Lineage (GTDB taxonomy): Bacteria > Pseudomonadota > Alphaproteobacteria > Rhizobiales > Xanthobacteraceae > Xanthobacter > Xanthobacter autotrophicus_D. The sequence goes on along the minus strand of NZ_JAIVFN010000055.1, from coordinate 7,595 downwards.
CAGGCCGATGTTGCCGCTGAAGAGCGCCGTCGCGCCCTGTGACGCCCCTTCGGACGCCACAGGTTCGACCGGGGCGGAAGCAGCGGAGGCCGCCTCGGCGAAGGAGGTGGGAGGCGCTGTTCCGATCCGCAGGGAGGCAAGGTCGACCTGCCGCTTCACCACCGGATAGCAGATGCCGGCTTCGGCACAGCCCTGGAAGGAGACATCCAGCGCGCCCGCGCCAGGCAGGCCGACTGCGGTTGCCTCCGCCGTCCGGTGATAGACCTCCACCGCTCCGAAGTTCGGATCGTCCTTCGTCTCGCCGGGACTGATGGCGAGGGCGACCGGAGCACCGGCCTGCTTCGCCTTCAGGCTGTCGCGGTAGAGGTAGGTGCCGGGCGCGATCTGCCAGCGCAGCGCCAGCGTTCCGTCCGCGGCGCGGGTCGCGGAGAGGCGGAAGGCCTCGTCCGCTTTCAGCGGCTTCTGTTCGGCTCCGGCGGGGCCGGTCCCGGTGAACACCAACGCAACGAGGCAGAGGGCCGCGTAAAACGGCTTCATCGTGGCGCGGGGCAGCGTTCTCATGTCCATGAGGCGCTCTCTGGGAGGCTCACCTTAAGCCAGCCTTAAGCTGGCGGTAGAAGATCCCGGCACGGCGGCAGGAGAAGGCATGCGCATACTCGTGGTCGAGGATGACCCGGTCCTGATGGACGGGCTGAAGGTGGGACTCGGCCTTGCGGGCGCGACCGTGGACGAGGTGGCCACCTGCGCCGACGCGCGCGCCGCGCTCGCCGGAAGCCGTTTTGACGCCGTGGTGCTCGATCTCATGCTGCCGGATGGGTCGGGCCTCGACATCCTCGCCGGCATGCGCGCCCGCGACGATGCCACGCCCGTGCTGCTCCTGACCGCCCTCGACGAGACCACCGACCGCATCCGCGGGCTCGATGCCGGCGCCGACGACTATCTCGGCAAGCCGTTCGACCTGGACGAGCTGGCGGCGCGCGTCCGCGCCATCGCCCGCCGTGGCCATGGCCGCGCCGGTCCGACGCTGAAAGCGGGGACGCTGGTGCTCGACCCTGCCACCCTTTCCGCGACCTTGGAGGGCCGGGCGGTCGCCTTGTCCCGGCGGGAGTTCGCCGTGCTCGCGGCCCTCATGGAGCGGCCGGGCATGATCCGCTCCAAGGGCGAGATCGAGGAGCGCCTCTACGGTTGGCAGGAGGAGGTGGAGAGCAACACGGTGGAAGTGCACATCCACAATCTGCGGACCAAGGTGGGGCGCGAGGCCATCGAGACGGTGCGTGGCCTGGGCTACCGCGTCAGGGGGCAGCAATGAATTCGCTGCGCCGCCGCCTGTTCCTGATCCTGCTCGCCGCCACCAGCGCCATCTGGCTGTGCGCTGTGGGCTGGATCTACCTGTCCAGCCGCAGCGAGCTGGAACATGTGCTGGACGCGCGCCTTCAGGAAGCGGCGCGGATGGTTCATTCCCTGGTTGCCGGCGGCAACATCGCCGCCGCTGCGCAGGCCTCGCCCTTGCCGGAAACCGGCTATGAGCGCCAGCTCTCGTGCCAGATCTGGTCCCTGGACGGGCACCTCGTGGCCCGCTCCGGCGGCGCGCCCGAGGAGGCGCTCGCGGGTCCGGCCGAAGGCTTCTCGGAGCGCGAGGTGAACGGCGAGCCCTGGCGCGTCTACACCATCCTCGACGCCGACAAGGGCGTCCGTGTGATGGTGGGCGATCGCATCGGCCTGCGCGACCGGCTGGTGCGCGATCTGGTGGCCGGGCTGCTGGGCCCGGTGGTGCTGATTGTGCCGCTGCTCGGCCTGCTCATCTGGGTGAGCCTTGGAGGCGGCCTCAGCCCGCTGAATGCTGTCGCCGGAGACATCGCCGCCCGCGATGCAGACGACATGCGGGCGGTCTCACCCACCGACGCGCCGGCCGAGATCCGCCCGCTGCTCGAAGCCCTCAACGGCCTGTTCGGCAAGGTTGAGGCGGCCCGTCGGCACGAGCGGGAGGTGACCGCCTTCGCCGCGCATGAACTGCGCACGCCGCTCGCCGGCCTGAAGACGCAGGCGCAGATCGCGCTTGCGGCCGATGACAAGGCGACACGGGACGGCGCCCTCCGGCAGACCCTCGTCTCGGTGGATCGGACCGCGCGGCTCGTGCGCCAGTTGCTCGTTCTCGCGAAGCTTGATGCCGAACCCGCGTCCCCCACCGATGAGGCGGCCGACGCGGGCGCCCTTCTGCGGGAGATCATCCATCAGGCGCCGGCCCGAGCAGGTGTCACGGTCCAGCTTGATCCGGCGCTCAACGGACTGCTTTTGAAGGGCAATCGCGAGGGCCTGCATCTGACGTTGCGCAATCTCCACGAGAACGCCGTGGAGCACATGGCAGGCGAGGGTCACATCGCCTGGCGCCGCACGCCGGATGGCCTGTGCGTGGAGGATGAGGGCCCCGGCATTCCCCCCGAGGAACTGGCGCGCGTCACCGAGCGCTTCTTTCGGGGTCGACACAAGAGCGCGTCGGGGAGCGGGCTTGGCCTCGCCATCGCCAATCTTGCCGCGTCGCGAGCCGGTGCGAGGCTGCGCCTTGAAAACAGGACCGAGCGCCGTGGGCTTCGTGCACATGTGGCATGGCCTTCCAACAAGGTTCCGGCATGAGGTTCCAGCGGATTGGCTCACAAGGATGTCGCGACATTTCACCTCGGGTGGTGTGCCCTATCCTCATGGGGGCCTTCATTGCCTCGCTCATGGCGCAAACGCCATGAGTTCAACTGAATTTCACACATCAAACAAAAACATGGCCTCATCGTGCACGTGTCTCACCAGATGCCGTAGTGGGCCGGTGCGAACGGAAACCGCTTTAGCCCCGCCGCTCGCGCCAGCCGAGCCACACGAGGGCGAGGACCGCGAGGGCGAGCCAGGGCAGCAGCACGGCGTTCATGATCTGCCAGCCAAGAAGATGAAGCATGGCGCCGGCGCCGAGCGAGGTCGCCACCCCGACGATGAAGATCACAAGGTCGTTGGCCGCCTGCGCCCGCGCGCGCTCTCCCGGCGCGTAGCATCGCGTGAGCAGCGTGGTGCCGCCGATGAACAGGAAGTTCCAGCCCACGCCCAGCAGAACGAGCGCGGAGGCGAAGGCGAGGAATTGCGTGCCCGACAGGGCGATGAGAACATGACCCGCCAGCAGGAACGCGCCGGCCAGCATCACCTTGAGCACCCCGAAGCGGGAGATGAGCGCGCCGGTGAAGAAGGACGGCAGGAACATGCCAAGCACATGCAGCTGGATCACCGTCGCCGCGTCCGAAAGGTCGTGATGATGGTGCAGCATGGCGAGCGGCGTCGCCGTCATGGCGAGGATCATCACGCCATAGCCCGTGGCCGCGCCGAAGAGGGCCACGAGATAGGCGGGTTGCCGGATGATCGCGCCCAGGGGGCGCCCGCCGCTCGATGCGCTCCGCGCGGGCCGCGGCATGTCCACGCCCAGCAGGAGACCCGCTGCCAGCAGCGAAACCACGGCGAGGATCAGGAACGAGCCGGCATAGTCCGCCGCCAGCAAAGGGCCACCGAAGCGCCCGAGGATCGGTCCGGCGATGGCGGCCACTACACCGCCCGCTAGCACGAAGGAGATGGCGCGGGGGCGAAAGGCGTCGGTGGCCACCTCCGCCGCGGCAAAGCGATAGAATTGCGCGAAGGCCTGGTAGGTGCCGACGAGGCCCGTCCCGAGGCAGAGCAGCGGCAGCGACGCATAAAAGATCCCGAGCGCCCCCAGGAGGCCGCCGAGGGTTCCCAGCAGCGCGCCCGCCACGAAGCCGATCCTTCGCCCCACGCGGGCCATCCACAGGGATGCCGGGGCGATGCCGATCGCCGTGCCGAGGAACATGGCCGCCACCGGCAGCGTGGCGAGTTCCGGCGCGGGGGTGATGGCGGCGCCGGCAAGGCCGGCGACCGTCATCACCATGACCGATGCCGTCTGGAACAGAGCCTGGGCGGCGGAGAGCAGCGCGACCTGCCGGATCAGGCGGCGTCGCGGCATCGCCTGCGCAATGGCGGGTCCAGTCATCAGAACACCAGGACCTTGTCGGCCGAAACGGTGACGGCCGAGAGTTCATCCATGGTGCTGCGCCGCGCGCCCGGCGTCACATCGGCATCGCAGAAGCCCCGGGCGTCCATGCAGGTGCCGCACAGAAGCACCTCGCCGTTGCCGGCGAGGACCCGCTTCAGCATGCGCTCCGCATTGTAATAGCCGTCCGGCGTCTTCTGGCCCGCCTTCGCGGCGGCGACGGCATCCGCCATGAGAAACACAGTGACCCGGTTTCCCGCATCCTGCTTGAGGATGCCGGCGGCGAGGCGCAGGCCGTTATAGACGCGTTCCGTGCCGTAGGGCGGATCATTGAGAATGAGCAGCGCGTGCATTTCCGACTCCGCCGGTTCCCCGCGATGCTCTTGCGGCGTGGACAGGATAATTATACGTTCAAACTATCTCTTGAATGATGTATCGATACCATCATGTGCAAGTCAACGGATCCCAAACGCGCTCTGTTCGCCGAGCTGGCCGCGGTGGCGCGCGCCCTCGGCCACGAGCACCGCGTGGAATTGCTGGAGCACCTCGCGCAGGGCGAGCGCAGCGTGGAGGCGCTGGCGCGGCTGACCGGGCTCTCCATGGCCAATGCCTCCCAGCACCTGCAGCAGCTGCGTCGCGCGGGCCTGCTGGATGCCCGCCGTGACGGCAAGTTCGTCCTCTACCGGCTGGCGGACGACGGGATCGTCCAGCTCATGTCGGTGCTGCGGCAGACGGCGGAACGCAACATCGCGACGGTCGGAATGCTGCTGGCACGCTATTTCGACGGGCGGGACGGGCTCGATCCCGTCGGCCGCACCGACCTTGTGGAACGCGCGCAGGCGGGCCTCGTCACGGTGATCGACGTGCGGCCTCGCGAGGAGTTCGACCTCGGCCACGTGCCCGGCGCCGTCAGCATCCCGCTGGAGGAGCTCGACGCCCGCCTCGCCGAGTTCGATCCGGCGACGGAAATCGTTGCTTATTGCCGCGGCGCCTATTGCCTGCTCGCGGTGGAGGCGGTCGCACGCCTGCGCGCCAGTGGCTTCTCGGCCCGCCGCATGGAAGACGGCATGCCGGAATGGCGCGCCGCGGGACTGCCGGTCGCGTCGGGCTGACGTGAGGCCACCCCCCGAAGTCCAAACCAAAAAATGGGAGAAACGCCAATGTTCAAAATGCTATCGGGCGTGCTTGCCTTGGGGCTCCTCGCGGCCGTGCCTGCGGCGCCGGCAGCCGCCCTGGACCTTCCCGGCCCGCTGGTGTCGAGCGAATGGCTCGCAGCCCACCAGGACGAGGTCCTCGTCCTCGACGTGCGCAATGACGATACCAGCTACAAGGAAGGCGGCCACCTCATCGGCGCGGTGCCTCTCGACTTCCGCAAGGCCCGTGGCACCACCACCGAACGCGGCGTGGAAATCACCGACATGAACCTCCCGCCCGAGGCGTTCTCGGCGCTCATGCGATCGGCCGGGGTGAACGACGATACGCCGCTCGTGCTCACCCACCGCGGGCGGGGACCGGACGATGCGGGTTATGCCGCCTACGTCTATTGGCAGCTCAAATATTATGGCCACGACAAGGTCGCCATCCTCGACGGCGGCACGACGAAATGGGTGGCTGAGAACCGCGAGGTGTGGGGCGAGGATGAGGCGGCGAAGACCGGGAATTTCAACGCCCGGCCTGCGCGGCGTGAATTCCTTGCCGACACGGCCCAGATGGAGGCGCTCCAGACGCGCAAGGATGCAGGCATTCTCGACGCGCGGTTCTTCAGCTTCTATGTGGGCCTGGAGAAGCGCCCGAACATCGCGAAGGCGGGCCACATTCCCGGCGCGACCCTCTTTCCTTTCGATGCGAATTTTGCCGCCAACGGCACCTATCGCCCGAAGGAGGAACTCGCCCTCGCTTATACAGCCGTCGGCCTCAGTCCCCGGCAGACGGTGGCGGCCTATTGCAACACGGCCCATGTCTCCGCCATCTCGTGGTTCGTGCTGCACGAGTTGCTCGGCTACCGGAACGTCATGCTCTATGACGGCTCCATGCTGGCCTGGAGCAAGCACGGCCTGCCGGTTGAGACGCAGCTCAGATAACGAGGCGGACGGAGCCGATACCCTTGGGGCTTGCCGACCTCTCCCTCGAACTGAAGCTACCCGCGGCAAAGCCCGTCGCGCCACGGCAACCTAACACGCGCTATACGGTGATGTTCGGCGAAGAGCCCGCCACTCGCCGGGCCATTGATGGCCACATCCGCGGCGGGCACCGGCCCTTCGACGTGCGCCAGGGCGAGCGGGCGGAGATGACCTTCATGAACCCCACATCCATGATGCACCCGATGCACCTGCACGGGCATCATTTCTAGGTGGTGGGCATCGGCGGACAGCGCTTTTCCGGGCCGGTGGGCGATACGGTGATCGTCCCCGCCCATGCGCCGGTGACCATCGGCTTCGACGCGGGCCAGAAAAGGCCGTGGTTCCTCCACTGCCACCTCTGCCATATGACGCTGGTGCGCGCAGCGTAACGGGGCGAGGGCGCATGAGCCCTTGTGGGCGCCGGTCGGGTTCGTCAAGTTGAGAGCCATGATGCATGCTCCGGCTCAAGACACCGATAAGCGCCCGTCGATTCCGAGAACCGTCTGGGCGCTCGGGTTCGTGAGCCTGTTCATGGACATCTCCTCGGAGATGATCCACGCGCTGCTGCCCCTCTTTCTCACCGCGACCCTCGAGGCCAGCGTGGCCGTGGTGGGCCTCATCGAGGGGGTGGGCGAATCCACCTCCGCCATCGTGAAGGTCTTTTCCGGCTACCTGTCCGACCGCATCGGCCGGCGCAAGCCGCTGGTCCTCATCGGCTATGGATTGGGCGCCGCGTCGAAGCCGTTCTTCGCCCTCGCCGGCGCACCGGCCATGGTGTTCGCCGCGCGCTTCGCCGACCGCATCGGCAAGGGGATCCGCGGCGCGCCGCGGGACGCGCTGGTGGCGGATGTCACGCCGCCTTCCATCCGCGGGCGCGCCTACGGGGTGCGCCAGGCGCTCGATACGGTCGGGGGGTTCCTCGGCCCGCTCCTCGCCATCGCGCTGATGGCGCTGTTCGCCGACGACATGCGAACGGTGTTCTGGTTCGCCCTCATCCCCGGCGCGCTCGCGGTGGCGTGCGTCATCCTGGGGGTCGAGGATCGCGCCATCGGCGAGGAGGGCGCCACCGGCCGTCCGCCGCCGGTGCGCCTCGCCGATCTCCGGCAGTTCGACGGCGCGTTCTGGGGCGTCGTCGCCATCGGCGTGGTGTTCACCCTTGCGCGGTTCAGCGAAGCCTTCCTCGTGCTGAAGGCGCACGACGAGGGCCTGCCGCTGGCCCTCGCGCCGCTTGTTCTCGTGGCCATGAACGTCGTCTATTCGCTCGGCGCCTATCCCGCAGGCGCCTGGTCCGACCAGGCCTCGCCCACGCGCCTGCTGAGGTGGTCCCGGTTTGGCGGACAGATTGGCGGCTTTGCTAAGCTTGGTTCTGGTGTGCGTTACGCCGCCATGTCGATGCCGTCGCAGGCCGTATGGACCTCCTCCGGCGTTCTGCCGCCGAGGGC
>NZ_JAIVFN010000054.1 GCF_030015065.1 Xanthobacter autotrophicus | reverse complement strand
ATAGTGCATGGCTTCGAGGAACTTGCGGTCATCGCGCCCCTTGTCGCCCCGTCGCGACCGGCAAGCGCGGAACACCTCCAGAGCCACCGCCCAATCCTCGTCCGTCATCCGCGTCAGCATGGTCGACCTCGCCAAAAGCCGACCCGCTATGAATCACCGAAAGGACAAGAAGGGAATCCCCCTCCGACTCAACACGGCGAAATCCGTCCACACCGCCTAGAGCGCGATCCCATCAGATGGAAGCGCCTGACGATCCAATGTGGGTGGATTGCAGCGCATCCCAGGAAAAGGGAGTGGCAGGAAAACGTACGGCAGGAAAACGTACGGCAGGAAAGCACCGGCTAAAGCAAAACCCGATCAGGTTGAAGCCATGGGATCGCAAGCAGGTCCCCGTCAGGGGACTTGCCGGCAATCGCCGCGTAGCGCACGCCGATCATCTCGCGATGCGAGCTGACCGGATAACGCGTTTCTGATCTTAAGGCGAGAGCGCGCTCCGGCAACGCCGCACCGGCGCGCTCTACCTGCGTCGCGGCGCTGTTTGCGCTGACCCGCAGCTTTGCCATGAGCGGCTCTTCTTTGCGCACGGTATCCGGACAGGTCATACCCGCCGGGAGGTTGGTCGGCGCGCCGTTGCGACCGGCAGTTGCGCTATATCGCTCGTTGTACTTCCTCAAAGGAAACAAGAAGAAAGCCCCCCTGGCACCCCTGAGCACCAGCGCCCGGAGCGCCGAGCCGAAGCGGAATCCGGATGCCGGATGCCAAGACTTCCGGACGGCGATGTTTTCATTTGAAGATGGCGTGATTCGCTGATTTCAGATGGATCAAACCGGGGGTTTGCGGGCCTCCCGAAGCGCCCGATAGAGCGCGCAAACCCGCATTATTGCTCGATCTTCAAGAGTTTTCAGAGCCAGGATTGTATTTCTTGCGGCAGGTGTTATAAACTATTTGCGAAAAGTTCAGATGCCGATGAGGCGCTAGCCTGAGGGCGGCGCTCCCGCGACGCCCATCGCCACGAACAAGCAGAAAGGGACCCCCGTGAGCGACTCCGCCTCCAATTCTCCGTCGCCGAGCTTCATCGACTTCACCGCCGATATCGTGGCTGCTTATGTGAGCAACAACTCTGTTTCGGCCGCCGAGCTTCCCGCTCTCATTGAATCGGTCTATCGCGCCCTCGGCCAGCTCGGCACCCCTGCGGCGCCCGTGCTGGAAGAGCAGAAGCCCGCGGTGCCGGTGAAGAAGTCGGTGACGCCTGAATACATCATCTGCCTGGAAGACGGGAAGAAGTTCAAGTCGCTGAAGCGCCACCTGCGCACCAGCTACGGCATGACTCCCGAAGTCTACCGCGAGAAGTGGGGCCTGCCGAAGGACTATCCCATGGTCGCCCCGGCCTATGCCGCCGCCCGCTCCGAGCTGGCAAAGAATATGGGCCTCGGCCAGACCCGCAAGAAAGCGCCCGCCGCCCCGGCCAAGAAGCCGGCCCGCCGCGCCAAGGCCGCGGCCTGATCCAAGGCAAAAGAGCCGCGCCCGGGCAATCCCGGCGCGGCCCTTTATTGGTGGACGGCACACTTTCACCATCCCGTTTCTATCTTCGAGACCGAAATTCAGTCGAGCCCGAGGCGCCGGCAGATTTCGTCAAGTTGATCGAGGCTCTTGTAGCGGATGCGCAATTCGCCCGCCTCACCCTTGCCCTCGATATCCACGCTGAGACCCAGCACGTCTCCGAGGCGCTTTTCCAGCGCCCGGCTGTCCGCGCTCTTGCGCTCCGGCGCGCTACCCTTGCCCGCCTTCCCCGCGGGCGCCGCCTGGCCCTTCGCAGGCGCCGCGGTGAGCGCGGAGCGGGCCTTGGACAGGGCCTCCACGTCGCGCACGGTCAGCCCCTTCTCCACCACGTCCTTCGCCATGCGCTCGGGATCGGCGCAGGCGAGCAGCGCGCGGGCATGGCCCGCGCTCAGGCGGCCGTCGACGAGGTAGGTCTTCACCCCCGCCGGCAGCTTCAGCAGGCGCAGCGTGTTGGCGATATGGCTGCGGCTCTTGCCGATGATGCGGGCCAAGTCATTCTGATTGTAGTCGAATTCTCCCATGAGGGATTCGTAGCCCTGGGCCTCTTCCACCGGATTGAGGTCGGCGCGCTGCACATTCTCGATGATGGCGACTTCCAGCGCCTCCCGGTCGGACAGTTCCAGCACCACCACCGGCACCTCGTGCAGCGCCGCGCGCTGGGCCGCGCGCCAGCGCCGCTCGCCGGCGACGATCTCGAAGCTGTCGCCGCCGTTCAGCTGGCGCACCACGATGGGCTGGATGATGCCCTTCTCGCGGATCGAGGCGGTGAGGTCGTCCAGCCCCTCCTCCAGGAAGCTCCGGCGCGGGTTGCGCGGATTGGGCCGCACATGCTCGATGGGCACCCGGCGCGGGCCGCCGCGTCCTGCCCCCGGACGACCCGCCGGGGCCGCCGGCGGCTCCCCCATCTCCCCGATGAGCGCCGCAAGACCGCGGCCGAGCCGCGAGCGCTGTTCATCCGCCATGACCGTGTTCCGTTCCCAGAGCACGCGCTGATCGGACAACGCGCTCTCTTCCCTGAAGTTGAGAGGGGGATTCACCGAGCCGATTGACGCAATTTGCTCGGTGAATCGCCCTCGTGTCCGCCGTCAGGCCGCCGCATCCGCCCGCGCCGCGCGCTCGCGCTGGATCACCTCCGAGGCGAGGCGCAGATAAGCCTGTGAACCCAAGCACTTGAGATCGTAGAGCAGCACCGGCTTGCCGTACGACGGTGCCTCCGACACCCGCACATTGCGGGGGATCACCGTCTCGTAGACCTTGTCGCCCATGAATTGGCGCACGTCCTGCACCACCTGCTCGGAGAGATTGTTGCGGCCGTCATACATGGTCAGCACGATGCCATGGATGGTCAAAGCCGGATTGAGGCTGACCCGCACCTGCTCCACCGTCTTCAGCAGCTGCGACAGGCCCTCCAGCGCGAAGAACTCGCACTGCAGCGGCACCACGATGGCGTCCGCCGCCGCCATGGCGTTCACCGTCAGCAGGGAGAGCGAGGGCGGGCAGTCCACCAGCACATAGGTGAAGCGGGGCGCAGCGCTGTCCGCCGCCAGCGCCTTCAGCGCGGCCCGCAGGCGGAAGGCGCGGTCGCGCTCGGCCGCGATCTCCAGCTCCAGCCCCGACAGGTCGAGGGTGGAGGGCGCCACATAAAGCTGCGGCACGCCGGTCTCCATCACCGTCTCGCGCATGCTGGCCTCGCCGGTCAGCACGTCATAGGTGGAGAGATTGCGCGAGCGGCGGTCGATGCCGAGGCCCGTGGAGGCATTGCCCTGCGGGTCGAGATCCACCACCAGCACCGTCTCACCGATGGCGGCGAGCGCCGTGCCCAGATTGATGGCCGTGGTGGTCTTGCCCACACCGCCCTTCTGATTGGCGAGGGCCAGCACACGCGGCACGGCGGGGCTGCCACCGGCGGGGGAAGCGGTCTCGTGATCAATCATGGCGCCTTCATCCTCGACGCGTCGCATTCGGGCGGCCCACCGCCGACGTCCGGCTCCCCTTGGGAGCGCGCGCCGGATGGGGATTCGATGGTGTCGGTCCCGCGCCTCGCGCCCCTCACCAGAAGGATCCGACCTTCGGGGTCACTCGTACTGGGGCGCAGGTCGCAGTCGAGTGTCCAGCTTCTTGACGCTTCGGTCAATTCGCGTTCCGCATCGCGACCCTTGGGAAAAAGGCCAAGGGCACCGGCTTGGAGGAAGGGCGCCGCGAGATCCAGCAGCTTGGGCAAGGGCGCCAGCGCACGGGCGGAGACCACGTCCGTCCCCGGCGCCAGGGTTTGCGCCACCTGCTCGATGCGCGCGGCATGAACGGTGACGGGAAGCTGCGCCACCCGCGCCGCCTCCCGAAGAAAGGCGGCCTTGCGGGTATCGCTTTCCACAAGATGCATGTGGGCGCCATCGCGCTCCGCCAGCACCGCCGCCACCACGAGGCCGGGAAAGCCGCCGCCGGAGCCCAGATCCACCCAGCGCAAGGGCTCTAGCGGAACATGGTGAACGAGCTGGAGCGAATCACCCACATGCCGGGCCCACAGGTCGGGCAGGGTGGCGGGGGCGACGAGGTTGATGGTCTTCTGCCACTTCACCAGAAGATCGGCGATGATGGTGAGCCGGCCAAGTGTTTCACGTGAAACCATGGCCGCGATGGCCTCGCGCCCCGCACCGCCTGTCACCGCCTTGCCGCCCTTCATTCGACCCCTCGCTCCGCCAAACCGTCATCCCCATGATCCACAGGCCGGGGCCCTCAGCCGCCGGAACCGGCCCGCCGCGCATGGGTGGCGAGCAAAGCGAGGGCCGCCGGCGTCATCCCTTCCATGCGTCCCGCCTGCCCCACCGTGCGCGGACGGATGTGGGCGAGCTTCTGCTTGAGCTCGTTGGAAAGGCCCGGCAGGTCCGCATAGGCGAGATCCTCCGGCAGGCTCAATTGCTCATCCCGGCGCAGCATGGAAATGTCCGCCGCCTGGCGATCGAGATAGACGGCGTATTTGGCATCGGTCTCCACCTGTTCGGCCACCGCCGGATCGAGCCCCGCCAGTTCCGGCCAGATGGCGCCGAGGCGAGCCATGTCGATGTCCGGATAAGCCAGGAGATCGAAGGCCGTGCGCCGCTGCCCGTCGCGATTGACGCTGAGGCCGTGCCGCGCGCCTTCCGTGGGCGTCAGGCTGAGACTGTCCGCCAGCGCCCGCGCCGCCTCCAGCGCCGCCGTTCGGCGGGCGAAATGGGCAGAGCGCTCGGCACCGACGAGGCCGAGCGCTTCGCCCTGCCGGGTGAGGCGCTGATCGGCATTGTCGGCTCGCAGGGTCAGGCGATATTCGGCGCGGGAGGTGAACATGCGATAGGGCTCGCTCACTCCGCGGGTGACGAGATCGTCCACCATCACCCCGAGATAGGCTTCCGCCCGGTCGAAGACGGTGCCGTCCGCGCCCCCGGCCCGGCGCGCCGCATTGAGGCCGGCGAGCAGTCCCTGGGCCGCGGCTTCCTCATAGCCGGTGGTGCCGTTGATCTGGCCGGCGAGGAACAGCCCGGCCACGCGCTTGGTCTCCAAAGTGGGGGCAAGCTCGCGCGGGTCCACATGGTCATATTCGATGGCATAGCCCGGCCGCAGCACCGCCACCTGTTCCAGCCCCGGAATGGTGCGCAGGAAGGCGGTCTGCACCTCGGCGGGCAGGGAGGTGGACAGGCCGTTGGGATAGACGGTGGGATCGTCCAGCCCCTCGGGCTCCAGGAAGATCTGGTGGCCGTCGCGATCGCCGAAGCGGACGACCTTGTCCTCGATGGACGGGCAATAGCGCGGGCCCGTGCTCTCGATACGGCCGGAATACATGGCTGAACGGGAGAGGTTGGCCCGGATCAGGTCATGGGTCGCGTCCGTGGTGCGGGTGATGCCGCATTCCACCTGAGGGTTGGGCAGGCGCGTGGTGAGGGCCGAGAACGGCTCGGGCGGATCGTCGCCGGCCTGCATCTCCAGGCTCGCCCAATCAATGGTGCGGCCATCGAGCCGGGCAGGCGTGCCGGTCTTCAGCCGGCCGAGGGCGAAGCCGAGGCGGGCGAGGGCAGGGGAGAGGCCCAGCGCTGGCCGCTCGCCCATGCGGCCGGCGGGATGGCTCACCTCACCCATATGGATGAGGCCGTTGAGAAAGGTGCCGGTAGTCAGCACCACCGCGCCGCAGGCGAGATCCCGCCCGTCGCCAAGGCGCACGCCGGTGATGCGGCCGCCATCCACCAGCAGATCGTCCGCCTCGCCCTCGACGATGGTGAGGCCATCCTGCGCGGCCAGGGCCGCCTGCATGGCGCGGGCATAGAGCTTGCGGTCGGCCTGGGCACGGGGGCCACGCACAGCGGGACCCTTGCGGCGGTTGAGCACGCGGAACTGGATGCCGCCCTGATCCGCCACCCGGCCCATGAGGCCGTCCAGCGCGTCGATCTCCCGCACCAGATGGCCCTTGCCCAGCCCGCCGATGGCCGGATTGCAGGACATGGCGCCGATGGTGGCGCGGGAATGGGTGACCAGCGCCGTGCGCGCGCCGGTGCGCGCGGACGCGGCGGCCGCCTCGCATCCCGCATGGCCACCGCCCACGACGATCACGTCGAAAGCATTCGCTGAAAGGGTTTCGGTCATTCTCGTCCGGGCAGAAAGGCGGTCCACGCCGCCCCTTCTGGAAACGCCCTCTTTCCGGCGCCGTCAAGGCGGTGGACGGGAATGTTTCACGTGAAACATCGCCGGGACCGCCGCGCCGTCTATTTCCCGATGCAGAAGGTGCTGAAGAGGGCATCCAGCACATCCTCCACATCCACCCGGCCGATGAGATGGTCCAGCGCCCGCACCGCGAGGCGCACATCCTCGGCCCGCAACTCCTCATGGCCGCCGAAATCGCCGAGGGCCCGTTCCAGATGCAGCGTTGCCACCTCCAGCGCCCGGCGCTGCCGCTCGCGGGTGAGGAGCGCCGGCTCGCGTCCGCCCAGCCGGTCCGCCTCCTGTTCCAGCCCGGCGATAAGGGCTTCGACGCCCGCGCCGGTGGCGGCGGAGATGCCGATCCAGCCTTGGGGAATGGCGGCGTCGCGGTCGATCTTGGTGCGCACCTTCACCGCACGGGCAAGGGCAGGGGGCGGCTCCGTGCCCGTATCGCTGAGCCAGAGCACCACGTCCGCTCCCTCCGCCCGCGCCAGGGCGCGACGCACGCCTTCCGCCTCCACGAAATCGGAGGTCTCGCGCAGGCCGGCGGTGTCCAAGAGGGTCACGGCCTGTCCGGCCAGCTCCAGATGCACCTCCAGCACGTCGCGGGTGGTGCCGGGAAGGGCGGAGACGATGGCCGCCTCGCGCCCCGCAAGGCGGTTCAGCAGGGTGGATTTGCCGGCATTGGGCGGGCCGGAAATGGCCACGACGAGCCCGTCACGCACCCGCTCGCCGCGCGCGGCATCGGCGAGGGCGGCAAGCAGCTCTTCCCTGAGCCGGGCGAGGCGCGAAACGGCCTCCGTCGTGACATCGCCCGACACATCGCTCTCGTCGGCAAAGTCGATGCCGGCCTCGATCAGCGCGAGGGCGGAAACCAGCGCCACCCGCCAGTCCTCCACCCGGCGGGAGAGGGCGCCAGAGGCCAGCGCCAGCGCCTGCCGGCGCTGGGCCTCGCTCTCCGCCGCCACGAGGTCGGCGAGGCCTTCCACCTCCGCGAGGTCCAGCTTGCCGTTGGCGTGGGCCCGGCGGGTGAACTCGCCCGCCGCCGCCGGGCGCAGGCCGGGCAGGGCGGCGAGCGCCCGCAGCACCGCCGCCGCCACCGCGCGGCCGCCATGGAGATGAAGCTCGGCCACATCCTCCCCCGTGGCGCTGTGGGGGCCGGGGAAGAACAGGACGAGACCCCGGTCCAGCGCCTCCCCGGTCCGGGGATCGCTGAGCGTGCCATAGCGGGCGAGGCGGGGCGGGGGCAGCACGCCGCCGAAGGCCAATACCGCCGCCGCCGCCTCGGGACCGCTGATGCGCAGCACCGCCACACCGGCCGGCAGGCGGCCCGACGAGAGCGCGAAGATGGTGTCGGTCATGGCGTCGTTTCCCAAACTGGCCTTCCCAAACTGGCGACGGATTTGCACGGCGCCGACAGATGGCGGACCATGCGCCATTCATTGCCTGAACCTTGTCGTCGCGATCTCCATTGCCACCAAAGCCGGCGTCAGCCGAGGGATTTTAAGATCATGAGCGAGAACCGCCTCTCCCGCGAGACCAGCCCCTATCTGCTCCAGCACAAGGACAATCCGGTCCACTGGTGGCCGTGGGGGCCGGAGGCGTTCGCCGAGGCCAAGGCCACGGGCAAGCCCATCCTCCTCTCGGTGGGCTATGCGGCCTGCCACTGGTGCCATGTGATGGCCCATGAGAGCTTCGAGAATACGGATGTGGCGGGGCTCATGAACGCCCTGTTCGTGAACATCAAGGTGGACCGGGAAGAGCGGCCGGACGTGGACCAGATCTACATGTCCGCGCTCCAGCAGCTGGGCCAGAGCGGCGGCTGGCCGCTCACCATGTTCCTCGATCCGGAGGGAAAGCCGTTCTGGGGCGGCACCTACTTCCCCCCAAGTGCCAGCTATGGACGCCCCGGCTTCACCGATGTGCTGCAGCAGGTCTCCACCGTCTTCACCCAGAGCAAGGACAAGGTGGACAAGAACACCGCCACCATCCTCGCCCGGCTGAAGAAGGCCGCAGCCCCCGTGGCCGGCGTCGCCATCGGCCGGGAGGACCTGAATGATGCGGCCGCGCGCCTGCCGGCTTTGTTCGATCCCGTCCATGGCGGGCTGAAGGGGGCGCCGAAATTCCCCCAGTCGGGCCTCTTGGAATTCCTGTGGCGGGTGGGCACGCGCCGCAGGGACGACCAGCTGAAGGCCCTCGTCACCCTCACCCTCAACCGCATGTGCGAGGGCGGCATCTATGATCACCTGGGCGGGGGCTTCGCCCGCTATTCGGTGGACGAGATCTGGTTCGTCCCGCACTTCGAGAAGATGCTCTACGACAACGCGCTGCTCATCGAGCTGCTGGCGCTGGCCTATTCCGACACCGGCGACGCGCTCTTCCTCACCCGCGCGCGCGAGACGGTGGGCTGGCTGAAGCGGGAGATGCTGACGCCAGAGGGCGCCTTCGCCGCTAGCCTCGACGCCGATAGCGAGGGCCATGAAGGCCGCTTCTATGTGTGGAGCGAGGCCGAGATCGCCGCCCTTCTGGGGGCGGAGGACGCATCCTTCTTCAACCGCTTCTATGACGTGACCCGCGCCGGAAACTGGGAGGTGGGCAACATCCTCAACCGCACCGAGGCAGGGGCGGTGGGCGCCGAGGACGAGGCGCGCCTTCAGCCCCTGCGCGAAAAGCTGCTTCTGGCGCGGGAAAAAAGAGTGCGGCCGGGCCGCGACGACAAGGTGCTGGCGGACTGGAACGGCCTGATGATCGCGGCGCTGGCGCGGGCCGGCGCCTTCCTCGGCGAGGCCGAATGGGTGGCGCTGGCACAACGCGCCTTCGATGCCGTGGTAGGGCATATGGTGGTGGAGGGGCGCCTCGCCCATTCCTGGTGCGGCGCCAAGATCGTGCTGCCGGGCCTCGCCTGCGACCTCGCCGCCATGGCCCGCGCCGGCATTGCGCTCCATGAGGCGACGGGGGCGCCGGAGCCATTGGCCCACGCCGCGCATTTTCTGGACGTGCTGGAGGCGCATCATCGCGATCCCGAGACCGGCGCCTATTTTCTCACCGCCGACGATGGCGACAGCCTCATCGTCCGCCCCCTCGCAACCCATGACGAGGCGGTGCCCAACTCCAATGCGGTGGCCGCCGATGCCCTCATCCGCCTGTCCGCCCTCACCGGCAACGACGCGCTGAGGGCCCGGGCCGACCGGGTGCTGGCCGGTGTCTCCGGCGCCACGGCAAAGAATGTGCTCGCCCACGGCGCCACGCTCAACGCCATCGACACCCGCCTCGGCCTTGCCGAGATCGTGGCTGTCGGAGCAAACCGCGATGCCCTTGCCGCAGCCGCGCTCAAGATGCCATTCCCGCTGCGGGTGGTGGCGCGGGCGAGCGAAGCGGTGCCCGCGGGCAGCGTCATGGCCGCCCGGATCGCCTCTGCGCCGGCGGAAGGAGCGGCTTTCGTCTGCGTCGGGGAGCGCTGCTCACTGCCGGTGAGCGATCCGGCCCAAATCGGCGCGGCGGTCGCCGAAATGATGGGTTGAGCCGCCCATTTTGCGGACCGCCGGGCGGACCCCTCCTCCAATCGCGTCAGAAACCCTCCCACGGGAGGTTTTATCCGGATGAAGAATGGATCGGACGAGGGGTTCATTGCCCGTCCACGGGCTTCCTAAGCGATCAACTTTTAGTATGTTATTGGTTGTAATATCGCGAAATGCGTGTCTTCCGGCCGCTCAGCTGCCGGTCTTTTCCTCCGGCGGCGCGTCGGCATATTTCAGCCAGAGGGCCTTCTCGCCCATGCTGGCGATGAAGGCCGCATGGGCTTGCGCCTCCGCAGCCGACAGGCGCGGCGCGAGGGGGACGGGACGGGGGTGAGCCGCCTGGGCCGCGACCACCAGGCGCGGCGCCTCGCTCGTGTCCTCCACCAGGCCGATGAGGCTCGCCTGCTTGCCGCCGAGCAGCTCGCCATAGACCTCGGCCAGAAGCTCCGCGTCCAGCAGCGCCCCATGCTTGACGCGGCGCGAGCTGTCGATGCCGTAGCGGTTCATCAGATCGTCGAGGCGATTGCCGCCGCCGGGATGCTTGCGTCGTGCCAGGGCCAGGGTGTCCACCACCCGGTCGCGGGCGATGGTGGCGCGGCCGAGCCGCTCCAGCTCGGCATTCAGGAAGCCGATGTCGAACGCCGCGTTGTGGATCACCAAAGTATCTTCGGCGATGAAATTCAGGAATTCGTCGGCAACGTCCTTGAATTTCGGCTTATCCGACAAGAATTCGGCGGACAGGCCATGGACGTTGAACGCCTCCACCGGCATGTCCCGTTCAGGATTGATATAAGCGTGGAACACCGTGCCGGTGAGGATGCGGTTGACCATCTCCACACAGCCGATCTCCACCAGCCGGTCGCCGCCATAGGCTTCAAGGCCGGTGGTCTCGGTGTCGAGCACGATCTCGCGCATGGGTCCCCCCCTCAGCCGCCGGCGCGGCGCCCCGGCCCCGACAGCGCCCGCACGATGCCGGCGACCTGATGGGCCGCCGCCGGGAAGCCCCGCCCGGTATCAATGACGAAATGGGCGCGCCGGCGCTTTTCGGCGTCCGGCAGCTGTTTTTCCACAATGGCCTCGAATTTCGCTTCCGTCATGCCGGGGCGCTCCAGCACGCGGGCGCGCTGCACAGCTTTCGGCGCGCTGACCACAGCCACCGCATCCACGCGCGCGCAACCCCCGGTCTCAAACAGAAGCGGAATGTCCAGCACCACCAGCCGCGCGCCCGCGCTCCCGGCCTTCGCCAGGAAGGCCTCTTCCTCGGCGCGCACGAGGGGATGGACGATGGCTTCCAGCCGCCCCATGGCCTGCGGATCGGCGAGCACCCGCGCTCCTAGTTCGGCGCGGTCGATGGCGCCATCCCGCGTCACCCCGGGAAACGCCGCTTCCACCGGCGCCACGGCAGTGCCCCGATAGAGCGCATGCACGGCCGCATCCGCGTCGTGCACCGGAACGCCCATGGCCCGGAACAGGCGTGCCGTGGCCGACTTGCCCATGCCGATGGAACCGGTGAGGCCGAGGATCCACATGGCCTTACGCCTCCAGCTGGCCCTTGGCCCTGAGATCGGAGATCAACAGGTCGCGCAGCTCGGCCGTCACTTCCGGCCGCACGCCGAACCAGCGTTCAAAGCCGGGCACGCCCTGATGCAGCAACATGCCGAGCCCGTCCACGGTGCGAAATCCTTGCTCCGCCGCCGCCTTCAATAACGGGGTGAGGAGCGGCACATAGACGATATCGCTCACCACCGCCTCGGGCCTGAGGGGCGACAGATCGAGGAGGAGCGGCGCCGCACCCTTCATGCCCAGCGACGTGCAGTTCACCAGGATGTCCGCATCCGCCATCACGTCCGTCACCTTGTCGAAGGCAAGCGGAACCACCGCCGGGCCGAACGAAGCAGCAACAGCCTCGGCCCGCTCCAGAGTGCGATTGGCCAGCACCACCCGCTCGAAGCCGCGTTTCACCAGCGCGTGGACGATGGCCCGGGAGGCTCCCCCCGCGCCCAGCACAAGCGCCGCCTTCCGCGCCCCGTCCCAGCCCATAACGGTGGCATCGAGGTTGGCAATGAAGCCATAGCCGTCGGTGCTGGCGCCATAAAGGCGACCGTCTTCAAGCCAGAGGGTGTTGGCGGAACCGAGGGCCGCCGCGCTCTCGTCCGCCTCGTCGAGGACGGAAAAGGCGATCTCCTTGTTCGGAGCCGTCACGTTGCAGCCCGCATACCCGCGCGCGGCAAGGCTGCGATAGAAACCGGCCGCCTGCTCCGGCGGCACTTCCTCGCGGCCATAGGAGCCGTCGATGCCGTAGGCTTTCAGCCAATAGCCGTGGAGCAGCGGGGACCTTGAATAGCTCACCGGCTGGCCGGTGACGCACACACGCACTGTCACGGCAGCAGGCCCTGTTCCCGGAAGAAGGGCAGCAGCTGGAGCAGCGGCAGGCCGAGAATGGTGAAATGATCGCCGTCCACGCGGGTGAACAGGTGCACACCCACCGATTCGAGCTGGTAGGCCCCCACCGAGGTGAGCACCCGTGCCCCCGCGGCGGCGATGTAGGTGTTCAACGCCTCTTCGGTGAGCGGCCGCATGGTGAGGAAGGCGCTGACCACTGTCTCAAACAGGACCTCCCCGTCGCGGGCCACCGCCACCGCCGAATGCAGCGCATGGGTCTGGCCGGCGAGTTCCTGGAGCTGCAGGCGGGCCGCTTCGAGGCTGGCCGGCTTGTGGTAGATCTTGGGTCCCAGCGCCAGCGTCTGGTCCGCGCCCAGCACGAGACGCCCCGGCGCCGCCCGCGCGCCCGCCAGCGCCTTCGCCCGGGCGAGGATGCCGGCGATGCCGGCGGGGTCCACCTCGCCCGCATCGGACTGGATGGCGCGTTCGTCCACGTCCGTGGCCACCGTTTCCACCGGCACGCCCGCATGCACGAGAAGGCTCAGGCGCGTCGCGCTCTTGGACGCCAGAACGAGCGGCTGTTCACCACGCCACACGATCATATCTCCCTGTGCTGCCGTGCTCCGGCCGGGGCCGATGCATGGGGTTTCTCTCAAAGGCCGGCGGGGTGCAAGCTCTGCTCTCGTCTCATGTCTCGGCGATGGCGCGCCGGCGGCGCTCGCTGTGGAGCGCATAGATGGTGGCGGCGGTCTCCTCCACGGACCGGCGGGTCACGTCGATGAGCGGCCAGCCGTTGCGGGCGCACAGGCGACGGGAAAAGGTGATCTCCTCGTTCACCGCCTCACGGTCGGTGTAGGAGGTGCCGAGATCGGCCGCATTGAGCCCCAGTAGCCGGTTCTGGCGGATCTCCACGATGCGCTCGGGGCTCGCCACGAGGCCCACCACCAGCGGCTTCTTCAGCTTCTCGACGCCGGGCGGCAGCGGCACGTTGGGCACCAGCGGGATGTTGGCGGTCTTAATGCCCCGGTTCGCGAGATAGATGGAGGTCGGCGTCTTGGAGGTGCGCGATACGCCCAGCAGCACCACGTCAGCGCTTTCGAGGTCTTCCGTCATGTGCCCGTCATCGTGCATGACGGTGTAGTTGAGCGCATCAATGCGCTTGAAATAATTGGCGTCGAGCGAATGCTGGCCGCCGATCCGCGGCGTCGGGCTGCCGCCGAGATAGGACTGGAACAGCTGCACCACCGGCGCCAGCACCGACATGTAGGGCACGCCCAGCTCCCGGCAGCGCTCCTTCAGCCGCTCGCGGATCTCCTTGTCCACCAGCGTGTAGAGCACGATGCCGGGATTGCTCTCCACCTCGCTCAGCACGCGGTCGAGCTGCTTCATGGAGCGGATGAGCGGATAGACATGCTCGATGGGCAGGACGTTCGCATACTGCGCGCACGCGGCGCGCCCCACATTGATGAGCGTCTCGCCCGTGGCGTCGGAAACGAGGTGCAGGTGGAAGTAACTCTCGCTGTGCGTCTTCGGATTCACAATTATCCACCGCTCCTGTGGAACAGTGTTGAAAAAGGCATGCCCGGCGTCATGGTGCAAGTGCGAGCACTGGATAACCCCGGATTCCGTCCACATGCAGACCCGGCGGGACAGATTCCACAGGCCCCCTGTGCGTCCATGTGGACACCCCGCCGGGACCCCCGTGTTAATCCTTTGTTAACCGGCCTTTCGCCGGCTTCGCACCTGCGGCAAGTGCGCCTTCCATCGTGGGCCTGCCTGTGGATCGGTTGTCGAGGGCCGGTCAAATGGTTAATCAACCGTTAAGACTCCAAAGACTCTCTATCTTTAAAAAGATTCTCTTTGATTGAAGGGATGGGATGAACCGCGCTCCTGAGACACGATCGCCTTTCCTGCGGGTGCTCGACGGCACGCCGCTCGATCCCCCGCCCTTCTGGATGATGCGGCAGGCCGGGCGCTATCTTCCCGAGTATCGCGCGGTACGGGCGCAGGCCGGGGATTTCCTCACGCTTTGCTACACGCCCAAGCTCGCTGCCGAGGTGACGCTCCAGCCCATTCGCCGCTACGGCTTCGATGCCGCCATCATCTTTTCGGACATTCTGGTGGTGCCCCACGCCCTCGGCGTGCCGCTCATCTTCGAGGCCGGGGAAGGCCCGCGCCTCGCCCCGGTGGCGGATGCGGCGGCCGTGGCCGCCCTCAAGGACAGGCTCGACCCCGACAAGGTGAACCCGGTCTATGAGGCCATCGCCATGGTGCGCGCGGCACTGGCGCCGGAAACGGCGCTCATCGGCTTCTGCGGCGCGCCCTGGACCGTGGCGACCTACATGGTGGCCGGCCATGGCACCGACGACCAGGCGCCGGCCCGCCTGCTCGCCTTGCGCGACGAGGGCCTGTTCCAGACCCTGATCGACCGGCTGGTGGAGGCTTCCATCGTGCACCTCGCCAGCCAGGTGGCGGCGGGCGCGGATGCGGTGCAGATCTTCGACACCTGGGCCGGCGTGCTCGATCCCGCGTCCTTCGAGCGCTGGTGCGCCGAGCCGCTGCGCCGCATCGTCGCGGGGCTGAAGGCGCTGCACCCCCATGTGCGGGTCATCGCCTTCCCGAAGGGGGCGACGCTGGAGGCGCTGGAGCGGCTGGCCGGCACCGGCATTTCGGCCATCGGCCTCGACTGGTCGGCGGACCGCGCGGCGGCGCGCTCGCGCCTGTCCGGCCGTGTCGCGCTCCAGGGCAACCTCGATCCGCTGCGCCTCATTGCCGGCGGCGCTGCGCTGGAGGAGGAGGTCGCCCGCATCCGGGAGGATTTCGCCGGGGCGCGCCACATCTTCAATCTCGGCCACGGCATCCGCCCCGAGACCCCGCTCGAGCATGTGGAAAAACTGGTGGCGGCAGTGCGCCGGGCGCGCTGAGCCAGCCTGAGGCCGGACCCCGATGGTTCACGATTTATATAGTTGGATCAAGGTATTGCATATCATTGCCGTCATCGCGTGGATGGCGGGAATGCTCTATCTGCCGCGCCTCATGGTCTATCACTGCGCCGCCGAGGCCGGATCGGTGCAATCCGAGACGTTCAAGGTGATGGAACGGCGGCTGCTGAAAGCCATCATCAACCCCGCCATGATCGTCACCTGGCTGGCCGGGCTTTATCTCGCCTATGCGGGCGGCTGGTATATGGCGGGCTGGTTCCACGCCAAGTTCGCGCTGGTTGTGGCCATGTCCGGCGTCCATGGGGCCATGGCGCGCTGGGTGCGCGATTTTGCCGAGGACAGGAATACCCGTCCCGCCCGTTTCTTCCGCATCGCCAACGAGATACCGACCGTGTTGATGATCGGCATCGTCATTCTGGTGGTGATCAAACCGTTTTGATGCGGGCTCGGTCGGAAGGAGGACTTGCGCCGCCTTTCCCGGCCGCTTATCTTGGGCACGCTTTCCTAAACGCAGGCGAACGCGCTTCCTTCAGTCCGATGCCGTCATTGGCCCGGCCGGCGCGTCAGGCGGCAAGCTGCGTGCCCCGGCTTCCCCTGAAGACCTGCGATTCCCGTCCCTCCCCCCACCCGCTGTGCCCGATCTTTCGCGATCAGAGCCGGCGCACTCCAGATCCATCGAGGCTTTCCCTTATGCGGGAAGTGAAACTTCAAGACCTTAAGTCCAAGACACCCGTCGAGCTCCTCGCCTTCGCCGAGGAGAACCAGGTGGAAAACGCCAGCACCCTGCGCAAGCAGGAGCTCATGTTCGCCATTCTGAAGCAGCTGGCCGCCACCGAGACGGAGATCATTGGCGAAGGCGTCGTCGAGGTGCTCCAGGACGGCTTCGGCTTCCTGCGCTCGCCGGAGGCGAATTATCTCCCGGGGCCGGACGACATCTACGTCTCCCCGTCCCAGATCCGGCGCTTTGGCCTTCGCACCGGCGACACGGTGGAAGGGCAGATCCGTAGCCCCAAGGAGGGTGAGCGATACTTCGCCCTCCTGAAGGTCAACACCATCAATTTTGAAGACCCCGAGAAGACCCGGCACAAGATCAATTTCGACAATCTGACGCCGCTCTATCCCGACGAGCGGCTGAAGCTC
This sequence comes from Xanthobacter autotrophicus, assembly GCF_030015065.1. Classification (GTDB taxonomy): domain Bacteria; phylum Pseudomonadota; class Alphaproteobacteria; order Rhizobiales; family Xanthobacteraceae; genus Xanthobacter; species Xanthobacter autotrophicus_D. The sequence continues at coordinate 12,815 of NZ_JAIVFN010000054.1, read as the reverse complement.
GAGCACGACGAGCCGGTCGGCAAAAAGGATTTCTCGGCGCGAATCATCGACATCGTCGCGCCCATCGGCAAGGGCCAGCGCGGCCTCATCGTGGCCCCGCCGCGCACCGGTAAGACGGTGCTGCTGCAGAACATCGCCAAATCCATCACCGCCAACCACCCGGAATGCTTCCTCATCGTGCTGCTCATCGACGAGCGGCCGGAAGAAGTCACCGACATGCAGCGCTCGGTGAAGGGCGAGGTGGTGTCCTCCACCTTCGACGAGCCGGCCTCGCGTCACGTGCAGGTCGCCGAGATGGTGATCGAGAAGGCCAAGCGCCTGGTGGAGCACGGACGTGACGTGGTGATCCTTTTGGATTCCATCACCCGCCTCGGCCGCGCCTACAACACGGTGGTGCCTTCCTCCGGCAAGGTGCTCACCGGCGGCGTGGACGCCAACGCCCTCCAGCGGCCCAAGCGCTTCTTCGGCGCGGCCCGCAACATCGAGGAAGGCGGCTCGCTGACCATCATCGCTACCGCGCTCATCGAGACCGGCTCGCGCATGGACGAGGTGATCTTCGAGGAGTTCAAGGGCACCGGTAATTCGGAAGTCATCCTCGACCGCAAGGTCTCGGACAAGCGCGTGTTCCCGGCCATCGATATCACCCGATCCGGAACCCGCAAGGAAGAACTGCTGGTCCCGGCGGACACGCTCAAGAAGATGTACGTGCTGCGCCGCATCCTCAATCCCATGGGGACGGTGGACGCCATCGAGTTCCTGCTGGACAAGCTGCGCCAGACCAAGACCAACGGCGACTTCTTCGATTCCATGAACACCTGACGGCGGGCGCTCCGGCGCCCTCTCCGGACGGCATGGGCACGCGGTGGTGTCCCGACGCGCCGCCTGAGGCGCCGGGGCGGAACGAATCCGCAACATGCCGTCCCCGCCGATTCGCGCCTGCTGTGTTCGCGCGGCGTTCGCCGGCGGTCCTCCCGGTGTGTCAATTCAGGACATCCCCGGAGGGTGGCCTTTTCGTTTCGCGCCCGAGCACCTATCTTCAAGGAAACGCGCGGGCCTGGTCCCGCACCTGTTCTTTTGAGGATTGGGCGATGTTCATTCAGACCGAAACCACGCCGAACCCGGCGACGCTGAAGTTTCTTCCCGGCCGCTCGGTTCTCGGCGAAGGCACCCTGGACCTGCGCTCCCACGAGGATGCCGACCTCTCCCCCCTCGCCCAGCGCCTGTTCGACGTGCGCGGCGTCGCGGCCGTGTTCCTGGGCTCGGATTTCGTCACCGTGACCAAAGCGGAGGCGGAATGGCCGCAGATCAAGCCGGCCATCCTCGGTGCCATCATGGAGCACTTCATGTCCGGCGCCCCGGTCCTGTCCGAGGGTGTCAAACCCGATGTCACCGATGCTGACGAGTTCTTCGAGGAGAAGGACGCGGAAATCGTCGCCACCATCAAGGAACTGCTCGACACCCGGGTGCGCCCGGCGGTGGCGAATGACGGCGGCGACATCACCTTCCGCGGCTTCAAGGAGGGCACGGTGTTCCTGAACATGAAGGGTTCGTGTTCGGGGTGCCCGTCCTCCACCGCCACGCTGAAGAATGGCATCGAGAACCTGCTCAAGCACTTCGTGCCGGAAGTCGTACAGGTTCAGGCGGTACAATGATAAATTGCCATTAACCTTTCTGTAAGGTGAGCGTTCGGGGTCGCTTCCCCTCGCCACGGTTTCGGTTGATCGTGGCGGGGATTGAGGCACCTGATTTCATGTACGTTCTCGCCATAGACACGGCGCTCGCCGCCTGCTCAGCCGCCGTGCTCGATACCGAGACGGACAGCATCGTCGCGGGTGATTCGCTGCTCATGGAGCGCGGCCACGCCGAGGCGCTGATCCCGCTGGTGGAGCAGGTGATGGCGGCGGCGGGCCTTGATTTCGAGCATCTGTCGCGCATCGCCGTCACCATCGGGCCGGGCAGCTTCACCGGGCTGCGCGTGGGGCTTTCAGCGGCGCGCGGCTTCGGGCTCACGGCCAACCGGCCCGTGGTGGGGGTGACCACCCTTGCGGCTCTGGCCGCGCCCTACCTCGCCCAGGACGATGCCGTGCCGGTGGTGACCGCTATTGATGCCCGGCATGGCCATGTCTTCCTGCAGATGTTCGGCGTCGGTGCCCGCACCCTCATCGCCCCGCGGGTGACCAACGTGCGCGAGGCGGCGCGCTCGGTGGCCATCGGCGCGGTACGCCTCGTGGGCTCCGGCGCGGCTCTGGTGGCGGAAGCCTGGCCGCCGGCGGAGCAGCCGCCCCTCCTGGTGGATGAAACCCCGGCTCCGGACGTGGCCTGGGTGGCGCGGCTCGGTGCCGTGGCGGATCCCGAGGCGGCCGAACCCCGCCCCCTCTATCTGCGCCCGCCCGACGCCAAGCCGCAGGACAAGGCGCGCATCGCCCGCCGATGATCAGTCTTCTCGACCGCTTCTTCCCGTCCCGTTCACCCACGGTGCGCGACGCCGTGGCAGCCGACGTGCCGCACCTTGCCGCCATCCATGGCCGTGCCTTCGCCCGAGGCTGGGAGCCGGACGAGTTCGAGCGCCTGTTGTCCGACCGGGCGGTGCGCGCCCATGTGGCGACGCTCGGCCCGCGGCGGCCGCCGGTGGGCTTCATCCTGTCCCATGTGGTTCCGCCGGAAGCCGAGGTGCTGAGCGTCGCGGTGGTGACCGACCGCCGGCGGCGGGGCATCGGCAGGGCGCTCCTATCCCACCACCTCGCGCGCCTCGCCGCCGAGGGGGTCTCCACCTCGTTCCTGGAGGTGGAGGAAGGCAACCAGCCCGCCCGCGCCCTTTACGAGCGCTTCGGCTACCGCGAGGCGGGACGCCGACGGGGCTATTATGCAGGTGGGGCGGATGCGCTGCTGCTGCGGCGTGATTTCTAGAAAAACGTTTTTGCTCCTGAGCTTATATGAAAAATAATCGTCCAGGTTGTTTCAACCGCACCGGATCGCGTCCTGAACCCGGAACGCCCCCTTGCAGGGATCGGGCCGGGGGGCGATAAGGCGTCTGTCCCGTCGGATCGCGGAGGTCGCGCTTGAGCGGCAGCAAGATGAGCGTCATCGAGGAAGCATGCCTTGCCAAGGGCATGAGGATGACGGAGCAGCGCCGGATCATCGCCCGCGTGCTCTCTGGCGCGCAGGATCATCCTGACGTCGAGGAGCTGCATCGCCGCGCCGTGGCCATCGACGACAACATCTCCATCTCCACCGTCTATCGCACGGTGAAGATGCTGGAGGATGCGGGCATCATCGAGCGCCACGATTTCGGCGACGGCCGCGCCCGCTACGAGCAGATGCCCGACGAGCACCACGACCATCTCATCGACCTGAGATCCGGGCGTGTGATCGAGTTCCGCTCGGAGGAGATCGAGGCGCTCCAGGATGAGATTGCCCGTCGCCTCGGCTTCAAGCTGCGGGGCCATCGCCTCGAGCTCTATGCCGTTCCCCTCGAAGAGGATGAAAAGTCGTGACCGACCAGCGCGGGCTCGCGGCGGAGCCCGCACGGCCGACCCCGCTCGAATTCGGCGGCGTGGAGCCCCTTGGGCCCGAGCAGCCCGGCGTGACGCGCTTGTTCGATCGGGTGAGACAGGCGGTGGTGCTGGTTCCGGTGGTGCTGGTGACGCTCATCGGCATTCCGCTGCAATGGCTGTCGCTCAAGCTCCGCCTGCCCACGCGGCGAAGCATTCCGCAGCTCTATCATCGCATCCTGCTGAAGCTCCTCGGCGTGCGGGTGAAAGTGCGCGGCACCCCGGCGCCGGACCGCCCCCTGCTGCTGCTCGCCAATCACGCCTCGTGGATCGACATTCCGGTGATCGGATCGCTGACCCCGCTGGTGTTCGTGGCCAAGAGCGAGGTCGCGGGCTGGCCGCTGATCGGGCTTCTGGCGAAGTTCCAGCGCACCGTGTTCGTGGATCGCCAGCGCCGGCACGCCACCGGCGACGTCAACCGCACCATTGCCGAGCGCCTGCAGGACGGCGACCCCGTGGTGCTGTTCGCGGAAGGCACCTCCAGCGACGGCAACCGGGTGCTGCCGTTCCGCTCGGCGCTGGTGGGCGCGGTGCGCGAAGCCATCGCCGATGGCGCCGAGGTGACGGTGCAGCCCCTCGCCGTCTCCTATGTGCGCCTCCAGGGCGTGCCCATGGGCCGGCTGCATCGCTGGGTGGCGGCCTGGTACGGCGACATGGACCTCGCCCCCCATTTGTTCGAGGTGCTGCGCCACGGCGCCATCGACGTGGAGGTCTCCTTCGGCGATCCGGTGCGGATCGACGCGGACCACGACCGCAAGAGCGTCACCCGCCAGTGCGAGGAGGACGTGCGGCTCATGTGCGCCAACGCCCTTGCCGGCCGCGCCGACGAAACGGGGAAGCCCGCTTGTCACGGCGAGCCGGCTCCGGCATCACCGGTGGCATGACCTCCCTCGCCGCCCTGGGCTTCGGCTATTGTGTTCGCCAACTGGTGGCTGACGATGTCGCCGGCTTTTCCCCGATCATCGGTACCGCCCGCTCGCCGGAGCGCCTCGCTGCGCTGCCTCGCGCGGTGACGCCGTTCGTGTTCGACGGGGAGCGTCTGTCGGACGCGCTTGCCGACGCGCTCTCCGGCGTCGATCTCCTCATCGCCTCGGCGCCTCCGGACGCCCGGGGCGACCCGATCCTGCGCTGTGCCGAACCGGTGCTCCAGGCGGGGCGACTGCGGCAGGTGATTTATCTGACCACCCTCGGTGTCTATGGCGACCACGGCGGCGGCTGGGTGGACGAGACGACGCCGCCCCGCGCCGGCAGCCCGCGGCTGGAGCGGCGCCTTGCGGCGGAGCAGGCATGGCTTGCCTTCGGGCAGAAGCGCGGCATCCCCGTCGCGGTGCTGCGGCTGGCGGGCATCTACGGGCCGGGACGCAATGCGCTGGAGCAACTCAGGGCAGGCGAGGCGCGGCGCATCGACAAGCCGGGGCAGGTGTTCAACCGCATCCATGTGGCGGATATCGCGCGCACCATCCGCGCGGTGGTGGCGCAGCGTTTCGGTGGCATCGTGAACGTCACCGACGATCTGCCCGCCCCGCCCGGCGATCCCATCGCTTATGCGGCCGGGCTTCTCGGCCTCCCGGTGCCGCCCGCCATCCCGTTCGAGGCGGCGGCGCGTGAGATGAGCCCCATGGCTCTGACCTTCTGGGCGGCCAACAAGCGCGTGGCCAATCACCGGCTAAAGGCGGATCTCGGCGTCAGCCTCGCTTACCCCACCTATCGCGAGGGGCTCGCGGCGCTCCACGCGGCGGGAGCCTAGAGCATTTTCGAGCGAAGCGGGCACCGGCTCGCATGAAGAAGCCCTCTAGGCCCGCTCGAAGGTGAGATAGGTGGGAATGCGCCCGTCTTCGATGGCCTTGGCCTCGTAGCGGGTGCCCGGCCAGTGGGGATAGGGCCGGCGCCAGTCGTCCGCCCGTTCCGCGGTCCAGCGGAAGGCGCCGTGGGCGCGTACCTCGGCCAGGGTCCAGCCGACATAATGGGGCACGTCGGAGGCGAAGCGGAACACGCCGCCGGGCCGGATGGCGCGGGCGAGGCGGTCCAGATTGTCCGGGCGAACGAACCGGCGCTTCCAGTGGCGGCGCTTGGGCCAGGGATCGGGATAGAACAGGTCGGCGCCTTCAAGGCTCGACGGCGGCAGGCGGTCCAGCAGCAGCGCCGCATCCTGGTCGAACAGGCGGATATTGGTGAGGCCGGCCTTTTCCAGGTCCACCAGCATGCGCGCCATGCCGTTGACGAACGGCTCCGCGCCCATGAAGCCCATGTCCGGCCGCCGCGCCGCGTGGGAGAGAAGGTGCTCGCCGCCTCCGAAGCCGATCTCCAGCCACAGGCCGCTGACCGGATTGGGGAAGAGCGCCGTCGGGTTGGTGGCGTCCTCGAGGGCGAAGCGCCAGGCGGGCAGGAGGCGCGCCATGGCGTCCTGCTGGGTCACGCGCAGTGTCTTGCCCACGCGGCGGCCATAGAAGGCGTTGGGGCGTGCCGTGTCTTCGGTCATGGTCTGCATATCATGGAGGATCCCGGAGATGCCGTGGCATCCGGGATCTCGTCATTCCGTCGTCGCGCGCGGCCCGACTCGCGCCGTCTCCCGCTCCGGTGATCCGGGCCACGGCGGCCGGGAGGTCCCGTGCCCTCAGGCGACGGCGGACTTGAGCGCGTCCACGAGGTCGGTCTTCTCCCAGGAGAAGCCGCCGTCCGCTTCCGGCGGGCGGCCGAAATGGCCGTAGGCGGCGGTGCGGGCATAGATGGGCCTGGTGAGGCCCAGATGCTCGCGGATGCCGCGGGGACGCAGGTTCATCACCTCGCGCAGCACGGTCTCGAGCTTGGCCTCGTCCACCTTGCCGGTGCCGTGCAGGTCCACATAGACCGCCAGCGGATCGGACACGCCGATGGCATAAGCGAGCTGGATGGTGGCGCGGTCGGCAAGGCCCGCCGCAACCACGTTCTTGGCCAGGTAGCGCGCGGCATAGGCCGCGGAGCGGTCCACCTTGGTGGGATCCTTGCCGGAGAAGGCGCCGCCGCCGTGGGGCGCCGCGCCGCCATAGGTGTCCACGATGATCTTGCGCCCGGTGAGGCCGCAATCGCCGTCCGGCCCGCCGATCACGAACTTGCCCGTGGGGTTCACGTGCCAGATGGTGTCTTTCGAGATCCAGCCCTCGGGCAGGGTGGCTTTGATATAGGGCTCGACGATGGACTTCACGTCGTGGGACGACAGGTTCTCGTCGAGGTGCTGGGTGGAGAGCACGATCTGGGTGACGCCCACCGGCTTGCCGTCCTCGTAGCGGACGGTGACCTGGCTCTTGGCGTCGGGGCCGAGGGCGTGGGTCTCGCCGGAATGGCGTGCCTCGGCGAGGGTCTTCAGGATCTTGTGCGCGTAATAGATGGGGGCGGGCATCAGCTCCGGCGTCTCGCGCACCGCGTAGCCGAACATGATGCCCTGGTCGCCGGCGCCCTCGTCCTTGTTGCCGGCAATGTCCACACCCTGGGCGATGTCGGCGGACTGGGCGTGCAGCAGCACGTCGATGTCCGCGTGCTCCCAGTGAAAGCCTTCCTGCTCGTAGCCGATGTCCTTGATGGCGAGGCGCGCGGCGTGGGACAGCAGGTCACGGGTGATGGAGGAGGGCCCGCGGGTCTCGCCGGCAATGACCACCTTGTTGGTGGTGGCGAGGGTCTCGCAGGCGACGCGGATCTGGCTGGGGTCCCAGCCCTCGACTTCGGCGGTGCGGAAGAAGGTATCCACCACCTCGTCGGAAATGCGGTCGCACACCTTGTCGGGATGGCCTTCGGAAACCGACTCACTGGTGAACAGATAGGACTGACGCGCCATGTCTCCGACCCTCTTGCGCCCGCGCCGCGTTGCGGTCTCTTCTTGTGGCAACGCGGCAGCGAGCGGTCAAGGTCGGCAACACGAAAACGTTCGTCAAAACGAACGGCTCAGCCTTCGGCTTCCCCGGCGATGGCGATGACGAGGTCTACGATTCGCCGGCGAACCTTCGGGTCGGTGATGCGCATGAAGTTGCGCGTGAGTGTCAGCCCGTCGGAAGTCGCGAGGAAGTCCGAGACGTAGGCCGGCGACTGCTCTTCGGAGAAGCCTTCCCCTTCGGGTCCAACCGTCGGAGCACCCTCGAAGAAGAACGCGACGGGAACACCGAGCACTGTCGAGATCTGCTGAAGACGGCTTGCACCTATGCGATTTGTACCCTTCTCATATTTCTGGATTTGCTGGAACGTGATCCCAAGATGCTCGCCCAGCTTCTCCTGGCTCATGCTGACCATCATCCGCCGCATGCGGACGCGCGAGCCGACGTGTTTGTCAATAGGGTTCGGCGCCTTCTTGGCCATGGTCTCTCCGGCTATGTCGGAAAAGATTACTCATTACTTCGCGGTGCGAAGGCTGCCCTGATTGCCGGCGAACATAGGCATACAATCTACGAGCGTCGATCAACCCTTGCGTGTAATGCAACCACGAAACGGTGCCACTGCAAGCATGAGCGCAAGTATGAGCAGTCCGGCAAGGAGAGTTCCGCCGAAACGTGCCGAGATGGGAACCGTTTCCAGCGGCTGCGGCAGCCCACCGTCCACGAGGCCCGTCTCCCCCAGTCTCGACCCTGCGACAATACGACCCAATGGGTCGATAATGGCCGAGATGCCCGTATTGGCTGCACGCACCAGGGGCAGGCCTTCCTCCACCGCGCGCAAGCGAGCCTGAACAAAGTGCTGGTAGGGACCGGGGGTCGTCCCGAACCAGGCGTCGTTGGTCACGTTCAGTAGCCAGCCCGGGCGGGGACCTTCCGGGATCACCTTTCCAGAAAAGATAACTTCATAACATACCAGCGGCGCGGCGCGGCCGGCGCCCGGCACCTCGAGCCCGTCGAGCGTTCCCCCGGATGAAAAGCCGCCGCGCACGCGGGTCAATTGCTCGATTCCGATCGATTCAAGGAACGACTGGAACGGCAGATACTCACCGAAGGGCACGAGGTGCACCTTGTCGGCGTTGCGCAGCACGCGCCCCCTGGCATCCATCACCCGGATGGCATTGAAGAACGGCGAGTGCTGGCCCGGCGGCGGCAGGTCGTAGCGCACGGCACCGGTCACCAGCGTCACGTTGGGGGGCAGGGCGGCGGCCATGTCCGCGGCCGCCCAGGGCTCGCGCTCATAGATGAAGGGGAAGGCCGATTCCGGCCATATGAGCAGGGTCACGTCCGCAAGACCCGACGGGTAGGCGGGGCTCGGGCGGGCGCTCAGGGCGAGATAATCGGCCAGGATCTCGCGCCGGCGATCATAGGCGAACTTCTTGTCCTGCGGCAGATTGGGCTGCATGACGCGGATATGGACACCCGGCACCGCGCCGACCTGCGTCGTCGCCAGCCGCCAGCCGCCCCAGCCGGCCGCCCCCGCCAGCAGCAGCGCCGCGCCGGCGACGGCTGCAAGGTTCCGCCGGCCGGGCACCAGCAGCAGCACCGGGCTCGACAGCAGCAGCACGGCGAAGAAGGTCAGGCCCCAGATGCCCACCAGCGCCGCGCTCTGCATCAGCAGATCGGACTGGGCGAAGGCGTAGCCGAAGGTGTTCCACGGAAAGCCGGTGAGCACATGCCCGCGCAGCCATTCGGACACGGTGAGGCCGAAGGCGAGGGCGGCGAGGCGCGCCGCGCCCTTCGACCATAGCAGCTTCGCCAGCATGGCGCCGAGGGCGGTGAACAAGGCGAGCCCGGCGGGCATGGCCAGCACCGCGAAGGGTAGCAGCCAGCCGAACACGTCCGCCTCCACCAGGAAGGCGGCGCCGATCCACCACAGGGAGACGAGGAAATAACCGAAGCCGAACCACCAGCCGATGCCAGCCGCCGCCGCGAGGCGCCGCCCGAGGCCGCCGCGGCAGCCGTCGAGCAGCAGGACCAGGACGCAGAAGCCCGGCACCAGCGCCGGCCAAAGGCCGAAGGGCGGCATGGCCAGGGCGCCGACCGCCCCGACAAGGCAGGCGAGGAGGCGCCGGCGCCAGCCGGACAGAAACCGCAGCGCCAAAAGGCGCCCGCGCAGCCGCGCGGCCGGGGTGGAGGGCGCAAGCACGCGGGCTACGCGAGAGCCTTGCCCCGCTTCACGCAAGCGGGGAAAGGCTTCCATCTCATTGTCTAGACGCGTTTTCTTCACGCGAACCGGTTTCCACTTCGCTCGAAAACGACCTAGTGGTTCGACCTGCTCGCGACAGATGGAACCCATCTGTCGCGAGCAGGTCGAACCACAACTCTTTGATCTGGTGGGTCAACTTTTCGAAACGGATGGTACTCATCCGTTCGGTTGATCCACTAGGCGTCGGACGTGTTGGATGCGGTGGCCGGCGTCGCCGCGTCGTCCCGCGGGGGGATGACGCGCAGCTTCTTCACCCGGCGGGGATCGGCCTCCAGAACCTCCGCCTCGAACCCGCCGGGCAGGGCGATCACCTCACCCTGCCTCGGCACCCGCGAGGCCACCATGACCAGGAGGCCGCCCAGGCTGTCCACCTCCTCCATGGCCTCCTCGGAGGCGAAGGTGGGGCCGAGCACTTCCACGGCGGCTTCCAGCGGCGTGCGGGCATCGGCGAGGAAGCTGCCGTCCGGCTGGCGGATCAGCAGGGTCTCGGCCGCCTCGTCGTGCTCATCCTCGATCTCGCCGACGATCTCCTCCACCACATCCTCAATGGAGACGAGGCCGTCAGTGCCGCCATATTCGTCGATGACCAGGGCGAGATGGGTCCGCGCCGCCTGCATGGCGACCAGGAGGTCCACCGCCGGCATGGAGGGCGGGACATAGAGAATGCGGCGGATGAGCCCGGCATCCTCCAGCGAGCCGTCGAGATTGACCGCGCCAAGGTCAAGCTTGTTGCCCGGCTGGCTGGTGAGGTCGCCGGCGAGGAAGGCGATGAGATCGCGGATGTGGACCATGCCCACGGGATCGTCCAGCGTGTCGTCATAGACCACGAGGCGCGAATGGCCGACGCCGACGAACAGCTTCAGCAGTTCGCCGAGCGAGACATCCTTGCGCACGGCGACGATCTCGGCGCGGGGCACCATGATGTCGCCGATGCCCACCTCCTTGAGATGGAGGATGTTGCGCAGCATCTTGCGCTCGGATGGGGTGAACTCCCCTTCCTCCTCGGGCGCTTCCGCCGCGTCCAGCACCTCCACGAGGTCGGTGCGGAGCGAGCCGTGCGGGCGGAACGTGCCGAGGAGGGCACGCAATCGATCGAGAAAACTTTGCGGCTCCGCGCCGGTCTCGGTCGTTGGCTGGTCGATGTTGGACATGGCCTGATCTTCGCCTGGGAACGTCAGTCCTGCGGCAGGGCATAGGGATCGTCGATCCCGAGCCCCGCGAGGATCCGCCGTTCCAGCGCCTCCATTTCCTCTGCTTCAGTGTCGTTCATGTGGTCGTAGCCCAGAAGGTGCAGCGTGCCGTGCACCACCAGATGGGCAAGATGGTGCGCGGCCGTCTTGCCCTCGCTCTCGGCTTCGCCGGTGAGGGTTTCCAGCGCGACGACGATGTCGCCCAGCGGCTGGGGCGCGTCCACGTCGTCCGGGAGGTCCGGCTGGGGAAAGGACAGGACGTTGGTGGCCTTGTCCTTGCCGCGCCACTCCCGGTTCAGCATGCGGATGCGCGCGTCGTCGGTGAGGGTGATGGAGACCTCGCACGGTTCCGGTACCTCGTCGCCGCAGGCAGCGAGGGCCGCCCGCGCGGCGCGCACGCAGATGGCCTCGGCGTCCGGCACGGAGGACCAGCCGCCCGCCTCCGCCAGCACGTCGATTTCGGCGGAGATCTCCTCAGGGGGGATGCTCGCAGCGACAAGCTTCAAGGCGGCCATGGCTCAGGCTCCGGCCCTGCCGAGGCGGGCGGAGGCCGCCTCGATCTTGGCCGCGTCCAGCTTCTCGTAGGCCGAGACGATGCGCTGGACCAGTTCGTGGCGTACCACGTCCTCGGCTTTGAAGTGGCACACGCCGACCCCCTCGACGCCCTCCAGCAGCCGCACCGCCTCGGCAAGGCCGGAAATCTGGCCCTGGGGCAGGTCGGTCTGGCTGGCGTCGCCGGTGACGATCATGCGCGAGTTCTCGCCGAGGCGGGTGAGGAACATCTTCATCTGCATGGAGGTGGCGTTCTGCGCCTCGTCCAGGATCACCGCGGCGTTGGAGAGGGTGCGCCCGCGCATGAAGGCGAGCGGCGCGATCTCGATCTCGCCCGATTGCAGCGCCCGCTCCACGAAGGGACGGTCCATGAGGTCGTAGAGCGCATCGTAGATGGGGCGCAGGTAGGGGTCGACCTTGTCCTTCATGTCGCCCGGCAGGAAGCCGAGCCGCTCGCCCGCCTCCACCGCCGGCCGCGACAGGATGATGCGGTCCACCATCCGCCGTTCCAGCAGGTGCACCGCGAAGGCCACCGCGATCCAGGTCTTGCCGGTGCCGGCGGGGCCGGAGCCGAAGACGAGGGTGTGACGCTTCAGCGCCCTTATATAGGCGTCCTGCGCCGCGGTGCGCGCCCGCACCGGGCGGCGGCGCAGCTGGATCTCGTCGAAGGACTGGCGATCCTCCGTCGGATCGAAGTCGAACAGGGAGCCCTGCGAGGTCACCTCGCGGATGGCGCCGTCCACGTCGCCCTGGCTGATGTCGCGGCCCTTGCGCAGGGCCTCGTAGAGGTGCTCCAGCACGGCGCGGGCCTGCTCGCAGGCATCGCGGGCGCCTTCCAAAGTGACGTGGTTGCCGCGGGAATCGGCCTTCACGCCCAGCTTGCGCTCGATCACCGCGAGGTTGCGCCCGTAATGGCCGAACAGCTGGGTGGCGAGCCGGTTGTCGTCGAAGGCCAGCACCACATGGGTGGGGCCTTCATCCTCCGGGCTCGCCCACGGCGCCGTCACCGCCGCACGGGCGGGGCCGGTGGGCGGCAAGGGGCGTTCCGGGGAACGGTCCGAGGAACGATCAAGGGGACGGTCGCGGTCGCTGCCGGATCTGCGCAAGCTCAGGCCTCCATGGCCGCGAGCGGCCGGGATCGGGCGGAAGAAGCGGGGGACTGGGAAGCAGAACGGTCGCTCGCCTCGACCGGAATGCCGGCGAGGCTGTTGGGCCCCACGTCGGTGATGGTCACGGTGAGGAGGTCGCCGATGGCGGCGGGGGGATCGTTCACCACCACGCTCTGGAGATAGGGCGAGCGGCCGATGAGCTGGCCGCGCTGGCGACCGGGCTTTTCCAGCAGGATCTCGAAGGTGCGGCCGCGGCAGCTCTCATCAAAGCTGTCTCTTATACACAACTGACGCTGCCGACGACTTAA
>NZ_JAIVFN010000053.1 GCF_030015065.1 Xanthobacter autotrophicus | reverse complement strand
GGCAGCGGGCGCATCGAACCGTTCCGCATCTATGGAGCCACCTGCGACAGCGTGGACGTGCTCTCGCGCCCCTTCTACCTGCCCGAGAGCGTGGACACCGGCGACTGGATCGAGATCGGCCATATCGGCGCCTATTCCCTGTCGCTGCGCACCCGTTTCAACGGATTTTACCCTGATACCTTCGTGGAGGTGGAGACCCCCTTCGAGGCCGGCGACGCGCCGGAGGGCTTCGCCGAGCCGGAGCGGCGCGGGGGCGTGGAGGAATGAGCCGGCGGTGGTGGCCCGGGCCCGCGTGGCGCGGGCGCATCCGCCGCGGGGCGCGATCCGAACTTGAAGTCGTCGATGCCGGCGAACCTTTCGAACCCGCAACGGTGATCGAGAACACGTCCGTTTGAATTGCCCCCCCGGCGCGCCGCCGCGATCCTCCGCCGCGATTGGAGGACACGCAGCATGCATATTCGACGCAGGCGGGGCTGGGAAATTCCCGAATCAGCGGCGACGCCGGAGGGCCTCTATTTCTCCCGCCGCGAACTGATCGGCGCTGGCGCGATGCTGGCGGCGGCAGGCCTTGCGGGACCCGCCGCGGCCCAACGCGTCGGCGACCTGCCGGACCCGTCCGCCAGCCTCTACCCGGCCCGGCAGAACCCGCGCTACACCCTGGACCGGCCGGTGACGCCCGAGGCCAAGTCCAGCACCGTCAACAATTATTACGAATTCAGCTACGGCAAGAACGTCGCCCCCTCCATGACCCGCTTCGAGCGCCGGCCATGGCTGGTGAAGATCGACGGGCTGGTGGACAACCCGCAGGAGCTGGGCATCGACGACCTCCTGAAAAAGGTGCAGCTGGAGGAGCGGCTCTACCGCCACCGCTGCGTGGAGGCGTGGTCCATGGCGGTGCCCTGGACCGGCTTTCCCATGAAGGACCTGGTCGCTTTGGCCGGTCCGAAATCGGGCGCGAAATATGTGCGGATGGAGACCTTCCTGAACCCGAAAGTCGCGTCAAACCAAAAGGATTTCCGCTATCCGTGGCCCTATGTGGAGGGCCTGACCCTGGCCGAGGCCACCAACGAGCTGGCCTTCCTCGTCACCGGCGTCTACGGCAAGCCGGCGCCGGGCCAGTTCGGCGCGCCGCTGCGGCTGGTAACGCCCTGGAAGTACGGCTTCAAATCCATCAAGGGTATCGTGCGCTTCTCGTTCACGGACAAGCAGCCCCTGAGCTTCTGGGAGGAGGTGCAGGGCGCGGAATACGGCTTCTGGGCCAACGTGAACCCCAAGGTGCCGCACCCGCGCTGGAGCCAGGCCAGCGAGGAGGACATCGCCACCGGAAACCGCCGTCCCACCGAGCTTTTCAACGGCTACGGCGCATTTGTGGCGGATCTCTATGCCGGCCGGGAGACGGAGAAGATCTGGTACTGAGCCGCCCCTGCGGCCCGCTCACTGGGGGCTGGGGGTGGAGGGCGAAAGGGTCAGTGTCGCCCCCGCGATGGAGACGCTGAGGCCGCTGTCGGAGGAGACGCTGAGGGGCTGCAGCGTCACCTGCCGGCTGGCATCCTGCGAGGCCAGCATGTTGGCCGAGAAGCCCGGGCCCAGAGAGAAGCCGGTGGTCAGGCCCACATAGGTGCCCGCCAGCGCCCCCGGCTCCACCTTCTGCGAGGTGGCGAGCACCGCCCACAACATGCTGGCCTGGTCGGAGATGCCGAAATCGAGACCCACGCGCTCGAGGGTGCCGGCATAATAGTGGTTCACCCCCATGGAGGGGCGGAACTCGCAATGCACCTTGCGGGAGGAGCCGAAGCCGTAGGCCGCGGCGAATTCCCCCCGGCATTCCAGGAGCCCGGCGGACACCTGGGGCATGGAGGCGCCGGCCAGGGCAACGGCCGAGACGGCGACAGATGAAACGGCGACAGCACCCGGAATCAGCAGCCGGGCCAACAGGTGAGACATTCCGGACCCCCCGCAACAAGGGCGACGTGTCGAATCGCCTGCACGATCCGACCAGAGCGCGATCCGGGCAAGTTGCATCAACTTGCTTGGTGAATCGCCCTCTATTTTTGAATGAGGCGGATTCACCGCCCACATCATATCGCTTTGGCGATTCAATGCGGGCGGATCCGGCTCTAACACTCTGCAAGAGAATGCGTTGTCCGCTCAGCGCGCAAGCCGGGCGGATCGGTGCGTGCTCGCAGGGTCGTTCTGGCGCCTGAGATCCGACTTTTTCATGAAGCCGGACGGAGCGCGGGTAAAAAAGGCACGGCGTTCCGTCCGGAACGGATGAGCTCAGTTGGGGAGCAGCACCAGGGTGAGGTCGGCGACGCCGGCGGCGATGTCGGCCCCCACCATGCCTTCCACCGACACCGTCTGCAGGGCGATCTGGTTGCTGGAGCCGCCGAGCAGGATGTTGGTGCCGCCGCCGATGGTCCAGGCCGCGTCCACGGAGACGCCCACATAGCTGCCGGCGATGTCGCTGGGCGCCACCTGCACGGACGGCGCGAACACCGCCCACGCCAGGGTGTCGGAGGCCAGCGCGCCGATATCTATGCCGAAACGCGCGATGGTGCCCTTGTAGCGGGACTTCACCACATAGGGCTGCACGCTGGTGTCGCGGAACTCGCACCCCATCTCGCGCAGGGAGCCGAGGATGAAGCCGATGGACGGCGCCACCTTGCACACCAGCATGCCCGACTGGACCTTCGGGGCGCTGGGCGCAGGCGGCATGGTCTGGGCGGTCGCCGGCAGGGCGGCGAGAGCGATGGCGGAAACGGCGGCGAAGGAAGCGCGCATGAGGACCCCCCGGAATTGCGGCGGCCCGAGAGCTACGTCGGCCGTCCCGCTCGCGCAACCGTTGCGACCGGCGGCGGTGGCGCCGGCGGTAAACGGCGGCCGGGGGGCTGCGGCGTCAGGTCTTGAAAACGCTTGCGCCCCCGACCGTGGGCCGGGGGCGCGGTGCACTCGCCGGATTGGCGCAATGCCCGAGCGGAAAGCGCCTTTCGGGCGGCTTCCGCGGCGGGGCGCGAATCAGTTCAGGGTCAAATCGGAGACGCCGAGGGCGAGGTTGACGCCGGTCTGGCCTTCGACGGAGAGCGGCTGCAGCGCGATGGTGTTGGACGAGCCGCCCACCAGCACGTTGGCGCCGAGGCCCACGCCGAACGAGGCGTTGGTGGAGGCGCCCACATAGGTGCCACGCAGGGCGCCGCGGCCGACCACGGCGGTGGGGGCGAACACCGCCCACACCATGCGGCCGGACGAGCTGAAGCCCAGGTCGAGGCCGAAGCGGCGGGTCACGCCCTGATAGGTGCCGGCCTTGGCGCTGCGGGTGGACGGCAGGAAGCTGCAGCTCATCTCGCGCACGGAGCCGAGGACGAAGCTCACGTTCGGCGCGAGGTTGCAGCTCAGCGTGCCCACCTGGACGCGGGACTGGGCGGAAGCGGGCACGGCGCCGACGGCGAGAAGGGCCGCAGCCGCGAGGCCGGCCTTGAGAACAGTCTTCATGATGTCGTTCCTCCTGTAGGAAGCGGGCGGGTTGATCCCTGCACCCGACGACGGCGAAGCCTTAGCCCAGACTTCACTGCTGCGCCAACGCTTCAAATGACGACAAGTTCCTTTTTTTGCGCGGTTGTGCCCGGATCAGTTCAGGGCGCCGCAGAAGCGCTGGATGCGCCGGCAGGCTTCCTCAAGGTCCGATGTGGCGGTGGCATAGGAGATACGGAATGCCGGGCCGAGGCCGAAGGCCGAGCCGTGCACCACGGCCACGCCTTCCGCCTCCAGAAGCTGGGTGGCGAAGTCCTCGTCGGTCGCGATCGTGACGCCGCCGGGCGTGGTCTTGCCGATGGTGCCGGCGCAGGACGGGAAGACGTAGAAGGCGCCTTCGGGCTTGGGGCAGTGAAGGCCCTTCGCCTGGTTCAGCATGGACACCACCAGGTCGCGGCGTTCCTTGAACACCTTGTTGTTGGCGGCGATGAAGTCCTGCGGCCCGTCCAGCGCCTCCAGCGCCGCCCACTGGGCGATGGAGGAGGGGTTGGAGGTGGACTGGGACTGCAGCGTGCCCATGGCCTTGATGAGGGCCTCGGGACCCGCCGCGTAGCCGATGCGCCAGCCGGTCATGCAATAGGCCTTCGACACGCCGTTCATGGTCAGCGTGCGGTTGTAGAGCCTGGGCTCCACCTGGGCGGGGGTCACGAACTTGAAGTCGTCATAGACCAGGTGCTCGTACATGTCGTCGGTGAGGATCCACACCTGGGGATACTTCACCAGCACGTCGGTGATCGCCTTCAGCTCGTCGAAGCTGTAGGCCGCGCCCGAGGGGTTGGACGGCGAGTTGAAGATGAGCCACTTGGTCTTGGGGGTGATGGCGGCTTCCAGCACCTCGGGACGCAGCTTGAAATTGTCCTCGATGGTGGTCATCACCGGCACCGGCTTGCCGCCGCAGAATTCCACGATGTCCGGATAGCTCACCCAGTAGGGCGCGGGGATCAGCACCTCGTCGCCGGCATCCACGGTGGCGACCAGGGCATTGAACAGCACCTGCTTGCCGCCGGTGCCGACCGAGACCTGCGCGGGCTTGTAGTCGAGGTCGTTCTCGCGCTTGAACTTGCGGCAGATGGCGGCCTTCAGCTCGGGGATGCCGTCCACGGCGGTGTACTTGGTCTCGCCGCGGCGGATGGCGGCGATGGCCGCTTCCTTGATGTTCTCGGGGGTGTCGAAGTCCGGCTCGCCGGCGGAGAGCGCGATGATGTCCCGCCCGGCCGCCTTGAGCTCCCGCGCCTTGTTGGAGATGGCGATGGTCTGGGAGGGCTTGATGCGCTTCAGTGCGGACGAGATGAGGCTCATGGCCTTTTAAGCTCCGGACGCGCCCGGCCGCACGAGGCACAGGCGGCGCGGGCTTGGGCATGTGGCAGGATCTGCGGCCGGCTCCTGCCGACGCGGCGCGGACACTAGTTCAGCAGCCGTCCGCAAACAAGCAACGATCTTGAATATCGCGGCACGCGCGCGTGATGGATCGACGCGGCACGGGCGCAGCCCTTGCGGCAGCCCAACGAACGGGCCACATGAAGGCGCGACAGCCAAGCTCGGCCAGCATGCTTCATTCGGTGATCGTATTGAAACGGCCGGGATTTCGGGGAGGAGACGGGTGCTGACACTCTATTCCACCCAGGCCTCGGGCAATTCCTACAAGGTGCGCCTGATGCTGGCGCAGCTCGGCCGGCCGTTCCGGCTGGTGGAGGTGGACATCTTCGCCGGCGAGAACCGCACCCCGGAATTCCTCGCCCGCAATCCTGAAGGGCGGGTGCCGCTGCTGGAGGTGGACGGGCGGTTCCTCGCCGAGTCCAACGCCATCCTGTTCTACCTGGCCGAGGGCACGCGCTTCCTGCCCGCGGACGCCTTCGACCGGGCGGAGGTGCTGCGCTGGATGTTCTTCGAGCAGCACAGCCATGAGCCCGGCATCGCCGCGGCGCGGTTCTGGCTGAAGCAGGTGCGGGGCGGCCGGGACCTGCGCACCCACGACGTGGACCGCTGGATGGAGGAAGGCTACGCCGCCCTGAAGGTGATGGAACGCCACCTCGAAGGCCGGCGCTTCTTCGTGGGCGAGGCGCTCACCATCGCGGACATGGCGCTCTATGCCCATACCCATGTGGCCGAGGAGGGCGACTTCTCCCTGCGCAGCTTCCCCAACGTGCGGGCCTGGCTGGAGCGGGTCGCGGCGCAGCCCGGCCATGTGGACATGGAATGGCGTCCCTCTGTCGCGGCAGCATAGCGGGGATGGATCGCGCGCCTGTGAGTCTGTGACATCATCTTGCCATGATGTGCATAAGCCAAGCCGCGGTGGCGCCACGATTCCTTTCCACTCTCGCTTGTGTCGGCGGAACTGATTCGCAATCGTCGACGTTGGGCGTCGTGCATTCTACTTGAGCGAGATCATCATGTCCGGACGGTGTGACATGGAAGTGGGGCACTTTTCTCTCGGGCGGCTCGATCGTCCGGGGGCGGGCGTTTCGTCGGCCGATCCGGAGGTGCTTGCCCGGGCGGTGCGCGACCACAAGATCGGCGACGCCCTTGCCCAGGCGGGTCTCACCTTCGCGCTCATGCTCGCCATCGGTGCCGTCGCCTTCGTGCTGAGCGCGGAGCATGCCGCCGCCAGCCAGCTCATCGTCAATGGCGTCATCGACAATTCGGCGGTTCTTCTCGGCCTTGCCATGGCGGGTTCGGCGTTTCTCCTTGGCCGCCACGCCGCTCGCCGTTTCGCCCGCGTCCGGATCATGACCGCTGGCCGGCGCGATGCCGAAATCCGCCGCCGGTCGCGCTGAGCCGGCGGCGCGGCTGCGCCCCGATCCGCGCCATCGCATCCTGCCGCCCGAGGTGGTCGCCGCCCGGATCAGGCGCGGGCATCGCGGGCTGCCGGCCCGTTCCATGCGCGGCCGTCGCGGCTTCGTCACCGCGCTCTCCCTCCTCCTGCTTCTCCTTGCCGCCGCGATGGCTTTCGCGGATGACGTTGCCGCGCCGAGGCGCTTCGCCGGGGAACAGGTGCGCGTGGTGCCCTTCGCCGAAGGTCTCGAGCACCCCTGGAGCATCGCCTTCCTGCCGGACGGCCGCCTTCTCGTTACCGAACGGGAGGGGCGCCTGCGGGTGGTGGATGCCTCCGGACAGCTCGGGCCGCCCATCGCCGGGGTGCCGCAGGTGGCGGCACGCGGGCAGGGCGGACTGCTGGACGTGGCGCTGGATCCTGCCTTCGCCAGCAACCGCCTTATCTACCTCAGCTATTCCGAGCCACGCCCGGACGGCGTCGCCACCGCCGTGGCGCGCGCGCGGCTCTCGGAAGACCTCACCCGGCTCACCGACCTTCAGGTCATCTTCCGCCAGCAGCCGGCCCATTCCGGCGGCAACCATTTCGGCTCGCGCCTCGTGTTCGCCCCGGACGGCATGCTGTTCGTGACCCTGGGCGACCGGTTCGACCTGATGGACAAGGCGCAGGACCTCTCCACCACCCTCGGCAAGGTGGTGCGCATCGCCCCGGACGGCGCGATTCCGGCGGACAATCCCTTCCGCGATCGTCCCGGCGCGCGGCCGGAGATCTTCAGCTACGGCCATCGCAACGTGCAGGGCGGCGCCATCGAGCGGACCACCGGCCGGCTGTGGACCATCGAGCACGGTCCGCGCGGCGGCGACGAGGTGAACCGGCCGGAGGCGGGCAAGAATTACGGCTGGCCCGTGATCGGCTACGGCCGGCATTATTCCGGCGCGAGGATCGGCGAAGGCACGCGCAAGGCGGGGATGGAGCAGCCGTTGTTCTATTGGGACCCCTCCATCGCCCCTTCCGGCGCCGCCTTCTATTCCGGCGATCTCCTGCCCGGGTTCAAGGGCCAGCTCTTCGTCGGCGCGCTGGCGGGGCAGGCGCTGGTGGAGGTGAAGATCCGCGACGGCGCCGTCACCGGCGAGGAGCGCCTGCCGCTGGGAAAGCGCATCCGCGACGTGCGGCAGGGACCGGACGGGGCATTGTGGCTCGCCACCGACGACACGGGCGAGATCCTGCGCGTGGTGCCGGCAGCCGCCAAGTGACAGCCGCCAAGTGACAGCCGCTGACGGGATTCCCTCCGCTCCGCATCGCCCCTAACATCGGGTTCCCGATGGCGCCCGGCTCTCCATGCCGGGCGTCCTGTCCCGCGGAGACCCCATGGCCCAGACGCTGCTCGCCCGCAACGCCCTCGTCCTCGTCACCATGGATGGAGAGCGCCGGGAAATCCCGGGCGGCGGGCTCTATGCGGAGGACGGGCGCATCGTGGCGGTGGGGCGCGCCGCCGACCTGCCGGCGCAGGCGGACGAGATCATCGACCTCGCCGGCCATGTGGTGATCCCCGGCCTCGTCAACACCCATCACCACATGGTGCAGAGCCTGACCCGCGCGGTGCCGGCGGCGCAGGACGGCGAGTTGTTCGACTGGCTGCGCGCGCTCTATCCGCTCTGGGCCGGGCTGACCGGCGAGATGGTGGAGACGGCGACCCTGACCGCCATGGCGGAACTGATCCTCTCCGGCTGCACCACCTCGTCGGACCACCTCTACATCTATCCCAACGGGGTGCGGCTCGACGATTCCATCCGCGCGGCGCGACAGATCGGCATGCGCTTCCACGCCGCCCGCGGCTCCATGAGCGTGGGCGAGAGCAAGGGCGGCCTGCCACCGGACCGGGTGGTGGAGGACGAGGGCTTCGTGATGAAGGACGCCGAGCGCCTCATCGGCGCCTATCACGACCCCGCCCGCTTCTCCATGCTGCGGGTGGTGCTGGCGCCGTGCTCGCCCTTCACCGTGAGCCACGACCTGATGCGGGACACCGCCCGCCTCGCCCGCGCCAACGGCCTGACACTGCACACCCATCTCGCCGAGAACGATTCCGACATCGCCTTCTCCCACGAGACCTTCGGCATGGGCCCCACCGAATATGTGCGCGAGCTCGGCTGGGTGGGGCCGGATGTGTGGCACGCCCACTGCGTGAAGCTGGACGAGGCGGGCATCGCCTTGTTCGCCGCGACCTCCACCGGCATCGCCCATTGCCCGTGCTCCAACATGCGGCTTGCCTCGGGCATCGCGCCGGTGAAGCGCTTCCGGGCGGAAGGCATTCCGGTGGGCCTCGGGGTGGACGGCTCCGCCTCCAACGACAGCGGCCACCTGTTGGCCGAGGCGCGGCAGGCCATGCTGCTCCAGCGCGTCGCCTTTGGCCCCGACGCCATGAGCGTGCGCACGGCGCTGGAACTGGCGACGCTGGGCGGCGCGCGGGTGCTGGGACGGGACGACATCGGCGCGCTCGCCTCGGACATGGCGGCGGATTTCGTCGCCTTCGACATGGCGGCGCTGGCCTATGCCGGAGCGCTGCACGATCCGGTGGCGGCGCTGCTGTTCTGCGCGCCGCAGCAGGTGAGCCTGAGCGTGATCAACGGCCGCGTGGTGGTGCGCGACGGCCGCCTCCTCACCATCGACCTGCCGGCGACCGTGCGGCGGCACAACGCCTTCGCCGCCGAACTGGCGGCGCTGGCGCCATCCTGAAGCCGGGACCGCCGCTCCTCAGAACCTGTGGAAGATGAAGAACGCCCCGGCCGAGATGAAGGCGAACCCCATGAGGTGATTCCAGCCCAACGGCTCCTTCAGATAGAGCACCGAGAAGCCGGCGAAGACGAGGAGGGTGATGACCTCCTGCATGGTCTTGAGCTGGGCCGTGGAATAGGCCGCCGAGCCGAAGCGGTTGGCCGGCACGGCGAGGCAATACTCGAAGAAGGCGATGCCCCAGCTCACGACGATCGCGATCACGAGCGGCGACGACTTGTGCTTGAGGTGCCCGTACCACGCGAACGTCATGAAGACGTTCGAGGCGACGAGCATCACGATGGGCAGGATCTGAGGCGGCAGGAGTGTGCTGAAAGAAGGCATGATGGGGCAGGGCGCATCCGGATTGGGATGCTCTGCCCTTAGCACAGGATCCTGCCGATCTTCGCCCCTATTGGGTCCGGTTTTTCCACCATTGCGATCAGCGCCGGCGCGCCGGACCTCCCTTTTTCCGAGACTCATGGCAGCCCCCGCTTTCGGCAAGGACTGCGTGCGACCGGGGGCTGTAACAAGTATTGATTGTAATAAATTAACCAGTGCAGCTTATGCGCGTCGCTTCTGCATCGCCGATGGCCGCGGGCCTTGGGGTCCGGTCGGCGCCAAGAGGCGCGCGCGGCGTCTTTCCTCAGGAGGGGATCGCCCCCATATTCCCCCCATGGCCAAAGCATCCCGTCCCGGCAAGCTCGGAGAGCGCTCCCAGCGCCACTTCGAGCCGGCGCCCCAGCAGGCGCTCGATCCCCAGCTCGCGCAGTCCCTCGGGCTCGATCCCGGGGACATGACCCTCGATTTCGCCTCCGCCGGCGCCTCGGCCACGGTGCAGGCGCTGGCGCAGCTGATCGAGAACGGGCGGCCGGAGGTCAATGGCCAGACCTGGGTGCCCCATCGCCCGCCCCGCCCGGAGAAGTCAGAGGGCGGCGTCAGCTTCATCATGAAGAGCGATTTCGAGCCCGCCGGCGACCAGCCGCAGGCCATCGCCGAATTGTGCGCCCAGGCGCAGGCCGGCGAGCGCGACCAGGTGCTGCTGGGCGTCACCGGCTCGGGCAAGACCTTCACCATGGCCAAGGTGGTCGAAAGGCTCCAGCGCCCCGCCATCGTGCTCGCGCCCAACAAGACGCTGGCCGCCCAGCTCTATGGCGAGTTCAAGAGCTTCTTTCCCGAAAACGCAGTGGAGTATTTCGTCTCCTACTACGATTACTACCAGCCGGAAGCCTACGTTCCGCGCACAGATACCTATATCGAGAAGGAATCCTCCATCAACGAGCAGATCGACCGCATGCGCCATGCGGCGACCCGCTCGCTGCTGGAGCGGGATGACGTGATCATCGTCGCCTCGGTGTCGTGCATCTACGGCATCGGGTCGGTCGAGACCTATTCGGCCATGACCTTCGACATCAAGGTGGGCGAGCGCATCGACCAGCGCGGCCTGCTGGCCGACCTCGTGGCCCTGCAATACAAGCGCATCCAGTCGGATTTCGCCCGCGGCACCTTCCGGGTGCGCGGCGACAGCGTGGAGATCTTCCCCGCCCATTACGAGGACCGCGCCTGGCGCGTCTCCCTGTTCGGCGACGAGGTGGAGAGCATCGCCGAGTTCGACCCGCTCACCGGCCACAAGAGCGGTGACATGAAGAGCGTGCGCGTCTACGCCGCTTCCCATTACGTCACGCCGCGCCCGACCCTCATCCAGGCCATCTCCGGCATCAAGGCCGAGCTGAAGATGCGCCTCGACGAGCTCTACAGGATGGGCCGCCTGCTGGAGGCCCAGCGGCTGGAGCAGCGCACCCGCTACGACCTCGAAATGATGGAGGCGACGGGAAGCTGCGCCGGCATCGAGAATTATTCGCGCTGGCTGACCGGCCGCAAGCCCGGCGAGCCGCCGCCCACCCTGTTCGAATACGTGCCGGACAACGCCCTCGTTTTCATCGACGAGAGCCACGTCACCGTGCCCCAGATCGGTGCCATGTATCGCGGCGACTTCCGCCGCAAGGCGACGCTGGCGGAATACGGCTTCCGCCTACCCAGCTGCATGGACAACCGCCCGCTGCGCTTCGAGGAATGGGAGGCCATGCGGCCGCAGACCGTCCACGTCTCCGCCACCCCCGGCACCTGGGAGATGGAGAAGACCGGCGGCGTGTTCGTGGAGCAGGTCATCCGCCCCACCGGCCTCATCGACCCGGAGGTGGATGTGCGCCCGGCCCGGACCCAGGTGGACGACCTTCTCGGCGAAGTGCGGGCGGTGGCGGCGAAGGGGTATCGCACGCTGGTCACCGTGCTCACCAAGCGCATGGCCGAAGACCTCACCGAATATCTGCACGAGCACGGCATCCGCGTGCGCTACATGCATTCCGATATCGACACCATCGAACGCATCGAGATCATCCGCGACCTCAGGCTCGGGGCGTTCGACGTGCTCATCGGCATCAACCTGCTGCGCGAGGGCCTGGACATCCCCGAGTGCGGGCTGGTCGCCATCCTGGACGCGGACAAGGAG
Organism: Xanthobacter autotrophicus; assembly: GCF_030015065.1. Taxonomy (GTDB): domain Bacteria; phylum Pseudomonadota; class Alphaproteobacteria; order Rhizobiales; family Xanthobacteraceae; genus Xanthobacter; species Xanthobacter autotrophicus_D. The sequence goes on along the minus strand of NZ_JAIVFN010000053.1, from coordinate 18,133 downwards.
GGCTTCCTGCGCTCGGAGACCTCGCTGGTGCAGACCATCGGCCGAGCCGCGCGCAACGTGGATGGCCGCGTGATCCTCTATGCCGACCACGTCACCGGCTCCATGCAGCGCGCCATGGCGGAGACCACCCGCCGCCGCGAGAAGCAGATGGCCTACAATGTCGAGCACGGCATCACGCCGGAGAGCGTGAAGAAGGCCATCGGCGATATCCTCAATTCCGTCTACGAGCGCGACCATGTGCAGGTGGATGCCGGCCTCGCGGAGGAGGGGGCCGCCTTTGGCCACAATCTCAAGGCGGTGATGGCGGACCTGGAGAAGCGCATGCGCGCCGCCGCCGCCGACCTCGATTTCGAGACCGCCGCCCGCCTGCGCGACGAGATCCGCCGGCTGGAGGCCACCGAGCTTGCGGTGGCGGACGATCCCCTTGCCCGGCAGGAGGCGGTGGAGGACAAGTCCGGCGGCTTCCGGGGGCCGCGCAAATATGGCAAAGCGGCGAACCTGCCGCCCAGGGAAGACGCCGGCAAGCTCTTGCCGCGCGGTCGCGGGGCGGGGCGCAAGCCGCGCGCCGGAGCCGAGGCGGAGGGAATGGGCGAGGAGCAGGCAGCCTATGCGGCGCCGGCGACCCGCGCCCGCAAGCCGTCCCTCGACGACATGGGCCCCGGCTCCGACCGGGCCGTGCCGGTCGCGGAAGACACCTTCCGCCCCGGCCCGCGCCCCGATCCCGGGACCAAGGGCTTCAGGAAGGGCGGGCGCCGCTCACGCTGAAAGGGCGCGTCCGACCGACGTCGATCAAGGAGGTCGCCCATGGCCGAGACCGTTCCGCCGCCCGTCGTGCCCGCCCGGCCCCGGACCGGGACCGCCGCCAAGGTGGAACGGCCGCGGCTCTACAAGGTCATCCTGCTCAACGATGATTTCACGCCGCGCGACTTCGTGGTGCGGGTGCTCAAGGCGGAATTCCGCATGAGCGAGGACCAGGCCCACCGGGTGATGATGACGGCGCACCGGCGCGGCGTCTGCGTGGTGGCGGTGTTCACCCGCGACGTGGCCGAGACCAAGGCGGGCCGCGCCACGGATCTCGCCCGCGCCAAGGGCTATCCCCTCATGTTCACCACCGAGCCGGAGGAGTGAGCGGGCCCCTCACGGCACCAGCGAATGGGCCGCCCAGTCGTCGCGCGGCACCTCGGTGCCCAGGGTGTAGCTGAAGGCTTCCACGTCCATGCCGTCGGCGCTGGTGCGGCACTCATAGGAGAGGCGGTACCAATGGCCCCGGCTGCGGATGGCCGCGCCCGGCGCGGTGATGGAGGCCTCGCCGAGCTGCGGATCGGCGAAGGCATAGGCGACCGCCTCTTCCGGGCGCATGTCGGCGTGCTCGCGACCAACCAGTCCCATGGCGCGGGCATTGCAACGCTGCTCGATACGGGTTTGAAGATCCACGTGCAGCATGGCCGCGTCGCGCTTCGAGGCGTCCTGGGCGTTCCGGGTCGTGCCGGATCGGATGTCGCCTGCTTCGGCGCGGGGCGGTGCTTGGCGGCGGCGGCACCCGGGCCGGACAGGACGAGAAGGGCGAAGGCGGCAAGGGCCGCCACGGTGGTCACAGCAGGGCGCTTCAAGGCTTCACATCCGCGGGTCGTGTCTCAGCTCGAAACAAGGCGTGGTCTTGCCCCCTCTCCCGCAAGCGGGAGAGGGTTCCGCGGTGCGCCCGGTCAGAGCTGCAGGCTTTCAAACTGAGACATCACCCATCCGCGGCTGACAGCGATGAAACGGTGCGCATAATGGGTGCGCGTGGCAATGATGGGACGCGGAATGCGAAAATGTCGCGCATCCTTTCCGGATCGGGCATGTGTTATGCTGATTGAGATATAGCTGAGCGCGTGCGCGGAAGGCGCGGCGGGGAATGGCGGGAGATGGCTGGAGGCGGAATGGCGGTTGAGCGGGCGATGATCCTCGCCTTGCAGGGGGCGGACCGGGAGAGGATCCAGTCCCTCCTCGCCGAGGCGGCCGGGCAGCTGAAGGCGTCCGGGGTGCGCGTGCTCGGCGTGGTGGAGCACCTGCCTCCCGGCTGCGCCCACGACGACGTGCTGCTGCTCGACCTCGTCTCGGGCGAGACCAACCGCCTGCACCAGAATCTCGGCCCCGGCGCAGCGGGATGCAGCCTCGATCCCGCCGGGCTCGCGGCGGCCTCGGCTGGGGTGGAGCGGGCCATCGCCGCGCGCCTCGATGAGGGCGGCGATCTGTCCGACACGGTGGTGATCCTCTCCAAGTTCGGCCGGCAGGAGGCCGACGGGCGTGGCCTCACCAGCGCCTTCCATGCGGCGGTGGCGGCGGAAATGTCGGTGCTCACCTCGGTTTCCCCCACCGTGCGCGCGCAATGGGACGGCTTCGTCGGCGACCTCGCCGAGATCGCCCCGGCGAGCCTGCGCGCCGTGGAGATGTGGTGGGGCTGCCTGACCGGCGAACTGGCGGGCTGACGCCCGCCGGCCGGACCGGATGGCCGCGGTGGCGGCTGGTGCTGCGGTGTTGAGATGAGAAGGCGATTCTCCGGGCAAGGGGATTCAATTTGCCCGGATCGGGCTTTAAGAAGGACCCTTCGGCACGATCGTTCCATGGCGTTTTTCGCGGCAGCCCCGCGACGGGCCGGGGGCGGCCTGCGCGACCCTGGAAGAAGGCAGCCATGTTGAAGACGGCAGATCCGGCCCCCCGTCGTGCTTTCTCACATCGCCCTTCCCCGGGTCCTGCCGCCTTCGGCGCCGTCCTCGCCGCCGCCCTGTCCCTTGCGGCCTGCCAGGGCAATCCGGACAGCTGGGGCACTGGCGTGGTGAAGCAGTCAGACGCGTTCGGCGACTATTCGGAGACGGTGGTGTCGATCCCGCGGCCCACCGCCGGCCCGCGCCAGTTCCAGTGCGCCGGCCCGTTCGCGCCCGACACCACCGCCGTCAACATCGCCGCAGATTTCGGCCAGGCCAATGTGGTGACCGGCAACATCATCTCCCCAGACGGCAGCACGTCGCCCGGCCTCGTGATCCTGCCCAACGATCCGGCGCTGAGCCTCGAAGTCGCCTGGAAGGACGCCATCGACATGGTCAATCCGCGCCGGGTGGCCTTCACCGAATCCACAGCCTGGAGCGTGAACGGCATCGCCATCGGTTCCACCCTCGCCGACCTGGAGAAGGCCAACGGCAAGCCGTTCCGGGTCCGGGGCTTCGGCGGCAATGGCGGCGGCGTGGTGGCGGACTGGCGGGGCGGACGGCTCGGCAATCTCGGCGGCGGCTGCACGCTGGGGGTGCAGCTCGCGCTTTCGGCCGCCGTCCCGGATCAGGCACAGGCACGGCTTTCCGGACCCAGGGCCATTGCATCGGGCGATCCGGCCTTGCGGGCCGCTGCGCCCACGGTCGGCGTGTTCTGGGTCACCTACCGGTAGCTCGGCGACGCGCGCTCTAAGTTCAAGAAAGAGAACGCGTTGCCCGATCAGCTCGCGATGCAAGCAGATCGGCGCGTGCTCTGGTATAGGAAGAGGCCGCTCATCAATCCGATGTCGGGCGAAGGAGGACCGTTCCCATGGCCGCATCGACCGCTTCCCGACGTAGCGTGATGCTCGCTTTCGCCGCGGGCGCAGTGGTGGCGCTCGCATCGTCCGGCCTCATCCAGAGCGCCCTGGCCAACCAGCCCAATATGTGGCGGGCCATGGGCGCCCTCCAGAACGCCCGCGCGGCGCTGATGGAGGCCGAGCCCAACAAGGGCGGTCACCGCGAACGGGCCATCGAGCTGGTGGACCAGGCCATCGCCGAGACCCGCGCGGGCATCGAGTTCGCCCGCTGACCTGACCGTACAGGAGGGCAGGGAGCCGGGCCCGCGCGGCGGGCGCGGGTGGCCCGGGTCAGGCCTCCCGGGCGCCGGCACGGTGGGCGAAGGCCCAGATGCGATAGCCGGAGAATGTCCACAGCATGATGATACCGGTCGTGATGGCCTGGGCGAGCAAATAGTAGAGCCCGAGCTCGTGCACCAGAAGGCCCATGATGAGGCCGTTCAGCACGAAGGCCACGCCGGCCACCACCATGAAACGCGGAACCGCCCCCGCATGGGAGCGGGTGGACTCGAAGGTGAAGCGGCGGTTCAGGCTGTAGGAGACAATCCCGCCCACGATGAACCCGACGGCGGACCCTGCAACCGGGCCGAGCAGGCCGTTTTCCACCATCAGCGTCAGCGCCGCGAAATGGGCGGCCGTGGCGGCCAGCCCCACGCCCACGAAGGTCGCGAACTGCCGGATGAGGCCACGGTATCGCAAGGCCAGTTCGGCGAGGGAAGGGGGCACCGCGTCTGTCTCCGGCGGAAGGTGAAGCCTCATGGCTTCCGTCGCCGCAAATTATGGTCTAAGGAAGCCCATCAGCGCGCAGGGTGAAAGAGAATTCCCGGGGTGTGACCTCCTCGCACTTCCTCCGCCCCCATGCGCGCACGCTTCCGGGCCTGTCCGGGGCGGTGCTCGATCCTTTCGGGGGGCGCGTGACCCGCGGCCCTTTTTTTGCGCCCGGAGCGCGATAGAAAAGGCGCGAGTGCCCCAGCGGCATCCTTGCCCGGAAGCATCGACGAAACGGATCCCGCTGTCCGCTCCCGTGTCTACCCGGGTGCGGGCGGCGAGGGTGGAGAGCGCCAGACAGAAATGCCGAAACGCACCGATATCGAAACCATCCTCATCATCGGCGCCGGTCCCATCGTGATCGGGCAGGCCTGCGAGTTCGATTATTCCGGAACGCAGGCGGTGAAGGCGCTCAAGGAGGAGGGATACCGGGTCGTCCTCGTCAACTCGAATCCCGCGACCATCATGACCGACCCGGACATGGCGGACGCGACTTATATCGAGCCCATCACCGCCGAGATCGTCACCAGGATCATCGAGAAGGAGCGCGGCGACCGCTCCCGGGGCTTCGCGCTCTTGCCCACCATGGGCGGCCAGACGGCGCTCAACTGCGCCCTGTCGCTGAAGAAGATGGGCACGCTCGAAAAGTACGACGTGGAGATGATCGGCGCCACCGCCGAGGCCATCGACAAGGCCGAGGACCGCGAGCTGTTCCGCGAGGCCATGACCAAGATCGGCCTGTCCACGCCCAAGTCCCGCCAGATCAAGACCTTGCCCCAGGCGCTGGAGGCGCTGGACGAGGTGGGCCTGCCCGCCATCATCCGCCCGTCCTTCACCATGGGCGGCACCGGCGGCGGCATCGCCTACAACAAGGCCGAGTTCATCGAGATCATCGAGCGCGGCATCGACGCTTCCCCCACCAACGAGGTGCTGGTGGAGGAGAGCGTGCTCGGCTGGAAGGAGTATGAGATGGAGGTGGTCCGCGACAAGGCGGACAACTGCATCATCATCTGCTCCATCGAGAACATCGACCCCATGGGCGTCCATACCGGCGATTCCATCACGGTGGCCCCGGCGCTGACGCTGACCGACAAGGAATACCAGATCATGCGCGACGCATCGCTTGCGGTGCTGCGCGAGATCGGGGTGGAGACCGGCGGCTCCAACGTGCAGTTCGCGGTAAACCCCGAGGACGGCCGCCTCATCGTCATCGAGATGAACCCGCGCGTGTCGCGCTCCTCGGCGCTGGCGTCGAAGGCCACGGGCTTCCCCATCGCCAAGGTCGCGGCGCGCCTTGCGGTCGGCTACACGCTGGACGAGATCGAGAACGACATCACCGGCGGCGCGACGCCTGCCTCCTTCGAGCCCACCATCGACTATGTGGTGACGAAGGTGCCGCGCTTCGCCTTCGAGAAGTTCCCCGGCGCCGATCCGGTGCTCACCACCGCCATGAAGTCGGTGGGCGAGGCCATGGCCATCGGCCGCACCTTCCAGGAATCGCTCCAGAAGGCCCTGCGGTCGCTGGAAGCCGGCCTCACCGGCCTCGACGACATCGAGATCGAGGGGCTGGGGCAGGGCGACGACAAGAACGCCATCCGCGCCGCGCTGGGCACGCCTACCCCGGATCGCCTGCTTTATGTGGCGCAGGCCATGCGCCTCGGCCTTTCCGACGAGCAGATCCACGCCGCCTGCAAGATCGACCGCTGGTTCCTCGCCGAGATCCGCGGCATCGTGGAGACCGAGGCGAAGATCCGCCGCCTCGGCCTGCCGGTCACGGCCGGCGCCTTCCGCCGGCTGAAGGCCATGGGCTTTTCCGACGCGCGGCTCGCCACCCTCGCCTCGCTGTCCGAGGCCGAGGTGCGGGCGCGCCGGCAGGGCCTCGACGTGCGCCCCGCCTACAAGCGCATCGACACCTGCGCGGCCGAGTTCGCCTCGCCCACGGCCTACATGTATTCCACCTATGAGACGCCCTTCGCCGGGACCCTCGCCGACGAGGCGCGGCCCTCCAACCGCGAGAAGGTGATCATCCTCGGCGGCGGCCCGAACCGGATCGGGCAGGGCATCGAGTTCGACTATTGCTGCTGCCATGCGGCCTTCGCCCTGAAGGACGCGGGCTATGAAGCCATCATGGTCAACTGCAACCCGGAGACCGTCTCCACCGACTACGACACCTCCGACCGGCTCTATTTCGAGCCGCTCACCGCCGAGGACGTGCTGGAGCTGATCGCCCGCGAAAAGACCAACGGCACGCTGAAGGGCGTGATCGTGCAGTTCGGCGGCCAGACGCCGCTGAAGCTCGCCAAGGCGCTGGAAGATGCCGAGGTGCCGATCCTGGGCACCTCGCCGGACGCCATCGACCTCGCCGAGGACCGCGACCGCTTCAAGACCCTGCTGGACCGCCTCAAGATCCGCCAGCCGGCCAACGGCATCGCCTACAGCGTGGAGCAGGCGCGCCTGGTGGCGGCGGAGCTGGGCTATCCCATGGTGGTGCGCCCCTCCTACGTGCTGGGCGGCCGGGCCATGCAGATCATCCGCGAGGAAAGCCAGCTCGGCGACTATCTGCTGGAGACCCTGCCCGGCCTCGTGCCGCAGGAGGTCAAGGCCCGCTATCCCAACGACAAGACCGGCCAGATCAACACGGTGCTGGGCAAGAACCCGCTCCTGTTCGACCGCTACCTCTCCGACGCCATCGAGGTGGATGTCGATGCCCTTTGTGATGGCACCGACGTGTTCATCGCCGGCATCATGGAGCATATCGAGGAGGCGGGCATCCATTCGGGTGACAGCGCCTGCTCGCTGCCGCCTTATTCGCTGACGCCCGATATCCTCGCGGCGCTGGAGAAGCAGACCGCCGCCATGGCGCTGGCGCTGGGCGTGGTCGGGCTGATGAACGTGCAGTACGCCATCAAGGGCGACGTCATTTATGTGTTGGAGGTCAATCCGCGCGCCTCGCGCACGGTGCCCTTCGTCGCCAAGGTCATTGGCCTGCCCATCGCCAAGATCGCGGCGCGGGTGATGGCCGGGGAGAAACTCGCCTCCTTCGGCCTCAAGCGGCCGCAGGTGGCGCACATCGCCATCAAGGAGGCGGTGTTCCCCTTTGCCCGCTTCCCGGGAGTGGATACGGTGCTGGGCCCGGAGATGCGCTCCACCGGCGAGGTGATGGGGCTCGATACCGATTTCGGCGTCGCCTTCGCCAAGAGCCAGCTGGGTGGCGGCACCAAGGTGCCGAAGTCCGGGACGGTGTTCGTGTCGCTGAAGGAAGGCGACAAGGAGCGCATCCTGCCCAGCATGCAGATGCTGGTGGATCTCGGCTTCAAGGTCATCGCCACCTCGGGCACCCAGCGCTTCCTGGAGGAGCACGGCGTGCCGGCGGCCAAGATCAACAAGGTGCTGGAGGGCCGTCCCCATATCGTGGACGCCATCAAGAACGGCGAGGTCCAGCTCGTCTTCAACACCACCGAGGGGGCGCAGGCCCTCGCCGACAGCCGGTCCCTGAGGCGGGCGGCCCTCTTGCAGAAAGTGCCGTATTACACCACGCTATCCGGAGCCATTGCCGCGGCGCAGGGGATCAAGGCCTATGTGGGCGGGGATCTCAAGGTGTGCCCGCTGCAGGGTTATTTCGATGCCGGCGGGCATAAGGCGCGGGGCGAGGCTTCCGTCGCCTGATTCTGCGTCCCGGTCTTCGCGGCGCGCGTGGACCCGGGCCCTTCCGGGGCTCTTGCTTCCGCGCGTGTTTTCCTCGTGTCCGCCTTGCGCTCCCGGCGCCGGGCGGACGAAGCCTCCACCACCCGGTGCCGCCCCGAAGGGAGCGCTCCGCCGGGCGGAGGCAGTCGCCGCAACCGCGGGGCAAGGCCCTGCGGGGCGGCTTTCTTTTCCTGCGCCGGATGCGCCTCCCTCAAGGGAGGATCCGGGCCAGCGACGTTTCAGGAGGTCTGAAGAAGGACCCATGGAGAAGATTCCCATGACGGCGGCGGGCTATGCCGCCCTCGCGCAAGAGTTGAAGCAGCGCCAGCAGGTGGAGCGTCCGCGCATCATCACCGCCATCTCCGAGGCCCGCGCCCATGGCGACCTCTCCGAGAATGCGGAGTATCACGCCGCCAAGGAGCAGCAGTCGCTGAACGAGGGCCGTGTCGCCGAGCTCGAGGACAAGCTGTCCCGGGCCGAGGTGATCGACGTGTCCAAGCTGTCCGGCGACATCGTGAAGTTCGGCGCCACCGTGACCCTCGTGGACGAGGACACGGAGGAGGAGAAGGTCTGGCAGATCGTCGGCGACAGCGAGGCCGACGCCAAGGCCGGCCGCATCTCCATCTCCTCGCCCGTGGCCCGCGCGCTTATCGGCAAGAAGAAGGGCGCCTCGGTGGAGGTGGTCACGCCCAAGGGGGCCCGTTCCTTCGAGATCGTGGCGGTGCGCTGGGCCTGAAGGGGAGCGCGCCGCGCTTCGCATCCTGCCGCTGATTGCACCGCCCCTGCCCTCTCCCGCCTGCAGGGGAGGGCAGGGGGCTGAACGCGCTCCCCGCGTGAGGCCCCCGGCGGGGGCATTCGCTGTGGGCAGCCCTTGGGCTCCTCACGTCGCCAAATTACGTCCCCAGGGTCACGCCCCCTTCGGCAGTCCGGCTTCCAGCGGCACCACCGGCGCGTTCTTGGACTGCTTCAGGGTCAACGCCGTCTTCACGTTGCGCACGTTGGGCGCGGCGGTGATGTCCAGCACGAAGGTCTGGAAGGTGCGCAGGTCCGGGGTCACGCACAGCATCAGGAAGTCCACGTCGCCGGAGAGCATCCAGGCGCTGCGGACCAGCGGCCATTGGGCAATGCGGTCCTGGAAGGCGGCGAGGTCGGTTTCGGCCTGGCTGATGAGATGCACCATGGCGAAGGCCATGAGGTCGTAGCCGAGGCGCTTCTCGTCGAGCAGCGCGCGATAGCCCTCGATGATGCCGGCCTCCTCCAGCGCCCGGACCCGGCGCAGGCAGGGCGGGGCCGAGATGCCCACGCGGCGCGACAGCTCCACATTGGTCATGCGCCCATCCCGCTGCAGCTCGTCGAGGATCTTCCAGTCGACGGCATCAAGGCGAACGGTCAAGGTACGACTCCCCACGGCAAGGTCACGGCACCTTAGAGCGCGATCCGAGCAAATTGAATCAATTTGCTCGGTGAATCGCCCTCTAAACGCAAGAAAGAGAACGCGTTGTCCGATCAGCTTGCGATGCAAGCAGATCGGCGCGTGCTCTAGTGCGCGCTTGTGGCAACACAACGAAATAATGTTGCGCCGATGTCGCTGCGCAAAGCGTCGCAGAGTCGGCCGGTGGGGCGGGCATCGAGCCCGGAATTCCCGTGCCTGCGGCCCACGCGTGGTTTCGGCGCCTCCTCCGTGCGCTCCGGCCGAGCCTTGTGAGGCTCGGGGGGAGCCCCTACATTCGAGCATAGCTCTCGCTGCGGCCGGAAGCGCCGGTCCTCGCGGCCGTCGACGCTCCCCGGCCAATCGCGGCATGCACGGAATTTCGGGGACACATATGACTGCCCAAACCGTCAAGGTCGTCATCATCGGCTCGGGGCCGGCCGGCTACACTGCGGCCATCTATGCGGCACGCGCAATGCTGGAGCCGGTCCTGTTCGAGGGCATCCAGCCCGGCGGCCAGCTCACCATCACCACCGACGTGGAGAATTATCCCGGCTTCGCCGATCCCATCCAGGGGCCGTGGCTCATGGAGCAGATGCGCGCCCAGGCCGAGCACATGGGCACGCGCATCGTCACCGACCATGTGGCGAGCCTCGATTTGTCGCGCCGGCCGTTCCGCATGGTGACCGAATCGGGCGACACCTATGTGGCAGATGTGGTGATTCTCGCCACGGGAGCGCAGGCGCGCTGGCTGGGCCTCGAATCGGAGGCGGCGTATCGCGGCTCGGGCGTTTCCGCCTGCGCCACCTGCGACGGCTTCTTCTATCGCGGCAAGGAGGTGGTGGTGGTGGGCGGCGGCAACACCGCCGTGGAGGAGGCGCTCTTCCTTACCAATTTCGCCTCCAAGGTCACGGTGGTGCACCGCCGCGAGGGCTTCCGCGCCGAGAAGATCCTGCAGGAACGGCTGTTCGCCAATCCCAAGGTCAACGTGGTGTGGAACGCCGAGCTGGCCGAGGTGGTGGGCGCCGACGATCCGGTCACCAAGGTCACCGGCGTGCGGCTCAAGGACGTGCGCAGCGGGGTGGTGACGGAGCTGCCCGCTGACGGCATATTTATCGCCATCGGCCATGCGCCTGCCACAGAGCTGGTGAAAGACCAGCTGAAGCTCAAGGAGAGCGGCTATGTCTGGACCGCCCCCGATTCGACGGCGACGTCGGTGGCGGGCGTGTTCGCGGCCGGCGACGTGGCGGACGACGTCTATCGTCAGGCTGTCACCGCCGCGGGCCGGGGCTGCATGGCCGCCCTCGAGGCGGAGCGCTTCTTGGCCCACCAGAGCGTGGCGAAGGCGGCGGAATAGTCCGTCCCTCGCCCGCGCCGGCGTCTCGCAGCGATCCTGCCTGGTGGGGAGGGCCGGATGGCCGGAGAGGATCTCCGGATTGCCCGTCCTTCCTCGTTGAACCGATTGAAGACAGTGACGTCGTCCGCTCCCGCGATGGGCCGGCGACGCGGGAGCCGGACCTGAGCCGGGCGGAGCGCTAAGCGAGCCGCCCAAGGGGCGCGGTCCGTCCCCCGTGAAGGGTGAGTGGGCGATTCTGCGTTCAGACGGACGCCGGCGCGCCCCAAAGGGGCTCGGGCCTGATGGATTGGGACAAGCTTAAGGTCTTCCACGTCGCCGCCGAAGCGGGTTCGTTTACCCATGCGGGCGAGACGCTCGGCCTCTCCCAGTCGGCGGTGAGCCGGCAGGTCTCCGCTTTGGAGACGGAGCTGAAGGTTCCCCTCTTCCACCGCCATGCGCGCGGCCTGATCCTCACCGAGCAGGGCGAGCTGTTGTATCGTACCGCCCACGAGGTGTTCCTGAAGCTGGAATCGGCCCGTGCCCAGCTGACCGACAGCCGCGAGAAGCCCAATGGCGAACTGCGCGTCACCACCACGGTGGGGCTCGGCACCCATTGGCTGACGGCGCGGGTCGGCGAGTTCGTGGAGCTGTTCCCGGACATCCGCATCCAGCTCATCCTCACCGACGAGGAGTTGGATCTTGCCATGCGCGAGGCCGACGTGGCCATCCGCATGCGCCAGCCGGTGCAGCCGGACCTGGTGCAGCGCCGGCTGTTCACGGTGCACTTCCACGCTTATGCGTCGGCGGACTATCTCAAGCGGCATGGCCATCCGCGCTCGGTGGACGAGCTGGACAAGCATCGCATCCTCCTGCTCGGCGGGCCGATCCCGCCTTATTTTCAGGGGCTGAACTGGCTGGAGCATGCCGGGCGCGACGGCTCGACGCCGCGGGTGCCGGCCTTCGAGGTGAACAGCGTGCTCGGCCTGAAGCGCGCGGTGGAGCGCGGGGTGGGCATCGGCACGCTGCCGGACTACCTCTCGGACGATGCCTCCTCCCTGGTGCAGCTCTTCACGGACCGCGAGACGCCCAAACTGGAAGCATACTTCACCTATGCTCAGGAAATGCGCTCCGTAGCCCGGATTCAGGTCTTCCGTGACTTCCTCATCTCCAAGGCCCAGCGCTGGAGTTACTGATTTATGACTGCGAACGGTAAAATGATAGCGATCGCATATGCCAGCCAAGCGCTGGGCACATGCCTGATATGCGGTCACTCCGCGTTGCAAACTGCCTAACACGAGGGCATCTTGGTCATGCGCTGATTGCACCTTGTGCGGTGCCTCAGCTGTTCCCCTCTGGAAGGTTCGCCGCACTGCGGCGATACTTGCCGGGTCCTTCATCGGGCCCGGCATTTTTCTTTTTTGGGCACCAATCTCCCTCTGTGCCGTTGTCACGCTTGACGCCTATATTTGGCGCGTCGGCCCTCTCCTACCGGCAACGGGAATCTGAAACATGGCACTTCTGAAGCGTGGGCTCTCCGGCGAGCCGGTGAAAGTCCTTCAGGCCAAGCTCGGCATCGACGCCGACGGCAAGTTCGGCCCGGGCACCGAGGAGGCCCTCAAGGCCTACCAGAAGGCGCACGGCCTCTCCGCAGACGGCATCGCCGGCCCCGACACCTTCGCCGCCCTCGGCCTGCCCGAGCTCATCCTGCTCACCCAGGGCAGCAAGGGCGAGACGGTGAAGAAGCTCCAGACCGCGCTGGGCATCGCCGCCGACGGCGCCTACGGCCCGGGCACGGCCAAGGCGGTGGAGGCCTTCCAGCAGAAGAACGGCCTCGAGGCGGACGGCATGGCCGGCCCGGTGACCCTGGCCAAGATCGACGCCTTCGACGGCATGTTCACGCCCGAGGCGGTGGCGAAGTCGCAGGCCGCGCCGGGAACCGTCGCGGCCGGTGCCGCGCCCGCCGAGGCGTCGGCTTCGGCGGCGCCCAAGAAGAGCATCTGGCAGTCCATCACCGAATTTTTCTCCTGACCCTCAAGGGCAGGGCACAGCAGGGTTCCGCGCCGGCCGGAACAGGCCGGCGCGGTATCGCATTGCCGACCCATACCTGCGGCCCCGGTCCTGGACCGGTGCCGAACCCCGATCTCGTTCCCCTCGATGACCCGCCGCCCTTGCCGGAAGAGCCGGTGCGCCTCGCCTGCTGCCTGACCGGGGCGGCCGCGGGCGGTTTTCTTGAGCCGATGCTGGCCCTATGATCCGGACGTGCTCGGCTAGAGCACACGCCGATCTCTCTCTTAGAGTTAGAGGGCGATTCACCGATCAGATTGAGTCAATCTGATCGGATCGCGCTCTAAGCGCCGCTTCACGCGCGCACGCCGGCCGCCCTGGCCATGTCGGCGACCCCTGCCATGCCCTCTTTCCTGATGGACCGACTGGTGAAGCCTGCTGCCCTCGCCTTGAGCATTGCCGGCCTGCCGCTCGCCGCGGAGGCCCGCACCGACCGTCCGGCCCTGTTCGTGGATGTGGCCACCGTGGTGCCGGACGCCGTGTTCGACGTGCGCTATTTCGGCTCGGACAATTTCGTCGGCATGCGGGTGGACGGCTACACTGCCGCGCGCTGCTTCCTCACCCGCCCGGCCGCCGATGCGCTGGCCGCCGTGGCGGCGGAAGCCAAGACCGGCGGTCTCGGCCTGCGGATCTTCGACTGCTACCGGCCTGCCCGCGCGGTGGCGCATTTCGCCCGCTGGGCGGCTGACCTCGCCGATACCCGCACCAAGGCCACCTTCTATCCGGACGTGGAAAAGAAGGACCTGTTCGCCGAGGGCTATATCGCTGCCCGCTCCGGCCACTCCCGTGGCTCGACCCTGGACCTGGCCCTGTTCGACCGGGCCACGGGGGCGGATCTCGACATGGGCACGCCCTTCGATCTCTTCAGCCCGCGCTCCTGGCCCGCCTCGGACGCCGTGACGAGGGCACAGAAGGCAAACCGCGAGCGGCTGGAGGGTCTCATGGTGCGCCACGGCTTCGTGCCGTTCGAGAAGGAATGGTGGCACTTCACCCTGAAGGCGGAGCCGTTCCCCGACACCTATTTCGACTTTCCCATCGAATAGAGCGCTTTCGAGCGGGGCGGAGCCCGGCTCAGTTGGTGGAGATTTCCTCCACCTTCAGCCGCCGCCCGAGGGCATCGAAGAAGACGCCCTCGTTGATGACCAGCCGGTCGGCGTCGAGGCGCTGCTCCAGCGCCCTCAGGCGGCCGCGCGCCTCCCCGTTCTCCAGCGGGCCATCGGCGTCGAGCTGGGCGAAGAAGGCGGCGCCGTCCCAGGCCTGCCGGGCGCCGGCGAACAGGGTGACGATCTCGCTCCAGCTCACATCGTCTCCGACGATGTTGAGGAAGGTGGAGGCGAGGGGGATCACCTCCGGCTCGGCGATGCGCACCAGCACCACCAGCGCGGTGAAGCCGCCATTCTCGGCATAGGTGGCGGACAGCCACGGCTCGAAATCCGTCGCCGTGACGGCGCGGGTGTCGCCGCCGCCATTGCCCTGGGCCTTGCCGGTCGCGTGCTTGCCCGTTCCGCGTGTGCCGGTGCCGCGTTTGCCGGTGCCGCGCTTGTCCATGGGGCGGCCTCTCAGAAATCCACCAGGGGCGTGTCGGGCAGGTAATGCTCGAACAGGTACCAGAAGGCGCTCTGCCGTGTTTCCAGGTACCAGGCCTCGAAGCCGGCGAGGGCGGCGCCCGGATCGCCGCCGGCATCGGCGGCGTGGAGGGCCAGGGCCACGGCGGCGAAACGGGTGAGCACCTCGCTGCGGGCTTCGCTGTCGGTGGTCCAGCCCAGCCGCGCGCGCAGCATGGCCTGACCGGCGGCGGCCGCCATCTCCGCAGTGTCCGTCCCCCCGACGGCGGCATCGAGCGAGGCCATGAGGTCGGCACGTCGCCAGGCATAGGCGCGTTCGGAGGCGAGGGCCTCGATGCGCCGTGCAGCCTCGCTGCGGAACGCGGTCTCGGCCACGTCCGCGGCGTGCTTGGCCGCGTCGAGCCGGGCGAGGAAAGCCGCGCGCGCCGGCGAGGGGGCGGGTGCCGCCTCGGACGCAAGAGGCTCTGTCGTGACGGGCTCGGGACCTGTGGTCATGGGGTTTTCCCAAGGCTCCGGGACGGCGCCGCCCCGGGGGGTGGCGGAAGAGAGTGGGAGTCGAACCCACCAAGGACCGGCTCGCGGCCCCTCCCGGATTTGAAGTCCGGACGCCCCACCAGGGACGCTTCTCTTCCCCGCTCGGGCGTCGCCGGCGAATCGCCGGCAGGCGCATCATTTCCCGAGCCGACGAAGAGGTCCAGCCGGAACGGGTTGATGCGCCGCAGGTCGCCCCGGCGCAGGGTAACGCCATGGCGATCGAAGAATTCGAGGATCTGGATGGCCACCTTGCGCCCGTTCGACACCTCGTCGCGGAACTGGGCGGCGGTGAACTCGTCCTTCCTGTGCGCGCCGGACAGGCGGGTGAGGATCTGGACCATCTCGGCCACCACCGGGCGCAGGAAGAAGTGGTCGTGCGCCACCTCGTCCACGCGCCCCATGCGGCCGGCGAGCTTGAGCAGGCGCCGGATGTCCGGCTCGGCGGTGTCGAGCATCCCTGCAAGGTCGCGGACCCGTGGCGGGCGGAAGCGCTCGCCGCCGCCGATGAGGGGGAGGATGCGGCCCCAGAGCGCCTCGTCGGCGGCGCTGAGGCGCACCTCGAAATCGGCCCGGCGCACCCATGCACCCTCGCGCCTCACCACGCCGTCAGGCAGGCTTTCCAGGGCCGTGAGGAAGGCGGGCGCCGGCAGGCGCGGCACCAGCAGCAGGCGCAGCCGCTCGCGGCCGATGCCCGGCAGGTCCGGATTTTCCGCATGGAAGGCGTCGAGCGCCGACAGCAGCTGCCGCGTGAAATCGGCGAAGCGATCCGCCGTGATCGCGAGCGTCGCCTCGCCGGAGGCGAGACGCACCAGTCCCAGGTGGTCGGCGAGCGCTTCCGTCTCCCCGGCGGTCAGGGTCCGGTCGCGGGCGAAGGCGGAGAGGTCCGCGAAATATGGGGGAATGGCCAGCAGCGCCGCGAGGGCGGCGGCGGGGTCACGTTCGGCGAGGGCGTCGAGCTGGGCCAGGCGCTCGGGTGTCCGCCGCTTGCGCCTGGGCCCGCGCAGGTCGAGGAAGCGCCCGCCGCCGATGGTGCGCTGGGCCGAGGTGTCGCGGATCACGAAGCGGTCGCCCGCCGCCGCGGCGATGGGCGCGTCCAGCACCAGCTGCACCTTGCCCGCCGCGCCGGGGGCGATGGGATCGCCCAGCAGCACCAGCCGCGCGCCAACCTCGCGCGCCGCATGGTGCAGGCGGACCGGAAGCCACTGGGCGATGGGCCGTTTCTCGCTCGCGAGCACGGTGAGCTCGGCGTCGATATGGTCGGCGGGCGCGTGCAGCACCGGGTCGAGCACCACGTCGCCGCGGGCGATGGCGGTCTTGCTGATGGCCTCGCCGGCCAGGTTGAGGCCGCAGCGATCGCCGGCCACGCCCTGTTCCGATACGAGGTCCTGCGCCCTGATGGAGCGTACCCGGGCGGCGAGGCCGGACGGGCTGACCGTGACCCGGTCGCCCACACGGACCGTTCCGGACAGGACCGTTCCCGTCACCACCGTGCCGGCCCCGGCCAGGGTGAAGCTGCGATCCACCGCCAGGCGGAAGCGCCCGCCCGCGGGCCGTCGGCCGAGCTGCCGCGCCGCGTGGGCCAGCGCTGCGCGAACGGCGTCGATGCCCTCGCCTGTGGCGGCGGACACGGGAAGGATGGGCGCGCCGGCGAGGCCGGTCGGGGCGAGGAGCGCGGTGATCTCCGCCGCCACGGCGGCGCGGCGCGCATCATCGGCAAGGTCGGCCTTGGTGAGGGCCACAATGCCCCGCGAGATGCCCAGCAGGTCGAGGATGGCGAGATGCTCGCGGGTCTGGGGCATCACCCCGTCGTCGGCCGCCACCACCAGCAGGGCGAAGTCGATGCCGCTCGCGCCCGACAGCATGGTGTGCACGAACTTCTCGTGCCCCGGCACGTCCACGAAGCCAAGCACCGGGCCGGGCGGAGCCTCTGCGTCCGTCCCCTGCGCGTCCAGGGGAAGGTAGGCGAAGCCGAGGTCGATGGAGATGCCGCGGGCCTTCTCCTCCTTCAGGCGGTCGGTATCGACACCGGTGAGGGCACGCACCAGCGTGGTCTTGCCATGGTCGATATGTCCGGCCGTGCCGATGATCACGTCAGGGCAGCTCCCCCAGGGGTATGGCGGCCCGGCGCTGGGCGGCGGCTTCCTCTTCCGGCGTCAGCGTGGTGCGCACGGCATCGAAGAAGCGGTCGGCGAGGGCGCTCCGGCCGGCGCGGGCGCGCAGCAGCCAGGCGAAGGCGGCGATGCGGTCGCGCGGCACGCCCGATCCCAGATGATAGGCGGCGCCGAGCATGGCCTGTCCGTCGGCATCGCCAGCCTCGGCGCCCTTGCGCCACCAGCGGGCGGCCTCCACCGCATCGCGCTCCATGCCGAGCGCGTTGTGGGCGATCATGCCGAGCCGGGTCATGGACGAGGCGATGCTCTGGTCCGCGGCGGCCTGCGCCCAGCGCCGCGCCTCGACGGGGTCGGAGGGGATGACTTCGCCTTCCAGCAGCATCCAGCTCAGCATGTCCTGGGCCGGGCCGTCGCCGTCCTCGGCGGCGGCGCGATAGAGCGCGGCGGCCCTGTCATAGTCCTGGGCGACGCCTTCGCCCTTGAAATGGAGGGTAGCGAGGTTGCGCCGGCCCACCGGATCGCCGCCCTCGGCGGAGAGTTCCAGCCAGCGGCGGGCGAGGTCGAGGTCCTTGTCCACGCCCAGCCCGTCGATGAAGCAGGCGCCGATATTGTTCTGCGCCCGCGCATTGCCGGTGCGGGCCAGCGGCTCCCAGATCGACAAGGCGGTTTCGTATTCGCCGGCGGTGGCAGCGGCGAGGGCGGCCGCCATCTGGGCTTCCGGGGTGCGTGTATCGACGGGGGGCTCCGGTTCGGGCGCCTCTTCCGGCAGGGGCTCGGCACCGGGCGGCTCCGCATCCGGGCCGGCCGGGTCGAAGGCCGGCTCCGCGCGGAACGTCTCCTCCACCACGCGCCGCTCGAACACCACTTCCTCGAAAATGGTCTCTTCCACGGGCGCCTGTTCCTGCGCGGGGGGCGCAACCGGGGAGATGGCGGGCGCCTCCGGGAGCGGGGGCATCTGGTGCGGCACCGGCTGCGCGGCCGGCTCGGCGCGCGGGCGGGCATCCAGGCGCGGCCGGCTGTGCAACGGGGCCGCGGGGGCGGCCGGCTCGGCCGGGGCGC